>CAZFHL010000001.1:0-65104 GCA_964519145.1 uncultured Candidatus Saccharibacteria bacterium
AAGTAGAAAAAAACAAAATATCCCATGCTTACTTATTTTCAGGTAGCAGGGGTACGGGTAAAACTAGCCTGGCTCGTATTTTTGCAGAGATGATAGGTACAAAAAAAGAAGATATTTATGAAATGGACGCCGCTTCAAATAGAGGCATAAATGAAATAAGAGAACTCAGAGATTCTGTGAATACATTTCCTTATTCTTCAAAATATAAAGTATATATAATAGACGAGGTGCATATGCTCACCCGTGAAGCTTGGAATGCATTTTTAAAAACACTAGAAGAACCACCTAGTCATGTTGTTTTTATATTGGCGACTACAGAATTACAAAAAGTTTTAGATACGGTCATTTCAAGATGTGAATGTTTTGCTTTTAAGAAACCAAACCATTTAGATTTAACAAATTCTATTTTAGATGTAGCAAAAAAAGAAGGTTATGATTTAGAACAAAAGTCAGCTTCTTTAATAGCAAATTTGGCAGAAGGTTCATTTCGTGACGCATTTTCTATACTTCAAAAATCTATAAATAGTAGTTTGGACAAAAAGTTATCCCATTTAGAAATTGTAAAAGTTTTAGGAGCACCAGATGATTTTTTGGTTTTAGATTTATTAAAAGCTTTGGCAGATAAAAAAACAGATGTAGCACTAGATTGTGTGAGACGAGCAGAAAATGAAAATATAGATATGGAAATATTTTTGAAAATAATAATCAGATATTTGAGATTCATTCTTTTGTTTAGATTTGCTCCTGATATGAAAAAATATGTTGTAGATCAAATAGGGGAGGAAATAGCAAAAAATTTAATGGATATAGTAAAAAATGCTAAAAATATAAATTCAAAAACTTTGTTAAATTTTTTGGAAGCAAGCAACAGGCAGGCCTATGCTAGTGTGTATTCTTTGCCTATAGAGATAGCTATTATAGAATCTACACAGGCAGAAAAAGAATAATAGTTATATTTCAAAAGTCACCGAGAAACACTTTTTGAGCCGTCTTTCGCAGGCTGACGAGCCGAGAATGAGCAAATTTTCAGCAGAAAATTATGCGACGGCGAAAAAAGAAGTTTTGATGGAGACGTTTGAAAGAGATTCAATTTATTGGACTAAATTTAAAAATAAAGGTATAAATAATATGATTATTTATTGATTATAAAATATTGGGAGATCGTCTAACGGTAGGACAGAGGCCTTTGAAGCCTTTAATCTAGGTTCGATTCCTAGTCTCCCAGCCGTCATATACTAAGTCAGGTGACTGAGATGCATAGGTAACTATTTCAAAAATGGCATACCTGGCTAGAGTGCAGTATTCAAGACAAAAAATCACCGATTATTCGGTGATTTTTTGTTGTACACAAGTGTGACTTGACTATACCCCCTAGGGGTATAGTATATAATTATGAATATAAATAAATCTAAAATGTCACGTCGATTAAAAATTATTGAAGGTCAAGTTAGAGGATTGAATGAAATGGTTGATAAGGGTTCGTATTGTATCGATGTTATAACTCAAAGCTCTGCAATAAAACAGGGACTTTCAAATGTTGAGGATATGCTTATGGAACATCACCTCTCTCATTGTGTGGTTAAACAAATAAAAGAAGGAAAACCTGCAAAGGCAGTTGATGAAGTTCTTAAGGTTTACAAACTTAAACGCAAATAATATATGAACAATACTAAAACATATACAGTAAAAGGAATGCATTGTGCCTCATGTGCCAGTATTATTGAAAAAACGTTTAAAAAGACAGATGGGGTGCACTCAGTAGAAGTAAATTATGGGACAGAAAAAGCCAAGATTGCTTTTGATGAATCTAAAACAAATCCACATCATCTTTCTAAAAAAATAGAACCTTTGGGCTATTCATTGGTTCTAAATCAAGAATCAAATCATTCTCAAGGTAGTCAATCTGCTGAAGAAATGGGGATGTCAGCAAGTGAGCACTCAGCTCATTTAGATTTGAACCAGTCCAAAAAAGAGAAACTCATTGAGGTTAGAGATATGAGGGTGAAAGTTCTTTCCGCTATTCCCTTAGCAATTTTTGCTGCATTTGTCATGGGTTGGGATATTTTGGCTCAGTATAAATCTGTGCCTGAAATGAGTTATATGCTAAAAGAATTTTTTCACCATTTACTTCCAATATTCGCCACTTATATCCTATTTGTAGTTGGTAAACCATATTTGCTTGGTTTTTATAGATTTTTACGCTATGGCAAGGCAAATATGGATACTCTTATAGGTATTGGGACCATTGCCGCTTTTCTATACAGTTTCGCTGTAACCGCTTTAGAAGATGTCCTCAAGCCTTTTATTAATGTTGAGTATCAATACTACGATGTGACAATTGTAGTCATCACATTTATTGCTCTAGGAAAATACCTTGAGGCAAGATCAAAAATTAAGACAGGGGATGCTATTGAAAAGCTTTTAAACTTACAAGCAAAAACTGCTTTGGTAATTCGTGATGGAAAAGAAGTGGAAATTGGTATTAATGAAGTTAAACATGGAGATTTGATAATAGTAAAACCTGGTACGAAAATTCCAGTTGATGGTGTCATAACTGAAGGTAGTTCTTTCGTTGATGAATCTATGGTTACGGGAGAGCCAATGCCTGCACAGAAAAAAATCGGTGATAGTGTTGTTTCGGGAACAATTAATACAACTGGATCATTTATTTTCAAAGCTACAAAAGTTGGATCCGAGACACTTCTCGCTCAAATTATAAAAATGGTGGAGGATGCTCAAGGAAGTCGTGCCCCGATTCAAGCTCTTGCAGATAAGATATCGGCAATTTTTGTTCCTGTCACTCTCATCATTGCCTCTCTTACACTTGGAGCATGGCTCTTAATTGGTACTGGTACGCTTGGATTTCCACAAGCACTTTCATACGGTCTAGTATCGTTTGTTGGAGTTTTGGTTATTGCTTGTCCGTGTGCACTTGGTCTTGCAACGCCTACTGCAATTATTGTCGGAGTTGGTAAGGGTGCAAAAGAAGGTATCTTAATTAAAGATGCCGCAACGCTTGAAAAGTTACATAAAGTAGATACTGTAATTGTAGATAAAACAGGTACTATAACCATAGGAAAACCAACTCTTGTTGATATTGAAAATAAATCTAATCTTAGTAATGAAGAGTTTATTTCAATTATTGGTTCACTTGAGAAAAAATCTGAACATCCTATTGCTCATGCGATAGTGAATTATGCACTTGAGAATAAATTACACATTGGAGATGTTTCAAATTTTGAGAGTGTTCAAGGTAAAGGATTAAAAGGATCAATTAAAGGAGTAGAGTATTTTGTAGGAAATGCAAAATTAGTTAACGATTTAGGGATATCATTTGATATTTCAAAAATTGAGCAATTTACTGCACAAGGAAAAACTCCTGTCCTTCTTGCGACAAAAGAAAATGTGCTTGGGTTTGTGATGGTGTCTGATGAGATAAAAGCCGAATCAAAACAAGCTGTGGCTGATCTCCATAAGCTTGGTATCAAAGTTGTAATGCTTACGGGTGATGATGAAAAGGCTGCAAAACATATAGCTTCACTTGTCGGTATTGATGAAGTAATAGCTCATGTATTACCTCAGGATAAATTAGCAAAAATAAAAGAAATGCAATCACAAGGTCGAGTGGTCGCTATGGCAGGTGACGGTGTAAATGATGCTCCTGCACTTGCTCAGGCAGATGTAGGTATTGCTATGGGTACGGGTACCGATGTTGCTATTGAATCAGCTGGGATTACTCTTCTTGGTGGAGATATTTCAAAACTGGTAAAAGCTATTAAGCTTTCAAAAATAACCATGAGAGGTATTAAACAAAACCTCTTTTGGGCATTTATCTATAATATTATTGGTATTCCACTTGCTGCTGGAATTTTCTATCCAATTTTCGGATGGCTCTTAAATCCTGTATTCGCAGGATTCGCTATGGCGATGTCATCAGTATCGGTAGTTTCGAATTCACTTCGTATCAAGGCGAAAAAAATATAAATTATGAATACAAAGACTTACACATTTTATATTTCTGGCACACACTGCCCTTCGTGTAAAATCTTCGTCGAAGATACTTTAAACGAACAGATTGGTATCAGTAATACTAATGTTAACTTGAAAAACGAAACTGTGTTGATTGAAACCACTTTAGATGAAAGTCAGCACAAACTAGCTGAAATCCTAAGTGAAAAAATAAAACACAATGGTTACTTAATTTCTGTTGAAAAGAAAGTTAAGGAAAAAAAGGACAATGGAGTTATTTGGCAGGCATTGCCGATTGGTCTTGCATTTATTGCTTTGTTTTTTATCGTACAGAAGTCAGGAATACTAAACTTTGGGCTTGGAGGAACAATAACACCAGTGACCAGCTTTATTATTGGTCTTGTGGCGTCAGTATCGAGTTGTCTTGCAGTTGTTGGAGGACTTGTTCTTTCTCTTTCTGCAACAGTGTCTCAGGACAAAATAAGTGATACCAAACCCATGATGCTCTTTCATGGTGGAAGACTAATTAGCTTTGCTGTACTCGGAGGTGTTCTTGGTGCAATTGGTAGTGTAATTGGTATAAGTTTTACAGTTACTGCAATACTTGGAATTGTTGCATCTATTGTAATGATAATGCTTGGGCTTAATCTAGTAGGAGTGTTTGAGAAAAATATAATTGCACTACCATCGGGAGTATTTAGTTTCTTCCGTAAAGTAGAGCACAAGACGATAGCACCATTTCTAGTTGGTGTTAGCACATTTTTCCTACCCTGTGGATTTACTCAGGCTATGCAGGTCGCAGCACTTT
Source organism: uncultured Candidatus Saccharibacteria bacterium (assembly GCA_964519145.1). Taxonomy (GTDB): domain Bacteria; phylum Patescibacteriota; class Minisyncoccia; order Phycocordibacterales; family WO2-35-19; genus CAZFHL01. Next base: position 4,778 of record CAZFHL010000001.1, read on the forward strand.
CAAGTGATTCGTTTGTCTCAGGAATTTTAATTATGGGAGCGTTTGCTCTTGGAACACTACCAATACTTGCATTGTTGTCATTTGGCTCAGCGTCATTTTCACAATCAAAACATGCCCCACTTTTCTTCAAATCAGCGGGTGTTCTAGTAATTGGTCTTGGATCTTTCGCATTTCTCGCAGGGCTTGCCGGACTGGGTATTATTAATCCTTTATTTAACATATAATCTTATTAGTTAATTACTATGCAAAAAAACACAATCATATCCATTATCATTAGTCTTGCTCTCATCGTAGGAACGATTTATTTTATTTCTGATAGACCTTCTTCAACAGGTATAAACGAAGTTGCACAGTCGCAGAATGTTGAAATTAAAGACGGTGTACAGTACGTGACCATTACTGCAAAGGGTGGCTATTTTCCGCGTGTTACGAAAATCAAAGGTGGATTACCTACCAAACTAGTTGTGAAGACAGATGGCACATATGATTGCTCAGCATCACTTGTGGTTCGTCCTGTTGGATTTCAAAAGATGTTACAACCAACAGGTGAAGAAATAATTGACTTGGGTATTCCAAAATCTGGTGAGAAAGTACAAGGAGTGTGTGGAATGGGAATGTATAACTTCCAAATAAAAGTCAGTTAATTATTCAAGAAGACCTTTTTATTTTTTAGATATAACTTGCTTTGCAGACATCCCAGTAGTTCTCGTTTTTCAATCAATGTACCTTCCCTGAGGAGATACTTCGTATAATTTCTGACATTTATATCTTCTGAGGATTTTTCTTTTTTGTGTCCCAAGACACCGGTCCTGAATTTATTAAATCTAGTGATCTCATCTTCGATTCTTGCTCTTATCCCTATTTCATCAATATCCACTGGTAATGTGTGTACACATTACCAGAAGAACTTGACATAAATTTATTTAAATGTATTATCTTGTATAGAATTCAGCTATAGGAATAGGAGAAATTAAAAATGAATATTCGACCTTGATGTTGATAGTTGTTCAATTAAAGGATGCCAAGATTCAAAAATTTGGGGCCTAATCAAAGAAAATAAATTGTTCAGGTTAACCTTTTCTAAATCGGTTGCCGAGCATACAAATAAGATTTCTGGCAATAAATGCATATTACAGAGATTTAGGATCTATAAAGGAAGAGAGCTATCCAAAGAAGATGAAAGCAAATCTGGACTTTATGGTATCCTTAGTCGAAAAAATCAAAAGATGCTTCGAATTTCATTAGATAGAGAAACAGCACTCCTTCTTTGTGATTTTAATTCACGCTATTTGCAAGAAATATATTTGACTACTTGTAAGTAGCAAAATGTTCCCCTGCTATGGTTTACGCTGAGGCTTAAGGAACTGAAGCGTGAGGGTTCGACTCCCTTCAGGGGAACCACCCTTGTCAAAAGGCTGGATTAATTCCAGCCTTTTTTGTTATTTAAATTATGGTTTAAATTTAGCTTGAGTTTTTTATTTAAGATTTAATTTTTTAATTTTAAATACAAATAAGTATTAGATAAATTGTGTGAGTATTCGTTTTGCTCTTTTGAGCTCATCAGTATAGATACATCTATATACGAGAGGGGTTTCTGGGTATCCCTCAAACCCTCTTTTTAGCTGATCATGAAAGGTCCTTCTATACCGGCAATTTCTGCCGCTTTGGCCATCACTGAAGTGACGTCAGGAGGGTTCCTTTGGAACCTCTCCTCCATTTTAAGGGAGGTCAAAGCCCGGTTGAAAAGTAGTTGAGTTGCTCTGATCTCCTCGGACGCTCTCCTCGGAGTCACTCCAAGAGAGATTAGTTTCTCCTCTGAGGTATATTTGTAATCAATTAGGAGAAAAGTCTCAAATGTGGTGGACGGATGCAAGTAATAGACAAATAATATAAACTTTTGTATAATAATTTACGGAAGGAGTAATATGAAAAAAGCTCTAATTTTGATTACTGTACTTATGGCAGGACTTTTAGGTTGTGGATACGCGGATCGCAAGGTCGCTGCTTTAACTGGATACACCAGGCACTGTATCGATGGTGTATCATATTTACAATTTCCTTCTGGAGCAACTGTCGAATATACTCCGGAAGGCAAAATCAAGACTTGCAAGTGAGTTTATCAAAGGGTTGGTAGTTTGACCAACCCTTCCATCAAAGTTTTTTATAAATATTTATGTAGATTGGAGTATAGAAATTTTTGATGGGAGTAAAATTTGTTCTCTGAATCCAATAGTTTTCTAAGTAATGAAAGGCAACATTTTTTAATGAACGTTGTCTTTTTTGTTTTTAAATTTATTCTAAAATATTTTTATATTCATATTTTATATATAATTTACATATAATAGAGTATTTCAAATAAAGATGCTAAAATAAAAATATGGACACATATACCTGGTATTCACAACTTATAAAACCAATGTGGGCACCACCAAGTTGGCTTTTTGGGCCAGTATGGACTGTGCTTTATATTATTATTACTATTTCCTTCGGTACAGTTTTTTATAAAGTATTTACTAAAAAAATTCCTTGGACATTTGCATTATTGTTTGCATTGAATTTAGTTTTTAACTTTGCTTTTAGTCCATTGCAGTTTGGCTTAAAAAATAATATCCTTGCATCTATTGATATTCTTTTAATTCTAGCCACACTTATCTGGGCCCTCTATTATTTATGGCATTCTTTTCCTCGTTTTCGTTGGATTGTTTATGTAAATATTCCATATTTTCTATGGGTAACTTTTGCTACAATCCTACAATTAACTATAACTTATTTAAATAGATAATGATCAATTTAGATTTTATTGGATTATTTATATTTATCGCTGGGTTTATTATCGGACTTGGGGCTGTAACAGTTATTGATATTCATGGATTTTTAGGCAAAAAATCAAAATATTGGACTGAAGCTACAATTCGGACACATAAAATTACAAAACCACTAATATGGGTAGGTATTTGTTTCGCTATTATAGGTGGAATTATTTTATATCGAAATGATCAATTTATGGGTATACCTTTTTATCATTTAATTATTGGAAGTGTTTTAATTTTGAATGGACTATTTTTGTCTTTTTATGTAAGTCCTTTTTTATTGGCACAAGAAAGTGATGGTCGACAGTCAGAACTTTTACCGGTATCTTTACAAAATAAAATCACTATAAGTTTAGTGGTTTCTGGTTTAGGATGGTGGGGAGGATTATTTTTATTAGTTTTTTATATTACAAAATTATAATCTTTATATTGAAAAGTAAATTTTAAAAATAGAAAAATATGGATAATTTATTTATCAATATAAAATCTTTGATTTGTTAATATTATTAAACTTAATATATCTTAAAAATTTATTTAAAATTTTAAATATAAATGAGTATTGGTAAGTTTGTATAAAAAAGTTCGTTTCGCTCTCTTGAGCTCATCAGTATAGATACATCTATAGACGAGAGGAGTTTATAGGTACTCCTCAAACCTCCTTTTAGCTGATTATGAAAGGTCCTTCCCAGCCAATCAATTCAGCGGCTTTAACCATCAATGATGTTGTATCAGGAAAATCTTCCCTGTACTTTTCCTCTTCCTTGGTTGACTTTTTGTATATTTTATAAATAATAAATAAAAGAGGTGTATATGGAAGGCGTTCAATTTATCCCAGATTCTTTTAGTTTAAATATGGGCGATGCTTTGATAGAAGCTATGAGAAAAGTTATTTCAATGACAAATAAAAATAGATCAAGTATTGTTGTTGAGTCAAAGATTGGACATTCAGGCAAGATGGATGATTTTGTCACAAATTTAGATAGAGAGGCTCAAGCTATTTATATAGAAATGTTTGAAAGATATTTTCCTGATATTGGTATAATCGCAGAGGAAGACGGTTTTTTAAAGGTACCAAGACAAAAAGATTGTTACGCAACAATTGATGGATTAGATGGTACAAAAGCAATGATAAACGGGCAATCTTATGGTATAGGCACAATGATAAGTATTGTCTCAAATGGTGAAATAATATCTGCTTTTGTGGGAGATATAAATACAGGTAAAATTTATGGCTTTAGGTCATATGATAGAGTTTTTTCTATATCTAATTATGGGAATTCTCATTTAATGTCTTTAAATACACATAAATCTTTCAAAGAAGGTTCATTACTCTGTAGACGTCAGCTCCATAGATATTTTAATATAAGTAAATTGCCTAAATTTAATACTCATCAAATAATCGGAGATAGTATTGGTTTGTGGTTTGCAAATTTATGGGAAGGTGGGTTTGTTGCAGGTATTTTGCCACCTTCTTTTGAAACTCCTTGGGATGCTACACCGGTTTTTGGTATTTCAAAAAAAATGGGTTTTATTTTTATGAAGATAGATTCAAATACTGGTGAATGGAAGGTGTATGAACCTGAATTATCTACAAGTACATATTATAGAAACTATGATGTTTTGGTAATTCATAAAAATCATCTAGAAGAGTTTTATAATCTTCTTTGATTTATATATTTTTTTAAGTTATTCTTAAAAAAGAAAGGATGTCGTATGCCTCTAGAATCCGTGTCTCATTCTGATTTTAGATGTGAATATCTTGAGATAGATAATATACCTGTCTTGCCTTTAAGGTGTGAAGTTTGTAAAAAAGAGTGGATGCCAGATACTTCAGATCGCAAATTTTCTTCTGTTTGTGATGAATGTTTATGGAATTATATTATGCTCGGCAGTATCCAAGAGCGCCTATTTCCTATTTGATTTTCATGTAATAAGTTTTATTTAACAGACTGAGTTTACACAATCAGTCTGTTTTTATATAATAAAAATATGAATAAAAAAATATTTATAACTAGACAGATACCAATCATTTGTAAACAAAATTTAGAAAAAGAAGGTTTTGTTGTTGATGTCTATGAAAAAGATGAACAAATACAAAAGGACTATCTGGTTGAAGTATTACAAAAGAATCAATATGATGGTTTGATAAGTCTTTTAACTGACGATATAGACTCAGGTGTTTTGTCTGCTTCAGATGACTTAAAAATAGTATCAAATTATGCTACAGGTTTTAATAATATAGATCTGAGTTTTGCTAAAGAAAAAAATATTTGTATAACAAATGCTCCTGCTCCTCTTACAGAAGAAGCTGTGGCTGAATATACCATTACGGCCATTTTAACTTTCTCAAGAAGGTTTTTTGAAGCTGATAAATATATAAGAGAATTAAAATATAAAGGATGGTCTCCAAACAATTTTGTCGGTAGATCACTCAAAGGTCAAATAATTGGACTTGTTGGTACAGGAAAAATAGGTAGTATGACCGCTAAGTATGCACATTTTTTTGGCATGAAAATATATTATTATGATTTAGTTAGAAATTTAGATATTGAAAATAAATTTGAAGCAAAATATTTTGATAATTTACAAGAAATGCTAAAAGAGGTCGATGTTGTTAGTTTACATTTACCTTTAAATTCAAAAACACACCATTTAATAAGTAGCGATACTTTTAACCTGATGAAGAAAGATGCGTTTATAATAAATACAGCTAGAGGCGCTATCATAAACGAAAAAGATTTGGTAAATGCCTTAAAAGAAGAAAAAATAAAAGGAGCAGTGTTAGATGTTTTTGAATTCGAACCAAATTTTTCTGAGGAATTATTAAAAATGCCAAATGTTATACTTACTCCTCATATAGCTTCTGCAAATGCAGAAACAAGAAATCAAATGGCTGAGATTGCTTCTAAAAATATAATAGATTTTTTTAGAGGAAATCAGGTTAATAATCTTGCTATATAAATAAGAATCAATATTTTTTACACTATAAATCAATATTATATAGTTGTCTATGCTTTTTTACACAGGTTTTTATGCTCTAAATTTTCGGCTGATGTGATATTCTCTATATAAAGATTTAATAAATTGATTTATGAAAAACAATAATCACAAATATATTTTTGTTGTTGGTGGGGTAATGTCTGGTGTTGGTAAAGGGGTGACTACTTCTTCTATTGGAAGGATTTTAAAATCTAAAGGTTTTAATGTATCTCTTATAAAAGCTGATCCGTATTTAAATGTAGATGCTGGGACAATGAATCCGACTGAACATGGGGAAGTTTTTGTATTGGATTCTGGACTAGAAACAGATCAAGATATGGGAAATTATGAAAGATTTTTAAATCAATCTCTACCTTCTGAAAATTATATGACCAATGGTATGGTCTTTAAATATGTCATAGATAAAGAAAGAGCGCTCGGTTATAAAGGCAAGTGTGTTGAGCCGGTTTATCATATAACAGAAGAGATTTTAAGGAGGATTAAAAAATCTATTGAAAAAACAGATTCTGAAATTACTATATTTGAAATAGGGGGCACTATTGGTGAGTATCAAAATGCCATCTTTTTAGAAGCAGCTAGGATGCTTAAGCTCAAACATCCAAAAGATGTGATGTTTGTTATGGTTTCCTATTTGCCAGTTCCGGGGAAAATAGGTGAGATGAAAACAAAACCAACTCAAAATGCAGTGAGACAACTTAATTCTTATGGAATAAATGCAGATATGATTATTGCAAGAAGTGAGATTCCGCTTGATCACAAAAGAAAAGAAAAAATCGCACTCTCTACCGGTGTACCAGTCGACAATGTCATTTCAGCACCAGATATAGAAAGTATTTATGATGTACCGATAAATTTTGAAAAAGATGGTCTCTCAGATAGAGTTTTGGAATATTTTGATTTAAAACCAAGACAAAAAGATTTGGTTGAGTGGAGGGCGATGGTGGCCAAGAGAAAAAATACAAAGAAAAATATTAAAATAGCAGTTGTGGGAAAATATTTTGATACAGGAGATTTTGTTCTTTCAGATGCATATATTTCTGTCATTGAAGCTATAAAATTTTCTAGTTTTTCACAAGGAGCTAAACCAGAGTTGACTTGGATAAATAGTAAAGATTATGAACTTAATCCAAAAAAAGTATCAGAACTTAAAAATTTTGATGGGGTCATTGTTCCGGGGGGGTTTGGTCAGAGTGGTATAGAAGGTATTATAATGGCTATAAAATTTGTAAGAGAAAATAAAATTCCATATTTAGGGATTTGTTATGGTATGCAACTTGCTGTTATTGAATATTGTAGAAATGTTTTAGGACTCAAAGATGCTCACACCAGAGAAGTCAATTCAGAGTCTAAAAACTTGGTTATAGATGTGATGCCAGAGCAGAGAAAGAAAATAGAGATGGGGGAAATGGGAGGCTCTATGAGACTAGGGAGTTATGACGCTATCGTAAAAGTAGGAACGATAGCTGATTTATCTTATAAAAAATATTTAAAAGATGAATATAAAGTAAAAGGGATATTTGGAAATATATCTGAAAGACATAGGCACAGATATGAGGTCAATCCTGAATACATAAAACAAATAGAGAGCGCTGGAATGGTTTTTTCTGCTGTATCACCAAAAGGGGATTTAATGGAGATTGCAGAGCTTCCAAAAAAAGCCCATTCATTTTTCCTTGGTTGTCAATTCCACCCAGAGCTAAAAGCAAGGCCACTCTCTCCACACCCACTTTTCTCTGGATTTGTGGAAGCGATATTGAAGTTAAAGAAATAAAACTTTATTTCACTAATTGTTTTATATTTGTTATTGTTAGATCGTAATTTTGCGAGGTCTGCTAATGGTAGGCAAACGCTCTCTGAAAGCGTGAATCTTGGTTCGATCCCAAGCCTCGCAGCTAAATCTGGTGTATAAATTTATTTGGAAACTTATTTGATTTTTAATACATAATATGTAAAATATTTATCGGAAGGAGTTTACTATGCTAGAAGTCGGAGAAAAAATTTCTGGAACTATTGTTCCGTTGTATGTTGCAACCAAAAATTCAGATTCCACCGAAGGTCGTGGCAAAACAATTGATCATTCTTATCATTTGACTGAGACAGGTGCAATTATTGCTTGTGAGGGTATTGGTGTTAGTGGCACATCTGGAAATGTTGTAAAGAGGATTGCTCTAAAGTTGGAGGACGGTAGATATTATTTGTTTGCAAATGAAGGTTGCGATATTGATGTTGTATCAAACGAAAGAGAGTATGATGCCAGATCAATACTCAGAGATAGGGCAATGAAGAAATTAACTCCTGCTGAAATAGCTGCACTTACTTATCCCGTATAGTTAATATTTTGATTTAAAAAATTCCAATGCAATTATGCATTGGAATTTTATTTTATATAGATAATTGTTATGGGTTCAATCTATTGCTCATATAATATATTATGTTATTATCTTATGCGGATAGATCAGTTTAAGGAGTAAAATAGCTATGTCGGTAAGGGTAAAGCTCATCAAATTTTTATTAAAGAGACAATTTCTTATTCTTAAAATATTGGCAAATAATAACCATAAAGAAATGTGTGGTCTTGATATTGTAAAAGAATCTAAAGGAAAATTAAGAAGAGCGAGTATTTATGTATATCTTCAAAATATGAAGGATGAAGGGTTGATTTATAGTAGAAAAGAGAGAATAAATGAAGAAAGGATTGAAATTCCAAGGACATTTTATTCGATTACAGAAAAAGGCTACAAAAAACTTCTAGAGTTTAATAATTTAAAATAAAAATATTTTTTAAAAGATCTTTTTATTATTTATTTGATAAACATGCTGTAGTATTCTATATTTGTGATTGGAGGTCTCTATGAGAGTATTAGAGAATAATAATTACATTGAGATTATTTGTGTCCGTTGTGGTTCAAAACTTGCAGTTAATGTCGAAGATATAAAATATCATGAAATACATCATCATTGTTCTGCAGAGTTTTATGTTTGCTGTGGAGCTTGTGGTAGGCGTACTGGTGTAGATTCTAGTCGTATTCCAAAAACTTGGATTAGAAAAATTATTTCTGATGATTTTTAAATTTAAAAAATTTCGGTACAATTGTGTACCGAAATTTTTATATATTTAAATTACCAATAATAATCTTTAGATAAAATATAAATTGATTTTTATAACTTCAAGTATTAACATCAAATTAGATTTGAGGAGCTTATGTATAACACATTTGATATAGATTTTACAGGATATATTCTTCGTTATCCAGAAATAGCATCAATGTTGCTAGGAAATACAAGTGGAAAAATCTGGATGATTGGCGGTGCAGTTGCAAAAATAATCCTTCATAAAATTGGTCATTCTGATTATCATCCTCCGTTTGATCCTTTCAATTTATACACTCTAGGAGATTTTCCTGCACGAGATTTTGATTTTATTGTAGAAGAAATCGACAACGATTTTATGGTGACTCGAGATTGGAAAAAGTCTGTTAATACATTTGGAGGTATAAAACTTACCAAACAATCTCTTTTTGCAGATCCAAAAGCTGTTGTTGATATATGGAGACTCTGCGATCATGATGCGTGCAGGCGAAATGGGGCAGCACATACAATAGGTAATGTTTTAAAACTTGCACCACTTTCAATTCAATCTATTGCAGTTGATTTAGAAGAAGGAAAAATCATGGGTAGAGTAGGGATAGATTCTATAAAATCTAAAACAGTAAGAGTAAATAATAAAGAAGAATTTTTATATTATTGTAAAGTCTATAATAAAAATCCAAAATATTTTATTAAACAAAAAGCTTTAGAGTATGGTTTTACGCCAATTTATGATTATTAAAAACCACTTTTTTTGTGAAGTGGTTTTTCGTTTAATATTTATATTAATTTATTTTTATAGTATAAAAATTGACTTTTTGGTAAAATAATTATATCTTTATATATAGAAGGAAGGAGCTTTATATGCTTGCAAAAATGGAATTTTTGAAGGCAGCGGAAAATAGGGAAACTTTTTTTAAGAGAATCTCTTATTTTTTTCCGAAGCTTGATTATCGTTATAAGGCTATTGAAAAAGCTTATAATTCAGCCAAAGATGCATTTCGTGGAACATTTAGAGATGATGGGGAAACAAGATATTTTGAACATATACGAGCTGTTACTTTAATTATCATTGATTATGTGAGAGTGAAGGATTATGAGGTCATAGTAGCAGCGCTTTTGCATGATATTGTTGAAGATGTCCCGTCTTGGACAATTGACAGAGTGCGAGCAGAATTTGGTGATAGAGTGGCTCTTCTTGTTGATTATATGACAAAACAGCCAAAAGAGGCCTATTCCTCAAAAGAAGAAAGAGATTTGGCTTATCATTCTAGATTTTGTTTTGCTCCAAGAGAATTTTTCTTGATCAAACTTCCTGATCGTCTTCACAATATGCTCACTTTGTGGAATTGTACTGATGAAAAAAAGAAAAGAAAGATTGAAGAGACTAAGAGATATTATCTTCCTTATGCAGAAGAACACTTTATTTTGTACCACGAGCTTCTAGAAGCAATTGAAGCTCTTGAAAGGAAAGAAACATCTTAATAATTAAAATAGACTACTTGGTTTAACCAGTAGTCTATTTTCATAAATTTTTATAATTATAATTATCTTATTAATATAATATTTCAACACTTTGCATATCATAAAATAAAAATAAATTTGCTTTATTTATTGAAATATTATAGTATCTATTTGGCGCCACTTCTAGCCTTATTGGGTTTAGTGGTTGGTGTCTTGTATGATGGTAGGGTAGAAAATTATCCCTTGCATTTAGATTGTTTTGGTAGGGGATTTAAACTATTCACTCATTGTGAAAAAACAATAGTTCTGGTGTTTAGTACTAGCATCGGAACGAAAAACGCTCTCCTTACTAAAAGGAACCTCAGGTTTGACTGTATCTAAGGTCAATCAGGAGCGTTAACTCCCCAGTGGAGACAGTCATAAGAGCCCCGCCAGTCGGGGCTCATTTTATTTATATTTTTTTATTAGATTTTTGAAAGATTGATATTTTTGTTATAATTTATATATTATGGAAATTTGGCAAAGTTTTTTTCTCGGTATTGTTGAAGGTATAACAGAGTTTTTACCAATTTCTTCAACTGCGCATCTTATCTTATTTAGCAAAATTTTGAGAATTGAAGATTCAGATTTTGCAAAAAGTTTTGATATTATTATTCAATTCGGGGCAATTTTTGCTGTTATTTTTTTATATTATAAAAAGATATTAGATATAAATATTTGGAAAAAGATTTTAGTAGCTTTCTTGCCTACAGGTATAATTGGGCTTTTGACTTATAGATTTATTAAATCTTATTTTTTTAGCAATCATTTGTTTATAGCCTCCACCTTACTTATTGGAGGATTAATTTTAATCTTATTTGAAACTTATTATAGAAGGAAAAATATGATAGATAATCAATTTGATCTAAATAGTATTTCATATAAACAATCTTTTATAATTGGAATCTTTCAATCTCTTGCTGTTATCCCTGGAGTTTCAAGATCTGCTTCTACAATTGTTGGGGGTTTGATTTTAGGACTCCCAAGAGTTTTGATTGTAGAATTTTCTTTTTTATTAGCTATTCCAACCATACTGTCTGCTGTTGGACTCGATTTAATTAAAAATTATAAAATTTTTTCTACTGAACAAGTTTTTATATTGGTCTTAGGTTTTTTGTCTGCTTTTTTTACTTCAATTTTGTGTATTAACTTTTTATTAAAATTTATTAAGCAAAACGATTTTATTTATTTTGGTATATACAGAGTGGTTATCGGAATCTTATTTATTGTTTATATTATTTTTTAAATATAGATATTAAGTCTCTTTTAAAAGTTTTCGCAAGTATAGTTTTGGATAGACTCGCGACAACTTTTGAAATGGGTCTATTGCTTTTTTTTATTAAAAATAATAAGATATCCCTGTTCATGAGACAAAGATGCTCCGGTAAGGTATCTCTTGTGGATACGGCTAGCGCCAAAATGCTAGCCGTTTTATGTTTTTGCCAAATAGATAATTGAATTATTAATATAATTTATGATATATTAAAAATATAGAAGTTAATTTTTGAAATATTATATGCAATACAAGATTAAGAAGATTATGGGCAGAGAAGTTTTAGATTCAAGAGGAAATCCAACAGTTGAAGTAGATTTGTGGTTAGCAAATGGTTTTGGTAGAGCTTCTGTGCCGAGTGGCGCTTCTACGGGGAGTCACGAGGCATGTGAATTAAGAGATGGAGATAAAAAAAGATATTTAGGGAAAGGTGTATTGAAAGCTGTAGAGAATGTGAATAAACTCATATTTTCAAAAATAAAGGGTAAAAATTTCGATCAAGAATCTTTAGATGATTTTTTAATCAAACTTGATGGTACAAAAAATAAATCAAAATTAGGGGCAAATGCTATTTTGGCAGTTTCTATGGCTTTTGCAAAAGCTGTGGCAAATGAAGAAAAAATACCTTTATATAAATATTTTAAAAATATAAGCAAATCCGGAGCTTTAGCATTGCCTACCCCTCTTATGAATATTTTAAATGGTGGGGCTCATGCAAAAGGTAGTACAGATGTTCAAGAATTTATGATTGTCCCTGTCGGAGCGAAGACTTTTAAAGAAGCTTTGAGGTGGGGAGCCGAAGTTTTTCATAGTTTAAAAAAAATATTATCTAACAAAGGTATGTCTACAACAGTTGGAGATGAAGGTGGGTTTGCTCCAAAACTAGGTAGTAATGAAGATGCACTTTCTTTGGTTGTTGAAGCTATAAAAATGGCAGGATTTAAACCTGGTAAAGATATAAAGATTGCTCTCGATGTGGCTGCTACCGAATTTTATAAAGATGGTAAATATAATCTTGAAATAGAAGGCAAAAATTTGACAACAGATGAAATTATAAATCTCTATGCAGATTGGATTAAAAAATATCCAATAATATCTATTGAAGATGGTTTGGCAGAAGATGATTGGGAAGGTTATAAAAAATTTACATCAAAGTTTGGCAAGAAAATACAAATAGTGGGAGATGATTTGTTTGTGACAAATATAGAAAGACTTGATATGGGTATAAAAGAGAAAGCAGGAAATTCTATACTTATAAAATTAAATCAAATCGGTACTGTATCTGAAACAATTAAAGCTGTAAAAATGGCTCATAAAGCAGGTTTTAGTGCCATAATATCTCATAGATCAGGAGAAACTGAAGATTCTACAATCTCTGATTTGGCTGTTGGTCTTTCTTCTTTACAAATTAAAACTGGATCGATTTCAAGAAGCGATAGAATTGCAAAATATAATCAATTGTTGAGAATAGAAGAAGAACTTGGCTCAAAAGCTGTTTATAAAGGATTAGGAGCATTTAATATTTAATTTAATTAAGATTTAAAAATATAAAAAATATGATGGGAAAATTATTTTTAGTTAGACATGGAGAATCTGAATATAATAAATTAGGACTTTGGACAGGTCATACTGATGTCTCTTTGGCAGAAGCTGGATATGAAGAAGCTAGAAAAGCTGGAGAGGTTTTAAAAAATGAAAAAATAGATGTGGCTTATGTATCAGATTTAAAAAGAACTAAAGAAACTTTTGATGAAATTAAAAAAGTTTGTGGAAAGGATGATTTAGTTTGCCAAGCTGTTGCTTCATTGAAAGAAAGAGATTATGGTATCCATACTGGTAAAAATAAATGGCAAGTAAAAGAAGATATTGGAGAAGAAGAATTTCAAAGAATACGAAGAGGTTGGGATGTAAAAATAGAAGGAGGAGAAACACTTAAAGATGTTCATGATAGGGTGGTTCCGTACTATAAAGAAGCTATACTCAAAGATCTACAAGAAGGCAAAAATGTTTTGGTGGTTTCTCATGGAAATACTTTAAGAGCTTTAATAAAATATCTTGAAAATATAGATGATGCAAAAATATGTGATGTAGAAATGGCTACAGGAGAAGTGCATTGTTGCACAATAGATGAAAATGGCAAGTCTACTTGCAGAGAAATACTTAAATCAATTTGATTATCCACTATTTGCCATTGATATTATTTTTATGTAGTGTATAATACACTGTGGAGTAGTTCAAATTTTACTAAAGAAAAGGAGTTAGAATGAAAGAAAATCTCGCGATTATCCTTTTTGGTCCTAATGGATGCGGAAAGGATACTCAGGCAAAGTTGCTTGAGGATCTCGGTTTTGTCCATATCAGTACAGGGCAAATTTGCAGGGAATCAAGAGATCCTCAAATACTCGAAACCATAGCAAAAGGTAAGCGTATTGATGATAGTAAAATGTTAAATTTACTAATCGAACATGAGAGCTTCAACGCCTCTCGTGTCATCATCAATGGGTTTCCTAGGACCAGGTTGCAAGTTGGTATGTTGCACAAGGCTCTCAAGAGTAGAGAGATCTTATTTCTCCATCTCAAGACCACAAGAGAGATTGCAGAAATAAGAATTTCTAATAGGTTTAATGATAGTCAAAAATCTGGCAAAGTCAGGCCAGATGATGGTTTTTCAATTGCTAGAGAAAGATTGGACGACTATTTTAGAGATGAAAGCTTGATCTGTAGAAAAGCTAGAGAGCTTTGGCATTTTGCTACTGTTCCTAATGATGGCAAGATCAATGATGTCTTTGGTTTGATCAAAAATGCTTTGACTCATCATTTTAATTTAGACCTGAATCATCATCATGATATGAGTATATTTGAAACAGGCTTTGCGCTCACTCATTTGGCTCGTGTTCGTGATCCAATAAGTATTTTTCATTAACTTTTTCGTTTATTGATATTTTAGTTTGATTTTAAAGCCTCGTCTTGCACGAGGCTTTTTCTATTGTTATTTTAGTATATGATGTAGCTCAGAGTTTAATTCAGGATTATGGTTTGCCAGAAAAGTTATTAGGAATTCAATTTCCAGAGAATAAATAAGAGGTGTTAGAAAATAAAAATAGTTTCGGGTGGCTTAATTCCAGGAATCTTTTATGTTAATATTTAAATAATATGGCTTATTTGCTATTTTCTGGTAGACATTTACTTAACACTGAATTTCAACGAAAATATTTGTTGGATATTTTACAATTGCCAATTGGTAAAATGAAAACTTTAAATAAATTTGCTGGTAATGGTGATGATAAAATTGATCATATAATTTTTGCTGTAACATCAGCCAATCAAGAAAATTCTAGGTATAATCCTGTACCATTTTATCTTCGGGCATTAGGTCTTGATAGATTTTCAAAAGAATATCGTGATTTATTAAATATAAAATTCGATATATTACCAATACCACATTTTAATACAGCTCAAAATTTTCCGGAATTACTATTGAAAGAGATTTCTGAAAAAACAGAAGGACGCTTGATGTTAAATAATAAAAATTCAATAGTACTATGTTCTACTCCTAGTTTGGTGGATATGTTTAAGGATCTAGATTTTGCAATTTTAACGTCTGAATATGATTTTGAAAGTAAAGTTGTTGTTGAGAAAATACCAATAGATTATATAAAATTATTGACTGAAATTGAAAATGGTTGGGAAAATGATGAAGAAATAAAGAATGGACTATCAAAAACCTCCATTAGTTTGTGGCAAGACTTTCCTCAAATACCAAAAAAAATTTTAAGATTATGGAAAGACCCATTATTAAATGAAAAGGGAAGTATAACTGAAAATAGGGATTACTCTACTTACTCCATTGGTATGGGACATAAAATTTTGCTCGAATCTAAATATAATGATATAAAAAATTTTATTGTTCCAGGGAAAATTGTAGATGAAGGTTGTGCTGATGGGGCATTAATGACTTTTCTTGCCAAGGATTTTCCAGATTCAGACATAATAGGAATAGAGATAACATCTGAGTTTATAGCGCGCTTTCTTGAGCGTCAAAGATTGCGAGAATTTGGGGATACTTTTGTTTTTATCCATCAGAGAAATTTGATGGATAAGATATTTGAAGATAACTCAATTGACACAACAATATGTAATTCTACTACTCATGAAATATGGTCTTATGGTGAAGGTCGGAATTCTTTAGATAAATATTTGAGCATGAAATTTGCTCAACTTAGGAAAAATGGTCATATAATAATCCGTGATGTTGTTGGTCCTGAAAATAAAGATCAAGAAATTTATGTTGAATTAAATGATCGTGACGGATCAAATGATGATGTTATGAAAGAATGTAGTGATAGGGAAGAATTGCGCGATCATTTAGAAAATATCTCTACTTATTCAAAATTTTTGCGATTTGCTGATGATTATTTAAAAGATATGAGAAATAAAGGTCAAAGAAATGATGAAACCAAAATAAAATTTAGGGAAGAAATAGTAAATAACAAAAAATATATAATCACTAGTTTAAAAAATGCATCTGAATTTATGACTAAAAAAGATTATACCAATAATTGGCAAAGTGAACTGAACGAAGAATTTGCTTTCTGGAGTTTTAGCGAATGGAAAGAAGGTCTGAGTAGAGCAGGTTTTAAGGTGATAGAAAATCCAAATATACCAGATGAATCATCAAGATCTTTTACAATACCATGGGTTATAGAAAATAGATTTAAAGGTAAGGTAAAATTGTTTAATAAAAATGAAATGGGTGATTTGATTGAAATACCATATCCAGTCACCAATATGGTTTTAGTTGGCCAAAAATTGTAATAATAATTAATAAATCTATTACATAATATTTTCTTAACTATCGATATTGTTTGATGTGGATATTTTTTATCAATTACTATTTATTTAAAAATTGTGCTATTATGGATACAAGCGATTTGTTTGGTCGCTTTTGTTTTTCAATATAATCGATAAAGCTATTGAATAATCTTAATTTTAAAATAATTTAAATAAAATATTTATGACAAATAAAAATACAAAAATAGTTTGTACAATAGGACCTGTCACAAAAAGTGAAGAAATGTTATCAAAATTGCTTCAGTCTGGGATGAATATTGCCAGATTAAATTTTTCACATGGTGATTTTGAAGAACATCAAATAAGTGTAGATAATTTAAGAAAAGCTGTTTCTAACACTGGTATAAATGGTTTTATCTTGCAAGATCTTTCTGGTCCAAAAATAAGATTAGGAAAATTTGAAACAGAGAGGGTTAATTTGGTTGCTGGAAATACTATTACTATAACCACGGAAGATATTGTTGGAAATACAGAAAAGGTTTCAATTAACTATCCAAATTTTCCTAAAGAAGTAAAAATAGGAGATAGTATAATGGTTGATGATGGTAAAAAAAGATTTGAAGTCTTAGAAATAAAAGGCGAGGAAGTTGTTTGTAAAATAATAGTAGGTGGAGACACAAAAGGTAGGAGAGGAGTAAATTTGCCAGATTCCGATTTATCTGTGAGCGCTCTTACAGAAAAAGATAGAAAAGATCTAGAATTTGGTGTTGCAAATAAAGTAGATTTTATGGCGCTTTCTTTTGTTCGCAACCCGGAAGACATAGATGAATTAAGAAATATTTTAAAGGAGAAAAATTTTGAGACAAAAATAATTGCAAAAATAGAAACACCTCAAGCCATTAAAAACATTGATGCAATTATTGAAAAAGTAGACGGTATCATGATAGCAAGAGGGGATTTGGCTATTGAGGTACCTTTTGAAAAAGTGCCTATGTATCAAAAAGAAATAATAGAAAAATGTAATAATAAAGGTAAATTTGTAATAGTGGCAACACAAATGCTTGAATCTATGATTCATTCTCCTGTAGCAACAAGAGCAGAAGTTTCTGATGTTGCAAACGCTATATTGGACGGTACAAATGCGATAATGCTCTCAGAAGAAACCACTTTAGGAGAATACCCAATTCATGCTGTAGAAGTTATGACAAAAATTGCAGAAGAGGTAGAAAATAATTATCCAGATAAATTTAAAAAGAGAAAATAGACTGTGGTTTTTAATAAGTCCATTGACTAAAACTATTTAATTTGTTAGCTTATATATCATATGTTAAAAATAAGACTTCAAAGAGTTGGAAGAGTTCATCAGCCTATATTTAGGCTAGTTTTGACTGATTCTAAAAATTCACCTAAAAGTGGAAATTTCAGAGAAATACTTGGTAATTTTGATGTGAGAAGACCAGAAAAAGCTCAATTTAATATTGAAAAAATAAAATTTTGGATATCAAATGGAGCAAAGCCTTCTGATACAGTGTTTAATTTGCTTATAGATAAAAAAATTATAGAAGGTAAAAAGATTAATAATTTACCAAAAAAGAGTCCTATAATAAGTGAAGAAATGAAAGCTAAAATGGCAGAAGATGTAAAAGCTAAAGAAGAATTACAGGATATAAAGGTGGGGGCAGACACTCCAATAGAGACTGAATCAAAAGAAGAGCCATCAAATGAAAACACTGCTGTTATCACAGAATAAACTATCACTCAATAATATTTGTCCATCTGCTATTTATTAAAAGTAATACACACTGTTTTGCATATATTTGTTATTTGTAATATAATTGAAGAGGCTAGAGATTATTAATTATTTTTAAAACCGAAATGGAAAACGATATACAATTTTTAGATTTTGTTGTTAAGGGTTTGGTAGATCATCCTGAGTCTGTAAAAATAAACAGAACAGTTGATGAAATGGGAGTATTATTAACATTAGATGTACACCCAGAAGATATGGGTAAAATAATCGGAAGATCTGGAAATACGGCAAAAGCTATAAGAATATTACTCAGAGTTGTTGGTATGAAAAACAATGCTAGAGTAAATCTAAAAATAAATGAGCCGGTTGGAGGAAAGAGAAGTGAATCATCTCTAAAATCAGTAGATGATGTGATGGATGATTTGAAACTTTAATTTAAAACTTAAAAAAACAAAACCACCTCATTTTCGAGGTGGTTTTGTTTTTTGTAAAAATATGGTATTTTAGCTTCAAAAGTCCTAGAACATAAAACCTTTTTGGGGCCTAGCGAGTTTGACGAGACGAGCTCGAGGAATTTTTTAGCAAAAAAATATCCGTGGTCCAAAAAGGTTTTATCGAGAAAGACTTTTGAAGCAGTTTATATATAATATTTTATGAACTTCCATATAATTACACTTTTTAAAGAAAGCTTCAGCTCATACTTAAGTGAGTCTATTTTAGGTAGAGCTATTAAAAATAAAATTATAAAAATACATTTTTATAATCCTAGAGATTTTGCAAATAATAAATTTAAACACATAGATCAAAGGCCTTATGGGGGTGGTCCTGGTATGGTTTTGCAAGCGGAACCCGTAGCTAAAGCTATTGAGAAAGCTATAAAAATAATAAAAATTAAAAATCAAAAACTGGAAATTAAATCTAAAATTGAAAATTCAAAAATTAAATTTAAAAGTAAAAAAGGGGATAATAAATTTAAAATCAAAATCATATTTTTTTCGCCCAGTGGAAAGAGGTTTGATACAAGCTATGCTAAAAAATTGTCTAAAAATTATAATGATATTGTTTTAATTTGTGGTAGATACGAAGGTATTGACGCAAGGATTAAAAAGATTTTTAAAATGGACGAAGTTTCAATAGGAGATTTTGTATTAACAGGAGGTGAAATACCAGCTATGGTTTTGATTGATTGTATAGGAAGACAAATAAAGGGTTTTTTAGGAAATTTTGATTCAAGAGAAGAAGAGAGGATTTCTAGCTCAGATGTTTATACAAGACCAGAAGTTTTGGAATTTAATGCTAAAAAATATAGAGTGCCAAAAATTTTATTGTCTGGTAACCATAAAAAGATAGATGAATGGAAAGAAAAAAGTAAATAAAATTAAGAAAGCAAAAAACCTGATCAAAGTCAGGTTTTTTGCTTTCTTAACCAACAAAAAGAATTTAGTCGTACTCTCTAAAATCTTTATTTAAATATTTGGTCAAGCCAAAGGAGAAATTCGTTAAAGATTTGTATCCTAGTGACCTTCTCTTTTGGTTTTACTCCTTTAAGTCGTAAGTACTACGACTGTTTAAAAAACAGTCTTTAAATAATGTATCATATTTTATTTTTTTTAAAAAAATATCAGTGGATAAGTTTTAATTAAATTGTAGGATTTATCCCCGCTTCGATGAATTAAAAAGTAGACTTTTATTCAAAAGTAATTAATGGATTAAAAATACTTATCCACATTGTTTGGTTGACAATGTTGACATTTATAACCTAAGGGTTTATACTTGTATTTACTATTGAAAGATTGAGTTATGGCTTGTCAACCTAATAAGTGGATATTTGTTTCAAATATTTTAATTTAGGTCAATAGAAGACTGTTTAGAGCTCAAAATAGTCCCCAATTACAAGCAAATTTCTTAGTTTGACTTACAAAACAAATATCAGTTAAATATAAAAGTTTATAAAACCCAGTTTAAGTGGGTGTTATTTTGTTTGTAGTATTTTAAATAAGGAATAAAAGATTATAGAGTCCGGTACCTTTTTATTTTAGTATTAAAAAATTATTAAAAAATTATGTCAAATACAGCAACAAAAGCTAAATCAACTAAAGTATTGCCAAAAAAATATTTTAGTAAATTTAAAAAACCAATGGTTCCGATTCCAAACTTAGTAAAGGATCAGGTAGAATCTTTTAATTGGTTGATTGAGAAGGGTATAAAAGAGGTTTTTGATGAGTTTAAAGCAATAAATGACTTTTCTGGTAAAAAATTTAGATTTGAATTTCTAAGTTTTGAAATGGAAAAACCTAAATATGATGAATATTATGCAAAAGAAAAGAAGCTCTCGTATGAAGCACCTCTTAAAGCTCGTGTAAAACTTGTAAACAAGACTACTGGTACTGAAAAAGAACAAGAGGTATTTATGACAGACTTTCCTATGATGACATCCCATGGGACTTTTATTGTTAGTGGAATCGAAAGGGTAATAGTGCCACAACTAGCTAGATCTTTCGGTGTATTTTTTACAGAAATAGAATCTAAAGGGAAATTGCTTTTTGGAGCAAAAATTATACCAGCTAGAGGTGCATGGATTGAAATAGAAACAGATGTTGATAAGTCTTTGTTTGTAAGAATTGATAGAAAGAGAAAATTTTCAGTAACATCTCTTCTAAGAGCTTTTGGTGCAGAAACAGATTCAGAAATGCTAGATTTATTTAAAGGAAATCCAGATGCTAAAGAATATATAGAAAAATCTTTAGCAAAAGATCATGCAAAAACAGCAGATGAATCATTTGTCGAAATATATAGAAGACTTCGTGATGGAGATTTGGCTACAGCAGAAAATGCTAGAGAGTTTTTCAAATCTCTTTTTGATGTTGAAAGATATGATTTACAAAAAGTCGGAAGATTTAGATTTAATTCAAGATTTGGTTTAAGTACAGAAGGTAAAGAGGCTGAAAGAAGAACTTTAAATTTAGAAGATATAAAATTGGTTATTAATCATATAATATCTCTAAACGTAACTCCTGGTTCAACAGAAGATGATATAGATCATTTAGGTAGTAGAAGAGTTAGATATGTTGGAGAACTATTGCAACAAAAATTTAGGATGGGCATGGCTCAAATCAAGAGGAATATGCAAAATAGAATGTCAACAGTTGAAACAGATTTAACTTTGCCAATACAATTTATAATACCAAAACCTCTTCAGGCTAGAATAAAAGAATTTTTCACAACAAACCAATTATCTCAATTTATGGCCCAAGAAAATGCTTTGGCTGAGATAGAACATTTGCGTATTTTGTCTGCTCTAGGTCCTGGAGGTTTAAATAGGAGTAGAGCAGGTTTTGAGGTGCGTGATGTTCACCCTTCTCATTATGGTAGACTTTGTCCAATACATACACCAGAAGGTCCAAACATTGGTCTTATACTTCACTTATCTTTGTATGCAAGAATAAATGAATTTGGAATGATAGAAACTCCTTATGCAAAAGTTAAAAAAGGTATAGTGACAGATGAAATAGTATATTTGAATGCTTTAGAAGAGGAACAGTATGCAATTGCTCACGCCGCAGTTCCATATAATGAAAAGGGCAAAATTGAAGTTGATATGGTAGAAGCTAGAATAAAAGGTAAACCTGGTATTACAGATAGAGATAAAATAGATTTTATGGATGTGGCTACAAACCAAGCATTTTCAATTGCTACTTCTATGATTCCTTTTCTTAATCATGACGATGCTCACAGAGCACTCATGGGTTCTAATATGCAAAAACAAGCTACTCCTTGTGTTGAACCAGAAGCTCCTGTAGTTGCTACAGGTATTGAGGGTCCTGCTATGAAAGATACAGGAAGACTTGTTGTTGCAAATGAAGATGGAACTGTAAGTAAATTGTCCGGAAATTCAATAGAAATAACTAGCAATAAGGGTATAAAAAATAATTACAGACTAATAAATTTTGCAAAAACCAATAGTGCGACTTGTTTCCATCAGAGACCTATTGTTGATATTGGTGATACAGTAAAAAAGGGTGATGTTTTGGCAGATTCATTAACTAGTGTAAATGGAGAAATGGCAATTGGTCAAAATATATTCATCGCTTTTCTTTCTTGGTCTGGTGCAAACTATGAAGATGCTATTATATTGTCTGAGAGATTAATAAAAGAAAATAAATTTACAACAGTTCATATTGATGAAGTTGTAGTAAATGTTCGTGATACTAAATTAGGTCCTGAAGTTACTACTTGCGATATACCAAACATTGGTGAAAGTAAATTAAAAAATTTAGCAGAAGATGGAATTGTGAGAGTTGGAGCAGAGGTTAGTCCTGGTGATATATTGGTTGGTAAAATTACTCCAAAAGGTGAAAGTCAATTGACTCCAGAAGAGAGATTGCTTAGGTCTTTGTTTGGTGAAAAGGCTAGAGATGTTAAAGATACTTCAAAGAGAGTTGAGGGTGGTAAAAAGGGTAGAATAATAAATGTTCAGGTCTTTTCAAGAGAAAAAGGAGATAAGTTGGATTCAGGTATTATAAAAAGAATTCATATTGAAATTGCCCAAATAAGAAATGTTTCTGTTGGAGATAAGTTGGCAGGAAGACATGGTAATAAAGGTGTTATATCAAGGATACTTCCTGTCGAAGATATGCCTTATACAGCAGACGGTACACCTGTTGATATAATACTGACCCCTCTTGGTCTGCCTTCAAGAATGAACCTTGGTCAAATCCTTGAATTGCATTTAGGTTTGGCAGCAAAAACTTTAGGTTATCAGGCAATTGTTCCACCATTTGCGGGTGCTACAGATATGGAAATAAAAGAAGAATTGAAAAAAGCAGGATTTAATGAAAATGGAAAAATACAATTATTTGATGGTCGTACAGGGGATGCTTTTAAACAAGAAACTTCTGTTGGTTATATGTATATGTTAAAACTTGACCATATGGTTGAAGATAAAATACATATGAGATCTATTGGGCCTTATTCTCTAATCACACAACAACCGTTGGGTGGAAAGGCACAAGGTGGAGGCCAAAGATTTGGAGAAATGGAAGTTTGGGCGCTTTTGGGTCATGGTGCTGCTTATACATTGCGTGAAATGTTGACTATAAAATCTGACGATATTTTAGGAAGAAGTGCGGCTTTTGATGCTATTGTAAAAGGAGAAAAAATTAAATCAGAAAATTTACCAGCGGCGTTTAATGTTCTTATAAGCAATTTAAGAGGTCTTGCTCTAGATATTGATTTAGTAAAAAGAGACAGGGGAGATTTCAAATTATCAGATGATTTAAATAATAAAAATTAAAAATATGAATAATAGAAATCAAAGCTTGACACCTGATTTTGATATGATGAAGCTATCTTTGGCTTCACCTGAAAGAATCAAAGAATGGTCATATGGAGAAATAACAAAACCTGAAACCATTAATTACAGAACACAAAGAAGTGAAAGACATGGTTTGTTTGATGAAAAAATATTTGGTCCTGATAAAGACTATGAATGTTATTGCGGTAAATACAAAGGTATAAGATACAAAGGTATTATTTGTGAAAAATGTGGAGTAGAAATAACAAGATCTATTGTAAGAAGAGAGAGAATGGGTCATATAGAACTCGCTGCTCCTGTATCAAATATTTGGTTTTTAAAGAGTATGCCATCAAGAATTTCTCTTATATTGGGGCTTCAAAGTATTGATGTTGAAAAAGTAATATATTTTGCAGGATACATTATTACAAAAGTTTCTAATGAATCAAAATTAGAAATATTGAGAGATTTAGATGCTGAGTTTAAAGCAAAAATAAAACAATTAACAGAAGAAAAGCATAAAGATGAATTGAAAGAAAAATTGCTATCAACTAAAAAAGAAATTGAGGACATAGTAGAGGGTAAAGTTATAGATGAAGTGGCTTATCATAATTATTCTGTAAAATATGGTTCATTTTTTGAAGCAGAGATTGGAGCAGAGGCAATTTTCAATATATTTAGGAGAACAGATCTTAAAAAATTAGAGACAGCTATTTTGGAAGAATTAAAAAATGCTAAATCAGTTGACAGCACAAAACTTTCAAAGAGATTAAGCATTATTCAATCAATGATAAGATCAAATACTAGACCTGAATGGATGTTTTTGACATCTGTACCTGTCATACCTCCTGCTATGAGACCAATGGTTCCTCTTGATGGTGGTAGATACGCTACAAGTGATGTAAATGATTTGTACAGAAGAGTGATAAACAGAAATAATAGATTGAAAAAATTAAAAGAAATTGGAGCTCCTGATGTAATTTTAAGGAATGAAAAAAGAATTTTACAAGAAGCTGTTGATGCTTTGATCGATAATTCCATAAGACATAATAATCAACAAGCAAATGCTCAAGTAAATAAATCAAGAGAATTAAAATCTTTAGCAGATAATCTTAAAGGCAAAAGAGGTTTATTCAGACAAAATCTTTTAGGTAAAAGAGTAGATTATTCTGGAAGATCTGTAATTGTTGTTGGACCAGATTTAAAACTACATCAATGTGGTTTACCAAAACATATGGCTTTGGAATTGTTTAAACCTTTTGTTGTGGCTCAATTATTAAAAAAGGAACTTGCTTTCAATGTAAGAGGTGCTAGCCGTCTTATTGATGATCAGATACCAGAAGTATGGGCAATACTTGAAGATGTTATAAAAAATAAATATGTGCTTTTAAACAGAGCTCCTACTTTGCACAGATTAGGTATTCAAGCATTTCAACCTATTTTAATTGAAGGAAATGCTATCCAAGTTCATCCACTTGTTTGTAATGCTTTCAATGCTGACTTCGATGGAGACCAAATGGCAGTACATGTACCTCTTTCAGAAGAAGCGCAAATAGAAGCAAAGATGATCATGGCTTCCGATAAAAATATTTTGAAACCTGGAAGTGGTGAACCTACAATATCAAATAAACCACTCGATATTATCTTGGGTTGTTATTGGATGACAAAAGATGTTGTTGGTGAAAAAGGCGAAGGGTTGGTGTTTCCATCTCCAAACAATGCCATCACTGCTTATGATTTTGATTTGGTAAGTTTTAGAGCAAAGATAAAAGTTTTACCTACTGATTCTTTAAAATATAAAAAATTTAATGGAGAGTTATTTGAAACAACCATAGGAAGATTATTATTTAATGCTGTTTTACCAAATGATTATCCTTATATAAACAATGAAATAGATACGAAGAAAATGAAGGCGATAATTGATGATCTTATACAACAATATGGGACAGACGCTATCCCTGCTATTATGGATAAAATAAAATCTTTTGGATTTAAGTACGCTACAGTTTCTGGTGTTACTTGGAGTATCAGTGATGTTATTGTTCCTACTAAAAAAGATGAAATAATTTCAAATTCAAAAGAAAAAATTCAAGTTATTGAGGATCAATACAATGATGGTCTAATATCTGAATCTGAAAAGAAAATTAAAAATATTGAAATTTGGTCATCTACAAAAGAACAAGTGGAAAAAGCAATGCAGGAAGTGATGGATAAAACAGGTTCTGTTTATGATATGGTGAAATCTGGAGCGAGAGGATCGATGGGACAATTGGTTCAAATGGCTGGTATGAAAGGGCTTATTGTAAATAATGCTGGAGAGACCATTGATTTTCCTGTTATTTCTTCAAACAAAGAAGGTCTAACACCAATAGAATATTTCATCACTACTCATGGAGCAAGAAAGGGTCTTACTGATACAGCATTAAATACCGCAAAAGCAGGTTACCTTACAAGAAGGTTGTTTGATGTTGGTCAAGATGTGTTGATAACAGAGGAAGATTGTGGAACAAAAAATAATATTCTCTTACAAAGAAGAACTCCATCTGGTATGGAAGTTTCTTTGGCAAAAGTTTCTAAAGGTAGGTTTATTGCAGAAGATTTGAAAGATCAAGATGGTAATTTGATTTTTGAAAAAGGTCATTTTGTTACTCGTGATGATGCAAATAAAATAGAAGCATCTTCTGTACAAAATTTACTAGTCAGATCTCCTCTTACTTGCGAAACATTAGATGGTATCTGTGTTAAATGTTATGGTTCTGATTTGGGTAGAAATAAAATAATTGGGGTAGGTGAAGCTGTTGGTACTATTGCTGCTCAAGCTATTGGTGAGCCTGGTACTCAACTTACTATGCGTACTTTCCATCAAGGAGGTACTGCTTCTGCTGGTGGAGATATTACGCAAGGTTTACCTAGAGTAGAAGAGGTTTTTGAAAATAGAACTCCAAAAAATCCGGCTGTGATTGCAAAAGTAGATGGTATTGTTAGCGAGATTAAAACAGAAAATAGAGAAAAAATAATTGTTATTTTGCCAGATGAAGGAAGTAAATCTAAATCTACAACCAATACAGAATATCCAGTAAATTATCACCGTATTGTCTTGGTTAAGATAGGAGATAAAGTCAAAAAAGGAGATTTTTTGACAGATGGCTCCGCAGATCTTGATGAGTTATTTAAATATGGAGGTAAAGAAAAAACACAAAATTATATTATTCAAGAAATTACAAAAATTTATGAGTTGCAAGGAGAGCCTGTATCTAGAAAACATATTGAAGTGATTATTAGACAAATGTTTTCTAGAATTAAAGTCAAAGAACCGGGAGAAACTAGATTTTCACAAGGTGATGTTGTATCTAAATCTGAATTCTTGATTGAAAATACAGAATCAAAAATCACAAATAAAGAAGAGGCAAAATCAGAATCATTGCTTCTTGGTGTTACAGAAGTTTCTCTTTCAAGACAGAGCTTTTTGTCATCAGCTTCTTTCCAACATACAACTAGGATGCTTATACAAAATGCTCTAAAAGGCACAGAAGATGAACTTAAGGGGTTAAAAGAAAATGTAATTATTGGAAGACTTATACCTGCTGGTTCAGGATTTAAAGGTAGTGAAAAATATAAAATCATAGAAGACTTAAAACAAAAAGAGATCTAATAGATCTAAATATGCATTCAGATGTTTCAATTATAAAAGACAGATTAGATGTAGCTGATGTTATTTCTGCTTATATAAAAATTGAAAAATCTGGTATAAATTGGAAAGCTAAATGTCCATTTCATAACGAGAAGACACCATCCTTCTTTATATCTACAGCAAGGCAAACATTTTATTGTTTTGGTTGCGGAGAGAAAGGTGATATATTTACATTCGTAGAAAAATTTGAAGGAGTTGATTTTAGAGGAGCACTTAAAATATTGGCAGATAAAGCAGGTGTGGAATTGAGTAAAAATTTAGTTTCTACAAAGGATGATTCTTTAGATAAAATGCTTGATTTAATGGAAGAATCTACATTATTTTATCAAAATAATTTGTCTAAAAATTTAGAAGCGCAGGAATATTTAAAAAAAAGAGGTATTTCTTTTGATTCAGTAAAAAAATGGAGGATAGGTTTTGCTATTGATGAATGGAGGAATTTGCATGACTATATTTTATCTAAAAATTTTAGTGTAAATGATTTGCTTGAAACCGGTATGGTAAAAAAGGCGCTTGATCAAAACGAAAAAACACAAAAAGTGTACGATACTTTTAGAGGGAGAATAATGTTTCCAATAATGGATACCGCTAATAGGACAATTGCATTTTCTGGAAGAGCACTGAAAAAAGATGACAAGGTACCTAAATATTTAAATTCTCCTGAAACCAAATTGTTTTTTAAATCAGAAGTTTTGTATGGCTTTAATATTGCAAAAGAACACATTAGAAAATTAGGTTATACAGTCTTGGTTGAAGGACAGATGGATTTAATAATGTCTCATCAGGCAGGGATTTTGAATACAGTGGCGTCTTCTGGCACCGCTCTTACCGAATTGCATTTAAAAAGAATATTAAAGTTATCAAATAAAATGATTATTGGTTATGATGGTGATCAAGCTGGAGTAAAAGCTTGTTTTAGAGCTTCTATTATGGCGCTTTCTCTTGGTATGGAAGTAAAAATTGTTGAAATAGATGAAAATGAAGACCCAGCTTTAATTGTTTTTAAGGATCCTAATATATGGAGAGATGCTGTAAAAAATGCAAAACATATAATTGATGCTTATATAGAGAAAGCATTTCTCGATAGAGATGATAGAAAGATAAATTTAAGTGTATCAAACAATGTTTTGCCATTACTTTCTGTACTCAAAAGTGATATAGAAAAAGCTAGATTTGTAAAAAAAATTGCTTCTAAGATGAGTATATCTGAAGAATTTATTTGGTCTGATTTGAAAAAAATAAAAATTGATGAAAATGGTGGAGATAGTTTTGTTATAGAAAATATTAAAACTGATAAAAATATATTTGATTTAGATAAATTACTTGTTTCCTTTATCTTTTTAAAAGAATCTCATAAGGTTTCTGATCATAATGTAAAAGATATGTGGCAAAAGATAGTTGGAAAAGAATATGTTGCAAAAAAGATAGAAGAATATTGTCAATATAAAGAAGCTTTAATTTTTGAAGCCGAATCTTATATAGGCGAAAGTACTTTTGATAACATTTTATTAGATGTTTTATGTAGGGTGGAATCAAATCATTTGAAAAATCGTTTAAAAATTATAGTAAAAAATATGGATATTTTAAAAGATAAAATAGAAATAGAAAAAAATAATGAAGAATTATTAAATATACAAAAAAGATTACGAGAGCTTGGTTGATGCTCAAAAATAAATTATGAGTTAATATATAAAAGTATGTCAAAAAAGAAAAATATAAATAAATATAAAAAAATCAAGAAAGATAGATTAAAAAAAGTTATTAAAAAGACTGTCATTAAAAAAGTAAAACCAAAAAAAGTTTTATCTAAAAATATTTCCAACAAAAAGATTTCTGAGGTAGATATTGTAAAGCAGAAAAAATTAAATTTAATCACAAAAGGTAAGGAAAGAGGATTTATTACTTATGATGAAATTTTGAAAGAATTCCCTACTGTGGAAGAAGATGTCTTGATGCTTGAAGAAATATATGAAGAATGTGAAACGGCAGGCATAGATATTTTAGAAGGAGGAAGACTTCTTGAAGATGATGCAATATTGGGTAAAAATAAAAATCTTTTAAAAGATGACTCAAATTACGATTCCATTCAGATGTATTTAAAAGAGATTGGTCAGCATTCTCTTATTTCTGGCTCTCAAGAAAAAGATTTGGCTAAAAGGATAATGCAGGGGGATAATGAGGCAAAAAATATATTAGCAAGGGCAAACTTGCGTTTAGTTGTTTCTATTGCTAAAAAATATGTTGGCAGAAGTTCAGATCTGACTTTACTTGATTTGATTCAAGAGGGGAATCTCGGTTTATTTAAAGCTGTGGATAAATTTGATTATACTAAGGGTTATAAATTTTCTACATATGCCACCTGGTGGATTAGGCAAGCTATAACTAGGGCATTAGCAGATCAGAGTAGGACTATTCGTGTACCTGTTCATATGGTTGAAACAATTGCAAAATATAAACAAGTTGTAAGGAGATTGTCTCAAGATTTAGGCAGAGATCCACTACCAGAAGAAATAGCTGTTGAAATGGGTCTTGATGCTGATAAGGTTTATATGATTGAAAAAATTGATCAAGGGACTGTATCTTTAGAGAGTCCAGTGGGGGATGATGAAGACAAATCAACTTTGGAAGATTTTTTGGCTGATGATAAAATATTATCTCCAGAACAAGAGTCAAATAGGAGAATTATAAGAGATCAATTGATGGAAATTTTAAATGATTTACCTCCGAAAGAAAAGAAAATAATAGAAATGCGAAATGGTTTGATAGATGGGGTTTATCATACATTAGAAGATGTGGGCAAAGAATTTGGTGTTACAAGAGAAAGGATAAGACAAATAGAAGCTAAAGCTATTGAAAAAATGAGAGGACACGAAAAGACCAAAAGATTGCAACATTTTCTATAAAACTTTATAAATTAGTTTTGCTATTTTATTTAAAACTGTTAAAATATAAATATGTTAAAAAATAAAGATACTCACATGACTATATCTTACTTTGTACGAAATATATCAATTGTTCTCGGTTTAGTCTTAATCTGGAGAGGTATATGGTATGTACTTGATGAATTTGATATATTGTTTCTAAATGGAAGTCATTTTTGGACAGCAATAGGCGGTATTGTATTAGGACTTATAATACTTTATATTCCAGATCATGACTTAAAAGAGATAGGAAAATTATAATATATAATTAAAATCTGTAAGTCTTAATTGAATTAAGCGACTATATTTGGTGTGTTATCTGAAAGTTTTGGCTGTTTTGCTCCTTTAAATTTTCTATGTGTACTTATATCGACTACACTATTTGTTTTTGAATTTAATTCATCTATTCTTTTTTGTAGAGATTTTATTTGAATCAATAGTTCATCTGCTTTTTGCTTTGTTTCTTCAAGCGTTTCATTTTGGACTCTGCTATTTGTAGATATTGCGCATACAGTATGTCCATATTCTATACACAACATACCTAATTTGTTATAAAGTATATCTAATTCGTTTAGATTTCCTTCCGAATGTATACCACTGTCCAAGACATCATCAACATCATTTAGATCCACTTTGTTATTTTCCATATTTTATAGATAAATTAATAATTGAAATAATAAAAAAATCTGTTAGAATTTTGATATTAAAAGCTAATTTAATTATAAGCCTTATGTTTAAAGAATTCAAACAATTTTTATTGAGAGGTAATGTTGTAGATTTAGCGGTCGGTGTAGTGGTTGGAGCTTCTTTTGGTTCTGTGGTCTCTGCCTTAGTTTCAGATTTATTAACTCCTCTTATTGGAGCTGTAGCAAGAGTGCCAGACTTTAGTAATCTTTTGTTTACAATAAATGGAAGTCAGTTTATGTATGGGCATTTTATAAATGCAATAATCGCTTTTCTGTTGGTTTCTTTTTCTATATTTTTCTTTGTTGTAAAACCGATGAATATTTTGATTGCTAGAGCAAGAAAAGAGCCACCTTCAGATCCTACAACTAAAAAATGTGAAGAATGTTTGAGTGAAATACCTATAAATGCTAAAAGATGTTCATATTGTACCCAATCTGTTAATTAATTTATAAATTAAACTTAGTTTTAAATGAAAATTTCTATATTAGCCGTAATTTTTGCTGTAGCTTGTTCTTTTGTTATATTTTGGGTTTATTATAACAGGAATCAAAATGTTGTTCTAGAAGATAAGGTTAAAGATAATTTTGTTTATTTAAACAAAGATGATGGTTTAATGAAAGACAATATTAAAAAAACAAATAAAAATAATATGAAAGCAACAATAAGTACAAATAAAGGAGATATCATTATTGATTTATTTTCCAATATAACACCAGAAACTGTCGCAAATTTTTTCAAATTAAGCCAATCTGGTTTTTATGATGGTGTAAAATTTCATAGAGTAATAAAAGATTTTATGATTCAATCAGGAGATCCTTATACTAAAGATGATAGTAAAAAAAATGTTTGGGGAACAGGTGGTCCCGGGTATACTTTTAAAGATGAAATTACAGAACAAAATAAAAATTTTAAAGGTACAATTTCTATGGCAAATGCTGGGCCAGATACAAATGGTAGTCAGTTTTTTATAAATACAAAAGACAATAATTTTCTTGATACAAAACATACTGTTTTTGGAAAGGTTGTTTTTGGTATGGAGGTTGTAGAATATATAGAAAATAGTAAGACAGATAGTTTTGATAGACCTTTTGATCCTATTATTATAAATACAATTTCTTTTGAATAATAAATCTCTTTCAAAAGTTTTTATTATTTTGAATTAAAAAACTCTTTCTCATCACACCTTTTTGAACCACGGATATTTTTTTGCTAAAAAATTCCTCGAGCTCGCTTCAGTCAAGCTCGCTAGGCTTCAAAAAGGTATGATTTCGATGAGTTTTGTAATTTAAAATAATAAATCCCCGGTTATAAAAACCGGGGATTTTAAATTTACATTCTATATCGGACAAGTCCTCTGGCGACTCGCTCTCTAATTGTTTCAAAATTTTCCACAATCAAAGATTCGCCATTTCTAAATACAACTTCGAGCAAATTTTCAACTCTCTCTTCATATTCGGTCAATCTGTCTCGAGTGACATATTCACCATTCTCGTCTAGGAATAATCCAACCAAACCCTTGTGGCTCTTCTTCTTAGAATCAGTCACAGGATCTTTTTCAATTTCAACAGGGTGTCCGTCAATCTCTACATAGATAGCTTTGAGTGCAAATCCTAGCGTATCACGACTGTGATTTCGCAAGATTCCACCAACGCCAATTACTAGATTTGATGCGGCATAACCCATTTCCATAAGTCTCTTCAAGGTTCTTCCGTATCTGGCAAGATACATACCATCTCCATAAATCAAACCAACCTTTGGATTTAGCACCCTAAAACCTTTAGAGTTTATTGTAGAGCCGAACGTCTCATCAAGAAGCCTTATGGCCCCTTTCCATTCATTACTACCTTCTTCTGCGGTAGGATCTCCGCAAATAATATATTCTGGATTTCCAGAATCAGGACGAAAAACTACTTTTCCGTCTCGACTGAGTATCTCAGATTTCAAAGTATTCGCAAAGTCTGTGAGTACTATATAGACATTGTAAGTGTCGGAAACAATACTAACTATACCCTCTGGATACAATCTCAGCATATTGCGAAATCCTAAAAGTTCGTCTTCTCGTCCAAATGAACACATAACAGAGTGTTCAGAAGCTGGCACAGAAGACATAATTTCTTTGGTCGGATCAGCGCCATACATCCTGATAGCATATTCTCTTGCTGGCACAGTATCACTTCCTTTGAAAGAAAGGAGGTGAGCTGTACCTGTTATGACAGCTTGCTCTTCGGTAGAACAACCACGATAACCAAAGTCATGAACCATATAGTCTTTGAGAAAGTACATATCTTCGTCAACTGTATTTTCAAAATATTTGTCAACAAGACGACGATATTCAAAAGAACAGCTAGCTGTAGTGATGGCATCCCAAATCTTCAGGATAAGACTCTCAAAGAAACCAACACACCAGTAAAATTCTGGTAGGGTATTTGTGATAGTCATTATCGCATTTTTGACTGGGACAATCTGGCCTTCTCTAACAGCTTTGATTTCAATTGGTATCTTGCCTAATCGGCAAAGACGCATAATCTTTTCTTCAGATTCTTTTGCTGTGCCACCTGTTGCTTTAGCAAGACCAAGTATCGCTTTTTTATTTTTGATAAATTCGCGACCCATTTCTTCTGTGAGTGTCCTGCCAAGATAGGTAGACAAGTAATGCTGTAGACCAAACCAAACAGTATATCCATAATTTTTGTCTGAACGAGCCATGAGATACGAGACAACCTTTGTAACTCCAGGAGCATATTGTTCCATATGTCCCATTTTGTAGACATCTGTCGCTAACAATGGATTTGCAAATGTCGGGTAAGATCTCTTGATGGCTTCAATTAATTCGGCTTCACTTGTAAATCCAAGTTCCAATAAGGAACTGCTGATAGTGTTGTTGTTTGTCATTTGTTTCCTCTTTTCTACTCTGCGTCTTTCTCTATATGCAGAGATTTGGTTTCTGTGTGGTTTAGAGTTTCTTCCAATTGTTCATAAGAAGCAGATAATCCAGCTCTGTCATCTAAAAAGATGTTCGCATAGATTTTTCTAGTGCCTCTCTTTTTCCAAAATGGTGGATCTTCGTTTATTGCATCAAACGGTATCCCGTTTTCTAAAAGATAATTTTTTACAAAATCCAAATCTTCATTTGCAGTCCAGCAAATAAGGTAGCAACCATGGGTTTTTGCTTTTCTCAATAACTCGATGACTTTTTGATAACTTCTTCCTTTTTTGTGAAAATCAAAGACGGTATCATCAAAGTCATAAGCTACTACTATTGATCCGTATGCTTCAAATTCGGCAACGAGCCTTTTTGTTGCATATGTGTTGTCTAAATATGGATCTTGTAAATTCATACAACCTCCGACATTTTTACTACAGATAGAAAATCATTTTCTTCGTGTGCCTTGAAACTATCTGTTGTATAAACATGATCAATTCCATTTTCTCTCAAGACATTAAGGCCTCTAGAAAAAATTCCGTGTGATACTACTAGGATTATTTTCCCGCAATTCATTGCTTTTAAAGCTTTAGCTAAATGAATAAATGTTGCTCCACCATCACAAATATCATCAATTATGTAGAGATCTTGACCTTCAAAATCGGTTTCAAGAATCTTTATTTCATCTACCAATCCACCGATATCTCTATGTTTTAGACACTGCACAACCTTCCTAACTTTTTTATTACCCAATTGGTTTGATACTGTATAAACTCTCTTTGCTGCACCAGCATCTGGCGAAACTAAATTAGCTTCATTTTTATTTTCCAGAACCTTTTCAATAAATTTGGTGCTAGATACATTCTCTGATCTATCAATAAGAGCAGAAGCTACAATCGAATGAATATCGAAGAATACGACTCTCAGATAATTTTGAGAATTTAGAATTCCAGCAAAGATCTTTAGTGAAAATCCTTCACCAATCCTGCATACTCTGTCTTGACGACCGTATGGTAGGAAGGGAATGAACAAGGAAATATTTTTGACCTTGAGGTTTCTTAGTGCATTTGTTGCAATAAGGATTCTCATCAAATCATTTCCATTTTCAAACCGACAAGTTATCATCACTTCTTCTTCATCAATGGTTTGAAGCCTCTTGCAATCATCTTCATTGAGTCTGAAATTTGCCTCTATTCCGCTAGGGAAGGGAGTAGAAGCGTCAGTCATGCCTTCTCCAAATGGTAAGAAGTTTGGTGTCAGATTTAGGGTCAGCATTTTTCGGTCCTTTCAAAGAACTATATATTGTATTTAATACACTATATCTACAAATAGTGTATACTATACACAAAATAAGTCAAGTAAAAAATATTTTATTCAACACTAATGATAGTTTGTCAAGTTTATCAAAATAATAAATATAGTGATATAATCAAAATATGGATAAATTAAAATTTGCGATTATAGCCACAGATATTGTGTGTTTTAAAATAGATGACAAGAAACTTAAAATATTAGTAGGCGAGGTTTTAAATCCTCTTTATAAAGGTAAACTAGCTTTAATTGGAGGACTCATAAGGCCAGAAGAAACTGCTATAGATTCTATTGATAGAATTTTTAAAGATAAGGCAGGTATGTCAAATATTTATAAGGAACAGTTATATACATTTGACGCTCTAGACAGAGATCTTCGTGGTAGAGTTCTTTCTGTTGCGTATTTAGCTATTAGCGAGGGTATTAATCAATCAAAAGGTAGTATAAAAACAGAGTGGATAGATATAAAAAAGATACCAAATTTAGCTTATGATCATAATGAAATAATAAAAGTTGCTTTAGAGAGGTTGCAAAATCGTCTTTCTCATACAAATATCGGTAAATATTTTTTGCCAAAAGAGTTCACTTTATCTGATTTGCAAGAAGTTTATGAAATCATTTTTAATAGAGATTTTGATAAAAGAAATTTTAGAAAAAAGATATTGAATGACGGTTTGTTAAAGAGCACAAATAAATTTAAAAAAAATGGCAAAATGAGACCGGCGCTTATTTATAAATATAAATAACTACTATTTTTTTATATTACTGCCAGCTACAAATCCTGTAGTCCAACAAAGTTGTAAACTATAACCTCCAGATGGGCGATCTATATTTAAAATATCTCCAACTAAATAAAGGTTTGAAAATAATTTTGATTGCATAGTTTTAAAATCTACTTCATCTAAAGAAACGCCACCATTTGAAACTATGGCTTTGTCCACATCAAGTAATTTATCTACCTCTATTGGTATGTTTTTGATGCAATTGACTAACTTTATCCTATCTTCTCTCTTTAAACTATTACATTTTGTTTCGCTATCTATTTTTATAATTTGGGTTATTGGTATAATCAAAGCTTTTGGAATTATCTCTGAAAGGGCATTTTTTATTTTTTTATTATTATTTTTTATACATAGTTCTTGTATTTTTAGATTCAATTTTCCTAAGTCCTCATTTGGTAAAAGATCTAAGTGTACAAAAACATCCCCATATTTTAAAAGTTCTCCTATGTCTTTACTCATATTTAGTATGGTAGGTCCTGTCAATCCAAAATGAGTAAACAATATTTTTCCTCTTATAGAATTTTGTTTTTGATTGTTTTGGAATAAGCTTATCTTTACATCATCTATTTTGACTCCTGAAATTTTTTTAGACCAACTGTCTTTTGTAGCTATCGGTACAAGAGATGGTGTAGGTTTTATAACATTATGACCAATTTTTGATAACCAAATAAATCCATCTCCAGTTGAGCCTGTTTCCGGACGGCTTATGCCTCCGGTGGCAACAACAATATTTTTAGCTTTTAAAATTTTATTATTTGCCAATTTTACACCAATTATTTTTTTATTTTCTAAAACTAAATCTATAACTTTTGAATTAGAGAGTACTTTAACATTTGTTTCTTTTAAATAATTTAAAAGAGTGTTGTATACATCTTTGGCCTTTTCAGAAATAGGGAATGTCCGGAGTTCATTTTCAACTTTTGTTTCAAGACCTCTTTTATGAAAAAATTCTAAAGTTTCTTTTACACTATATTTAGCGAATGTAGAAAAAAGATATTTTCCATCATTTTTAAATTTCGCCAAAAGCTTTCTATTATCAAATTCTGAATTTGTGATATTGCATCTACCGCCTCCTGTGATCAAAAGTTTTTTGCCTAATTGTTCATTTTTTTCTAGTAATAGTACTTTGAGACCATTTAAACTTGCTGTACCAGCAGTCATCATACCAGCAGGGCCACCACCTATCACCAAACAGTCATATGTTGCTGTATTCTCTAGTTCCTTCATTTGTCTATATTATCATAAAATAAATATAGAATAGATTTATCTAAATTTTCAAAAATTTGACAAAAAATGTGATATTTGATATACTACAAACATAACTTAATCTCGTGGTTTCTTTTCGAGCGATTCTCTTAAAGCTATTTTAAAAAACTCTGGGACATACTGGTAAAACTTATTATAAAAACCAGAGGTTATGGAGCTTTTGCTCTAAAATATTATGTATAAAAAATTTGGAAATGGGCATAAACCCAGAAATAATTTTGATGGAAATAAAAATCATACTCAAAAAGTAGGTTCTTTTTCTCGTTTCGGTGGAGGTGGAAATAGGTTTAGAGGCAATATAAGAGGTAATGCAAGAAAAAATAATGGAGAAAAAATACATTTTTCAAAATTTATAAATAAAGCAGTTGATCTGGAAGTGGAAGAAAAATTTGTACCAGTTCATACTTTTGCTGATTTTAATATAGACAATAATTTAAAAAACTCAATTTTATCTAAAGGATACAAAAATCCTACACCGATACAAGATAAAGCTATAAACGAAGTTTTGGCAGGTAGAGATGTTTTGGGTATTGCAAATACAGGAACTGGTAAAACAGGAGCATTTTTGATACCTCTTATTGATAAGGTTTTGAAAAATAATAAAGAAAAAATATTGATAATGGTTCCAACTAGAGAATTGGCTATTCAAGTAAATGATGAGTTAAAAGCTTTTACAAAAAATATGCAAATATTTTCTGTTTGTACTGTAGGAGGAATGAGTATTCATAAGCAAATATCTGATTTAAAATACAGACACAATTTTGTTATTGGTACTCCTGGGAGATTAAAAGATTTGGTTGAAAGGAAAAAAGTTTTTCTTTCAGAATTCAATACCGTTGTGCTTGATGAAGCAGATAGAATGCTTGATATGGGCTTTATAAATGATATGCGTACGGTTATGGGCGGTATGCCAAAGATAAAGCAAACACTATTCTTTTCAGCTACACTTTCTCCTGCTATAGAAAAATTGATAGGCGAGTTTTTAAACAATCCTGTCAAAATATCTGTAAAAACAAGAGATACATCAAAAAATGTTGATCAAGATGTGGTAAGGATAAAGCAAGGAGAAAATAAAGTAGATGTTTTATGCAGTATTTTACTGCAAAAAGAGCTAAACAAAGTTTTGGTTTTTGGTAGGACAAAACATGGCGTAGAAAAAGTTTTCAAAATTTTAATTCAAAAAGGTTTGAAAGCAGAATCTATACACGGAAACAAAAATCATACACAAAGACAAAGAGCATTAATAAGGTTTAAACAAAATCAAATTCAAATACTTGTGGCTACAGATGTAGCTGCGAGAGGTCTTGACATTGATGATGTGAGTCATGTTATCAATTTTGATATACCAGAAACTTATGCAGATTATGTCCATAGAATTGGTAGAACAGGCAGAGCAGGAAAAACAGGCAAAGCTCTAACTTTCATAGAGGAGAGGTAATATTATATTATATCTCTTTCAAAACTCGTCGAAATCATACCTTTTTGAAGCCTAGCGAGCATAACTCTCGCGAGCTCGAGGAATTTTTTAGCAAAAAAATATCCGTGGTTCAAAAAGGTGTGATGAGAAAGAGTTTTGAAATTTTAAGATGAGAAACACTCTTAGATTTAAATTGCTTTTAGGTTTTGTATTTATTATTATTGGTATATGCAAGACTCAAAAAATAATATAGGAGTATTTAGTGTATTTAAAGTTTTTTGGAAATCCATTAAACCTCAAAAATTTAGTTTCTTTTTCAATATTTTTGCTTTTTCCTTTGTTTCAATCATTGGACTTATGAATCCAATTTATTATAAAAAGTTTTTTGATTTATTAGGAGATGATATAAATAAAAATCAAACCAATCTTTTGATAGATGTCTTGTTAGTAATTTTATTTATAAATTTAATATCTTGGATTATTAGAAGAGTGGCAAATTTATCTATAAATGATTTTGAATCAAAGACAATCGCCAGAATCAAACAAAATTCTTTTGATTATATGATAAGTCATTCACATTCTTTTTTCGTAGACAATTTTGCAGGTTCTCTTGTCCAAAAAGTCGGAAGATTTGCAAAGTCTTTCGAAAAATTATACGACACAATCACCTTTAGCGTACTACCATTATTAATTAGTGTCGGGGTCTCTATTTATGTAGTTTACAGGGAAGAGCCTTTCATAGCTTATATAATAGCTATATGGTCTATTTTTGTGATGACATTTAGCTATTTATTTTCTATATGGAAATTGAAATATGATTTAGCTGTTGCAGAATCCGATTCTAAAACCACGGGTGTGCTTTCAGATATTATAACCAATCATAACAATGTTGATTTGTTTGGTAATAAAGATTTTGAATCAAAAAAATTTAAAGAAGTTTTAAATGAACAAGCAAAAGTCACTAAATTCAATTGGAACATAATGAGTATTTTTGACGGTGTTCAAGGATTTATGATTGTATTGATAGAATTTTTTGTATTTTTTTATGCTGTTAAATTTTGGAAAGACAATATGATTACTTTAGGAACTTTCGTCTTGATTCAGGTTTATGTGGTTGGATTAAGTCATAGGTTATGGGATATAGGACATATTGTTAGAAATATTTATGAGAGTTTTGCAGATTCTAAAGAAATGGTAAATATACTTAGTACACCACATAATATAAAAGATAAAATAAATGCTAAAGATATTTCAATCAAAAATGGCTTTATTAATTTTGAAAAAGTTTCTTTTGGTTTTAATAAAGAAAATTTAATAATAGATGATTTTAATTTGAATATAGAAGCAAGACAAAAAATTGCTTTGATAGGCCCTTCTGGAGCAGGCAAATCCACAATAATAAAACTCATTATTCGATTATACGATTCATTGTCCGGGGATATATTTATAGATAATCAAAATATAGAAGAAGTGAGTCAGGTTAGTTTAAGAAAAAATATAAGTTTAGTTCCGCAAGACCCTATTTTATTTCACAGAAGTTTATTTGAAAATATAAAATATGGAAGAATTGATGCTACAGATGAAGAAGTTTTTGAAGCCTCTCGGCTTGCACATTGTGATGAATTTATTTTAAATTTGAAAGACAAATATGACACAATGGTGGGTGAAAGAGGGGTGAAATTGTCTGGAGGAGAGAGACAAAGAATTGCAATTGCAAGAGCTATATTAAAAAATGCACCTATACTTATTTTAGATGAAGCTACTTCAAGTTTAGATTCTCATTCTGAAAGTTTGATCCAAGATGCTTTAAATAAATTGATGGAAAATAAGACGGTTATAGTTATAGCGCATAGACTTTCAACAATAATAAAAATGGATAGGATTTTGGTTTTAAAGAAAGGTAAAATAATAGAAGATGGAGATCATAAAAGTTTGCTTGAAAAACCAAGAGGTTTATATAAAAAATTGTGGAATTTACAAGCCGGGGGTTTTTTGAAGGTTTGATAGCTGTTTAAATTTCAAAACTCTTTCTCATCATACCTTTTTGAACCACGGATATTTTTTTGCTAAAAAATTCCTGCGAAGCTGCGCCAGTCGCGCTCGCTAGGCTTCAAAAAGGTATGATTTCGAGGAGTTTTGAAAAGAGCTAATTGACTCTATTTGAAAAAAGTATGGTTTTGATGTATTTTTTATATTATGAAAAATTTAAATAAAAAGGAGGTAAATTATAAGGTTATATTATTTTATAAATTTGCATATATAAAAAGCCCAATCAAATTGATGAATGAGCAAAAGGTGTTGTGCCAAAAACTTGGTTTAAAGGGTAGGATGCTCATAGCAACAGAGGGTATAAATGGCACATTTGAGGGTACTATAAAATCTATAAATAAATATAAAAAAGCTATGCATCAGAGTAAGCTTTTTTCTGATATTTTATTTAAAGAAAGTAAAGGGAATGGTAGAGCCTTTACTAAACTAAAAATTAAAGTAAGGGACGAGGTGGTTACTCTCGAAGGAGGCAAATTTAATGTAAAAAGAGAAACAGCTAAAACTATCACAGCAAGTGAATTAGAGAAGATGTATAGAAAGAATGAAGATTTTGTTGTTCTTGATTTAAGGAATAATTATGAAATCGATGTTGGTTATTTTGATAAAACATATAATCCAAATTTAGATAATTTTAGAGATTTGCCAGATAAGTTGAAAGATTTGAATGAGTTAAAAAATAAAAAAGTTGTTTCTGTTTGCACAGGCGGTATTCGTTGTGAAAAAGCTACTTGTCTTTTAAAAAAGAGTGGTTTTAAAAATTTATATCAATTAAAAGACGGTATTCATACATATATGGTCAAGTACCCAAATTCGCACTTTAAAGGTTCTCTTTTTGTATTTGATAATAGGATGGTTACGACAGTGGTTGATTTGCCAAAAAGAGAAATAGTTGGAAGGTGTGTCTATTGTAATAAAAAAACAGAGCAATTTTATAACAATGATACTGTAAGTCCTTCAAAAAAGGTTATTTGTTGTCATCCTTGCGCAAAAAAACATTCAAATGAATTGAGAAAGTGTTTATCGGTTTAATATTGGAATTCTGCAAACCGTCTTTCTGGTATTAGTATTTCTGTGCACGGATATTTTTCTGGTGAAAAATTCCTCGTGCTCGCTCCGTCGAGACTCGCAAGGCACAGAAATACTAATACCAGAAAGACGGTTTGTAATAAATCTGATATAAAAAATTAGTCTATATTTGTTGATTTTTTTAAATCATTTTTGTATGATGCTATAAGAATTGAAAGGAGTTTTATGCTTGTAAAGCCAAAAAATCCCTATAGAGAAGTTTGGAATAAAGATGAATTGTCATCTTTGCTCGGGTCTGTTCGTAGGAGAGTTTTGCCAAAAGATATTAGTATTGAAGGTAGAACTTCTGGTGCTATAATCCATAAAATTGCTGAATTGCGAAATGAAGGTGTGATAAAAGTAAAATT
This sequence comes from uncultured Candidatus Saccharibacteria bacterium, assembly GCA_964519145.1. Taxonomy (GTDB): domain Bacteria; phylum Patescibacteriota; class Minisyncoccia; order Phycocordibacterales; family WO2-35-19; genus CAZFHL01. The sequence continues at coordinate 46,765 of CAZFHL010000001.1, forward strand.
CGTAAGAGTCTGGACAAAAGAAGAAGATGAATCTCTTATTGCTCAAGTTGAAGCTGGTAAAAATTTGGATCAAATCAAAATAAAAGGTAGAGAATCTTCTGCAATATATGCAAGAATAAAAAGATTGAAAAAGGATAATCCAAATATTTCTTTAAAACGAAGGTTAAGTGGTGTTCAAATTCAAGCAAGAAACAGAAGAGAAGAGATTAAAAAAAGATCATTAGAAAAGGCAAGATTTATGAAAAGACTAAAATCTTTTTTGAAATGTAAGGGTAAATATTGGCCAGCCACTCTTGTTTCCAGGAAACTTCATTGTAATGAAGATAGAGTCTCTCGTTTACGGAAAACATTAGGTTTGAAGATTGTTCATCAAGAGGCCATGAAGAAGAGCAAAGTTTATAGGGATCATTATCAATCTATTTTGGCTAAAAAAAGATCTTTAAAAGAGAAAAGAGAAATGGATGCTAGATTGGCTTTAGCAGAAGAAGAGAGAAAAAAGCAAAAAATTCAAAAAGAAAAATCAGATGATTTGGAGAGAGTTTTTAGGAATTTCACTAGTCAGAGGTGTACCTATTCACTTAAAAAGTGTTCTAGGTGCTCTAAGTATTGGTATAATTGCGTTAATTTTTTTGCTGTAAAGACGGATCCTGTTTATGGCAAACAATTGACTGATGTTTGCAGGGCATGCATTTAAGATTTTTAAAATAAATAAATATTAAGATTTTTTAAAAAAGACCAATTAAACAATTGGTCTTTTAAAATATTAGGCTTTATGTTTGAAGATTTTTGAAAGAACCTTATTTAAATTTAATTAATTACTAATACATTAATTTTAACTGCCATATTTCAAAGGTGAACGGGTGTTTTCGGAATCACGGACAAAAACTTGACTTTTTAGACTATCGTATGTTATAATATATAGTAGAAATTGGAAATAGTTTTTCAGGTGGTCATAGTTAAAAGTTACTTACAAATCAAAGAGTGATTCAAAGAAATTAAGTATTTTTTAGTTATGACCACTACCAGAGGTGGAGGTCAAACAGAAAGGAGGCTGACGATGAATGACATCCTCAGCCAAGCTCTCGAGGGGTTCATCGGACCCCTTAGACAGCTCATGATTAACCTGCTCGGCCCAAACGGGCCAGAGTGGGGAGAGGAACTGAAGAAGTTTCTCCGAAAGGAGCCGACATGGTCGGCTCCGAAAATCCTCCAATTTGTGTCAGAGGTGGTGGTCCCCGCCACCTCGCAGTTCGTTCGGAGGGAGAAGTTCGTCGTCGCCACCTCGGCCTCGGCCGAGGTGAAGATCAGCTGGATTGGAGGAAATTTCTCCAGCTGGTTCCTTGCCGGTGACGGCAAGGTCGAGGAGGTAGGTGGGGAGACCACCCTCCTCGCCCATCGGTTGACCGAGAGGTCAACCGATGGGCCGATCATCGCCGAGCTGGGTGGCGAGAAGGTGGCGGAGACCACCCTCGTCGAGATGTTCGCCCTGCTGAAAAAGCAGGGTCGGGGTCAGGAGGGTACCCTCCTGACCAACAGGTACGCGAATGTCTTCTACATTCGCGACCGTGCGAATGTTCTTCGCACAGTTGACTGCTACTGGCACGGCGTTGGCTGGGGTGTGGGTGCCTACGAGGTTTCCCGTCCGTACCCGTGGGGTGTGGGCTATCAGATCTTTTCCCGTAGGTAATTTGAGTCTTAGGTTCTGACCCTTTGACTCTTTGACCCCTTGATACTTTGCATTCGTGCACGGTCTCAGGGGGTCTTTTTTTATACTCCAAAAACACATATAATTATTTTGAAATTATGTGTTACAGAAAAGTTAAAATTTTAGTTTTTCTGTCATGGTTTTAAAATATTTATAATGAGAGTTGTGTTGGATAAATCTTATACAAGAGTGTTATAAATATTTTTCAAAAAAATTAAAAGTTGGTATATGAAACTAATGGACTTTTATGTCTAGGGTAAGATTCAATCTCTTATGATTTAAGGGGTGGTGGAATGGGTGGTTTTATATACGAAAAGGTTTGTTTTATTCGCACAGTTAACTGCAACTGGAACGGCGATGGCTGGAATGTGAATGCCAACGAGGTTTCCCTTCCGAACCCGTGGAATGTGGGCAATCAGATCTTTTCCCGAAACTATTATTTTTCTCCTGTATTTACAGGAGTTTTTTGTTTTAGATTTTCTTGAAGACCTTTTCTCCATCCACCTAACATTTTACCTATTTCATCTAAATCAAGGGAAACTTTTATATATTTTTCATTTGGTACAAGTTTGCTTTCCCATGCAAGTTGCATAAAGAATTTTAGATTATCTAGTTTTGATATTGTTTTAGATAAAAATAATATTTTTTGTTCAGATACTAGATAAACAGAAGCAAAAGTTAATTCTAAAACATCTAAGAAAGATTGTTCTATTCTGTTTCCAATACCAAATCTTTCTATCTTTGGAAAATCTCTATGAATAATCATCCAGTTTTTGTAAACTTCTTTTTCTTTTGATAAAACTTTTGGTAAAGAGTTTGTCGGGGGGGGGTAAACTATTTGTCATATTTTATGTTCTAATTTTAAGTTATATTGTATCATATTTTTATGGAACCTATATTTGAAAATATTATCTCTGTTGAAAATTTACTGTCTGCATGGAAAGAGTTTGTCTGTGGTAAAAGAATAAGAAAAGATGTTTTAGTTTTTGAACTTAATCTGATGGATAATATTTTGGATTTACATAGTGATTTGAAAAACAAAATATACAAACATAGTGGTTATGAAGCTTTCAAGATAAATGACCCAAAACCAAGAGATATACATAAAGCAACTGTAAGGGATAGACTGCTTCATCATTCCATTTACAGAATTTTATATACATACTTTGATAAAAAATTTATAGATGATTCATATTCTTGTAGAATAAACAAAGGAACTCATAGAGCAATAAATAGATTTCAAAAGTTTAGTAGAAAAGTTTCAAAAAACTATACAAAACAAGCTTATGTTTTAAAGTGCGATATTAGAAAGTTTTTTGCTTCTATAAACCAAAATATTTTAAAAAATATTTTGGATAAACACACTAAAGATAAAGATATTTTATGGCTACTAAATGAAGTAATATCTAGTTTTCATACAGAAGACAAAGTAAATATTGGGTTACCTTTAGGGAACTTAACTTCACAACTTTTGGTAAATATTTATATGAATGAATTTGATCAGTATGTAAAACATAGTTTGAAATGCAAATATTATATACGATATGCTGATGATTTTGTTGTGATGGCAGATGATTTGGTATATTTAAAGATTTTAAAAACAAAATTTGCCTTGTTTTTAAAATCTAAATTAGATTTAGATCTTCATCCAAAAAAAGTTTTTATAAAAACTGTTACATCTGGTGTTGATTTTTTAGGTTGGATAAATTTTGCAACTCATAGAGTGTTGAGAACTAGTACTAAAAGAAAAATGTTTAGAAATATTAAATTAAAGACAGAAGATAAAAAAGGAAATGTCGTTGCTTCGTATTTTGGAATGTTAGGCTGGGGGAATGGATGGAAACTGCAGGAGGAAATAAAAAAATAGGATTTTGATTATCCACAAATTATCTTGTAGACAGAATTTAAGATTCAAAAAACTAGCTTTTATTTGTATTTTAATATATAATGTTTTTATCCCTAAAAAGACAGGGATTTTATTTTAAAAAAAATGGAAATTAGAAATATCGCAATTATAGCTCACGTTGATCATGGCAAAACTACATTAACTGATGCTATTTTAAAACAAACAGGAGCAGTAGAAGATGGGGCTTCAATGGACTCAAACACGCTAGAAAAAGAGCGTGGTATTACTATTTATTCCAAAAATGCTTCTATTTTATACAAAGATAATAAAATCAATTTGGTTGACACTCCTGGGCATGCCGATTTTGGATCTGAAGTAGAAAGAATTCTCCGTTCCATTGATTGTGTACTTTTAGTAGTAGATGCTCAAGAGGGTCCAATGCCACAAACAAGATTTGTCTTGAAAAAATCTTTAGAAATAGGGCATAAGCCTATAGTCGTTTTAAATAAAATAGATAAACCCGCAGCCGACCCTAAAAAAGCTCATGATGAGATTTTTGAATTATTTTTTGATTTAGGAGCAACAGAAGAACAATTAAATTTCACTACTGTTTATGCTATTGGAAAAGATGGTGTGGCAATGAAAAATTTGGAAGATGAAAGAAAAGATATGTCTCCACTTTTAGATACAATTTTAGAAAAAGTTGCCCCAGCTAAAAATGATATAAATTTAGGACTTAGGGCTCAACCTTTCAATTTAGCTTATGACAATTTTTTAGGGAGGCTCGCCATCATCCGTGTTTATGAAGGTGTCTTAAAAGATGGTCAAAAAGTTTTTGTTAAAAAAAGTGACGGCTCTATTTCTGAAAATAAAATTACAAAAATATTTACATTTGAAGGTACAAAAAGAAAAGAAGTTTCAGAAGCTAGAGCAGGAGACATTGCTATTATTGCTGGACTTCCGGATATCTATATAGGAGACACTGTTTGTGATCAAAAAGAAACAGAAATTTTGCCAACTATAAAAGTAGATGAACCAACAATTGCTTTAAATTTTTTAGTAAACAATTCACCTTTTGGTGGTAGAGAGGGTAAATTTGTGACAAGCAGACAAATCAGAGAAAGGCTTGAAAAAGAGTTAGAAATAAATGTAGGTTTAAAAGTAGATTTCTTTGGTGATGATATGAAGGTTTATGGTAGAGGAGAACTTCATATTGCAATACTTCTTGAAAATATGAGGAGAGAAGGTTTTGAATTACAAGTTTCTCAACCTCAAGTTATTATAAAAGATATAGATGGTGTAAAAAGTGAACCATTTGAAGAAATAACAATAGATATACCGATAGATATGCAAGGCACCGTTATAGAAAAACTAGGCAAAAGAGGAGCCCTAATGCTAAATATTAAACAAGATGAAAACAGAATGAGACTTGTTTTTGAAGGGCCAACTAGGGGATTGCTTGGCTATAGAAATCAATTTGTTGTAGATACAAAAGGGGAGGGTATATTTGCAAGCAGGGTGATTGGTTTTAAACCTTATGCAGGGGAAATTCAAAAAAAGCCAACAGGCTCTATGGTCTCTATGGCAAATGGAAAAGCTTTGGCTTTTGCTTTAGACAATTTGCAAACAAGAGGTACTTTATACATCAGCCCTACTACAGAAGTGTATGAGGGTATGGTCATAGGGGATACTGCAAAAGGCGATGATATGACAGTTAATCCAACAAAAGGTAAACAATTAACAAATATGAGAGCAAGCGGTAGTGATGAAAAGATTTATTTAGCTCCACCTATCCCTATTACTATAGAAAGTGGGCTTGAAATTATGTCTGAAGATGAATATTTAGAAATTACTCCAAAAAATGTAAGACTGCGTAAAAAATATTTGACAGAATTAGAAAGAGCAAAATCTTCAAAATAATTGATGGTAGTTTTTTGAAATAGGTTTAATATATAAATGAAAATGGAAAAAGCGGCGAGGAAATCCTCGCCGCTTTCAATGAGCACCCTATTGTTATCGGGAAATAGGGATTGCTGGGTTCGCGAATTCTGGCATTTGTGGCATCTTTTCGACTTTTCCGCCATGTTCTTCCAACACCGCGTAAGCAGCGGCTGATAGCTCCATGAACTCCGTGCACATTTCTGGGGATAAATCCTCCCCATAAATTATGAATTCACCAAAATTCAATTCATAGAAGACGTGTCCAAGTGTCAGGATAACCAATCTTCCATTGTGATTTTGGAGTTCCATCATCCTGAGGAATCTGACCATCAACTTGAATCGGGCAGGAAATCTACCCATCTCCTCAGCACACTTCTCTAGTGTGTACATAAAGGAAATAATAACCCTTTTTTCTTCTTTTGCAAGATCCATTCCATTCTCCTTTTTGTTGTGAAATTACTGAAGACTTTTCTGTAAATCCCGCAGGACGCGACAGGCTTTGTCATCATCCCACATCAACCTGATGGCGCTATCAAGCTTCTCAAAGTCTTGATATGTGAATTCTCCTTTACACCATAGAGAAAGACGTACAGTCTCTGCAGTTGAGAGATCTGATCGTAAATCACCCCTTCTAAAACAAACCTCTCTTGCTGTCTGCCGGACTTTATTTATCACGGCAATCTGGCAGATTGTTAGTTTGGGGTTAACCCAGTTCTTTCGTTTTTGCATATCTTTTTAAATACTAACATCTTTACAGAAAAAAGTCAAGAGTAGCTTAAAACCTATCAAAATAAGGGTATTTTTGGAAAATATTTATTTATAAAAGAGTGCTTCAATACCGTCCCAGAAACCATCTTTATCGCTGTCTTTGATTTTTGTATCTGTTTTTATACACTCACTACCTTGGCTAGAGGAAAGACATTCTTCTAAATAATCCTCTTTTCCATCTTCATCTATATCTTTTGTATAAGTATTTAATCTATCTTTTAACTCTTCAATACTGGCTGTGCTTTTGGTAACGACAGATCCTTTTGCATGGTTAAAACTTAAAACTTTTATTTCTTTATCTATAACAAAATAAATCATTCCTCTACTTTTACTTATCATTGATTCGTTTTCTTCAAATTTAAAATCGGTCGTTAATATGATTTGTTTATCATCTTGCCAAACATATTTGAAATCTGATTTTTTCAATTCTTTTCCAATAAAATAAACGGCATCCATTCTTTCAAAACATTCTTTTTCTTTTGATTTGTCTTTGCAAATTTCTGATACTTGATAAGAAATTTTTGATAAGTTTTTGATATCATGATTTTTGGCAAAATCTAAATATTTTTCTAATACAATCCAAGCTTTATCTTTTATTGCCAATTCCTCTGTGTTTTGTTTTGGCAAACTATTTGTTTCTTGAATATTTGGATTTTGTATTTCGTCTTGTTTTATTACATTGTCTGTATTTTGAACAACCTCCATTCTTTGAGGTGAATTATTTGTGTATTTTATATAGATGCTAAATAAGGCAATAACAAGAATGATAAATATAAAAATATTTTTTTTAGTCATATTTTATATGATAGTATATAAATATTAAAAAACCAAATAAAATGAAAGAAGAAATATCTAAAGTATTAAATAAAAAAGAATTGAGCATAGTCCAAAAATTGAATACTCCAATTAAGGTACAAGATTTTTTAGATGAAATACCTTTCAATAAAGAAGAAAATGGAGAGACGTATTATTCTCCAAGAAAAATGATTTTAAATAACAAAGCTCATTGTTTTGAAGGAGCTTTATTTGCAACCCTGTGTCTTTCTTTTCACAACATTAAAAGTTTTTTGATTGATTTGAAAGTGAAAAATATTAAAAAAGATTCTGATCATATTGTTTGTGTATACGAATTAAATGGCTTTTTGGGGGCTATTAGTAAAACTAACCATTCTGTTTTAAGGTGGCGAGATCCTGTTTACAAAAATACAAGAGAATTGGTGATGTCATATTTTAATGAATATTTTTTAGATTCAGGTGAAAAGACTTTAGATTCTTATTCTGTTTCTTTTAATATTTTTAAATATTTTGATTTTGACTGGATAGATGAAATAAAAAATTTAAATAGTGTGGCAGAAAAAATAGATGATATAAAACATATTAAAATAATTCCAGAAGTAAATAAAAAATTTGTAAGAAAGGCTACAGATGTAGAAATAAAGGGGGCTTCTGTTAAAGAGTATTGATATAAATAATTGTATAGATATGATCTAGAAGTTATTCATATTTTTAGACTTGATTTGTTTTTATCGTAGGTGTATATATATTGTAGAAGTAGTAAATTCCTCAAAGGAGTATTGCTTGAAAAAAGTCTGTTCAAAAAGGGAGAAAAACCATCGAAAATCAGATGGTATTAGGGTGGAGAAAATAGACAGTCAAGTTGCAAAATATCTTTTACATGGTGGTATGCAATTTTATTGTGACACTTTTGTAAAAGATGAAAAATTGAGGGATGAAATTTTAGATCAAATCAGGCTTAGATTTGGTTGTAAGGATCCACAAATTCTTTTCTATAATAAATCTTTTACTAGAAACGAAGTAGGACAATCTTTTTATTTTTTTCGGATTTCATTGCCAAATCCAAACAAAGGCTATCATAATATGAGGATTCAATTTCGTGAGAAGATTAAAATAAACACTAAGGTGAGGTAATTCATAAGAAAGTGAGGTGATCCAGTTCTAGCAAACCCCTGCTGGTTTTCCACAGGGGTTTTTGCTTGACTCTATTTTTATTTAGGTGTATAAATTTTATAGTTAGTAAATTTCTGCATCGAAGGAGATTTATGTTATCGGTTTGCAGATCAAACGGGTTGTTTTATCGAAGAGACCCAAGACCACTCGTCCCACCTGCTCGCCTTGTAATACAGGGTGAGTACAAGGAGAAAGTTTCTCTTGTTGAAAATAGACAAGAGAGAAAAGTCGTAGAAAGCCCTCAAGATGTTGCAAGGAGGCAATTTCAAGAACTTTTCTCAAGTTAGAATTTAAAATTGCTCTGTTATTAAAACAGGGCAATTTTCATTTGACTTATGTTTATTGTGTAGTATTATATTTTAAGGCAAATAAAGAAGGAGGTTTTTGAATGGTTTTAAACAGAAGAGAGAATGTAAATAGGTCAAATATTTTGAAGGTATTGATGAGAGAATTAAGACTCGCTACAGGTATTTCTCTTGATAAAGTGGCGGATACATTTGGTGTGTCACGAGAAGCAGATCTTGTTGATATTGCAGTGGCTGTGAGAGTTCAAGAAGTAAATCTTCTTTTAGCGGCACAAAATGAACAAAAAATTAGAAGTATTCGTTTTGCTTTAGAAAATGTTAAGGAAGGAAATTTTGGCACATGCCTTGTTTGTGAAGAGCCTATTTCACAAGCAAGATTGAATGCTGTTCCTTGGGCAGTAAGGTGTGTTTCTTGTGAAGAATCTAGAAATTCAGAATCCGGAAATGATCATTTCAATTTTGATAACAAGGATAGTCTATCGGCTCTTGTAGATCTTTATATGGAAGATGGGCAACAGATGGCTGTTTAATCACTATAATATTCTATGGTAATTTTTAAAAATGGGTGCAAATGCACCCATTTTTTGTTATAATATTTTTATTAAGAGTTTAATATATTTTATGGGTATTAAAGATTTTTTTGTAAGAAAAATGATAGAAAGTAAAATGAAGGATGTACCAGCAGAGCAAAGAGAAATGCTCATGTCTGCTTTAGAGAGTAATCCTGATTTTTTTATGAAAATCGCAGAGGAAATTGAAATGGAAACTAAAAAAGGTAGAGATCAAATGACTGTAGCAATGGAAGTTATGAATAAACACAAAGATCAATTGCAAAAAATATTGATCCCAAAATAATATATGAAGAAAATATTTATATTGATAGGGCATCCTGATAAAATAAGTTTCAACAAAGAGCTTGCCGAATTTTATGCAAAAGGAGCTTTAAGTCAAAAAAATGAAGTAAGAATAAAATCTTTAGCTGATTTGTCTTTCGATCCAATTCTACATAGAGGTTATAGAGAAATACAAGAATTAGAAAAAGATTTGGTAGATGTACAAGAAGATATAAAATGGTGCGATCATTTTGTCGTCGTATACCCATCTTGGTGGTCTACTATGCCGGCTTTGCTCAAAGGATTTTTTGATCGTATTTGGTTGCCAAATTTTGCTTTTAAATTTCATCCAAATGGTTTGTGGTGGCAAGGTTTGTTTAAGGGTAAAACTGCAAGGGTTTTTGTGACATCAGATGCGCACCCTCTTTTCACTAGGATTATTTTTGGAGATACAACAAACGAAATACGCAAAGGTATTTTGTGGTTTTCTGGATTTAGTGTCAGTGTAAAAAAAATAGGCCCATTAAAAAGAATTTCAGAAAATAAAAAAGAAAAATGGAGAAATAAAATGTATAAATGGGGTCAAAAAAATTATTAATTATTTAAGTAATATTTATTTATGTTAGAAAAATATTTACAAGAAATAGGATTAAGCGACAAAGAGGCAAGTGTTTATTTGAGTTTACTTTCTGTTGAAAGAGCTTCTGTAATAGAATTATCAAAAAAAACAAAAATTAAAAGAACTACTATTTATGTCATAATAGATTCTTTGGCAAAAAAAGGTTTAGTGAGTGAAATAGTAGTTGGCAAAAAAACTCAATATTATGCAGAGTCTCCTGAAAGACTTGAAACATTTTTAGATAAACAAAGATTTGCTTTAGAAGAATCAAGAAAAGTCTTGAAAGAAATGATTCCCCAAATAAAAAGTGTTCAAAGGGAAGGTGGAGAAAAGCCTGTAGTCAAGTATTTTGAAGGCAGAGAAGGTATCATAAGTACTTTAGAAGATTTTTTTAGAAATCCTGATGGGGATGGGGACATGACTTATCTTATTTATCCTAAAGATTTGCTCGAAGATATTTTTACAGAAGCTGAAAGAAATAAATATAGAGAAATGAGGGTGGGTAAAAATATTAAATCTAAAGTTTTTTATACATCCGAAAAAAGTGAAAGACCGAGCGATAGTACAGGAGAGAGGATAAAAATTGATGGCAAAAAATATCCCATAACTTGTGATTTTTCTATTTATAAAGATAGGGTTCGTATAAATATTTTAGGTAAAAAACTTTCTGGCATTTTTATCCGTAGTCAAGATTTGGCAGATACTCTAAAAAGCATTTTCAATTTGGCTTTTGATGGTATAAAGGATAAAAATAATATAAATTAAAAAGGTATAATCTCTACACTTTTTTAAGTGAGTAGAATAAATTTATTACATAACATTTTCTCGGGTACCAGTATTCATGTGCACGGATATTTTGTTGGTACAAAATTCCTCGTGCTCGCTCCGTCGAGACTCGCAAGGCACATGAATACTGGTACCACTCAACATGTTATGTAATATATTAGAGATATCCTCTTTTTATAAAATACGAAAGCCCGGTACGCTTCGCGTACCGGGCTACCAGAGAATTTTTTAAAAACTTTCCCTGGGCTAACTTAAGAGGATATCAACCATGATGTCCTCCTTTCTGAAGTGGGTGTTTCGTTGATATCAGGTCTCTTTGCTAGAAAACATGTATTAAAAGCAAAGAATACCGCATATCAGCTAAACCTCTCCCAGTTCATCATAAAGTATATCATATATTGACTAAGCTGTCAAATTATTGGTTAAATAAAATTCCGTATAGTAATACAATTTTTCTATTTTATGTCTATATTCTATGACATTAAATTTAAAACCATTTCTAAAATACATTGAAAAATATAGGTAATTTTGAATTTAAGAAAATGAAATGCTCTGTTGTGTCAAAAATGCTTGACAAATATATTGCTTTGGTATATACTATATCCAGAATCAATAAACAAAACGGAGTAGTTTCTACTCCCTCTTTTGGTCTCATCCCAGAAAATTTCGATGAGACCGTAAGAGGGGAGTTGAAAGAGGATGAAGCCTAGACCAATATGAGCGAAATGCTTGTGGCCCTCCAACTCCCCGCTCTTTTAAAAACCGAAGCAATTCGGTTTCCATCAAAGCAAGTTTACTCAAGTTTGTTTTGATGGGAGTAATCCCGAAGTCGAAAGGAGGCAAATGACATATTTGCCGAGAGAGCACAGCGCCTTTGTGGCGCAAGATGGGACAATCGTCCTACCGTTTGAAGCCAACGGTGGCTTCGACGCAGACAGGTTGTTCCCGTTTTTGGCGGTGATTGACGATTGGTTTTCAGAGGAGGAAACCGTGAAATAAAGCCAGTCGTGTGCGGGGCAAGAGGAGGTTTGTCCCGCACCTCATATTAGAATCAGATGTCTATGGTTTTGATAAGAGGTTATAAGTTAGCAGAGATTTTTGAAATAATTCTGAGTTCTAAAATGAACTTTAATGAAATGCTTCAAAAGTCTTTCTATAATAAAATCTTAATACTAAAACACAAAAGATGCCCAAAGCATCTTTTGTGTTTTAATAAAAATGTAATATTTTCTATACAATATTTTTAAATAAATAATAGTTGACTTTTTAACTTTACTATTTTAGTCTTTTTTTAGTTAGTTCGTTGAAAAGGAGTGTGTATGGATAAGCCTATATCTACAGATGATGCTTTAGCTGATTATTTGAAACGTATTAGATGGAATACTAGATCTACAAGTTTGGATTGTGCTGACATTATGAAAGCAACAAGAGTTGAGCAATCAACAATAAGAAGATGGTATATAGGAACATGTGGTCCACTTGGGGAATCTTTGGTCAGGGTTAGATATTTTTTACATTTAAATAAATATCCAATAAAGGAATTGTTGGAGTTAGATGATTCTATATATAATCTTGGTTGGTTAGTGTATTTTAATCATATAACAATAGGAAAAATTGCTGAGGAATTGGGTTTTGGTGGTACAGAACCAAAACAGCCAGTTTTTAGAATGTTACATGGTGACGGCATTCTTGTAGATGAACGAGTTCCATTTCTAAAAGGTATTTTAGAGAGATTTGATAAACAATTGGCTATTATTGGCCTATCACATAAACAAAAAGTAGATTTAGATCCAAAAGTAATAGCCGATTCTATTTTGAAAATCTGTGTTGATGCTGATGCTTTATCAAAAGAATTGGTTTATTTGATTGAAACAACAAATGTGGCTCCAAGAGATTCTGTAAGAGGGTTGCTTGGTAAAAAGAGTTTTATGGAGATTGGAAATAATCTTTTCCATTTGTGCAGACAATTAAATGCTTTGTCTACTGAAAGAGCAAGACTTGAATATTTGGTTACTCATTCAAAACAAAAAGGAGGAAAATAATTATGAATATTGGTACAAGTAGAATACAAGTCAATATCGGCAATGTATTAAAGATACTTGCTGATAAATATCCAACATTGCATGATATGTTGTTGGAATATATCCAAAATCCAATTGACGCTAATGCAAAACTTATAGAAATTGTTGTTAATTATAAGACTAGAAATATAATTATCACAGATAATGGAGACGGCTCTACTGTCGATAGTTTTGAAGAAGCATTAATGCAAATATGCCATTCACAGAAATTAGATACAACTGAAAAGAGATTTGGAAAGTTTGGTATTGGTCTAGTTTCTGCTTATGGTAAGTGTAAATATTTTACTTTTTGTACTATTCCAAAGTCTGGTGGTAGTTATGTAGAATGGACTTTTGATCCTGCAGAAATTGCTAAACAGAATACAAACGAAATTCCTAAGAAATTGGTATCCGGCAGGTTTAGTAGGGAAGATAAAGGTTCAGGTATCTATAATTGGAGAACAAGAGTTTATGTTCATGATTTTATCAAAGATAAGACTAAATCTAGAATTAATTTAGAGTATTTGGAAAATCAAATTACAGCAAATTTTTCTGTTGTTATGAGGAAACGCGGAGTTTCTGTTTCAATTAAAGTTATCAATGAAAATGGAGATATTCAAGAAGTTTTAATTAAAGCGAGTGATTTCACTGGTAGACCTCTTGCATTATATAAAGCAGGTGGTGGGGATTCTGGTGATGTTTTATTTAAAATATACACTCTAGATACAAAGAGTGCTCCTAAAGGCAGAATACTTTTCTATGAAAGAGGTGATCCTTATGGAATGCCTTGTGCCGATTTACTTTCAAACACAAGAGATTTGCTTGATAAAGAAGTAGTGGAGGCTTTAAGTTGCGGTATTTTTGAAGGAGAAGTTCACGCTTCTAATATTAAGATTGATGCTGGTAGAAGATTTTTTGTATTAGATGATGCTTTAGTTGATTTATGCTTAAAGTTAAATAAGTGGTATAGAGAAGTTGGATTCAAATATGCAGACAGAGAAGTTGTAGCAGATAGAGAACAGAGACTTCAAGATCTTGGTAGAAGATCCATGGAATTTTTTTCACATATGGTTGATGATCCAAAATTCCTTCATCTGAAAGAGGTTCTACAATCTTTTAAATTTGGAACAGTTGGCAAAGGTCATACTGATAAAACTGATATATCTGTTGGTAGACAAGCTTTTAACACCTTAGCTACTAGTTCTATCCCTAGTAAACCAAAAAGTGATGGTTCAGTTGGTAGTATTTATGATAGGGGTAATGGAGAAGAACGACCTGGACATATGCCATTCCTTTCTGCTGGACCTAAGGGTTCAAAGAGGATAGTAGTTAAGAATGATTCTCAGGGGCTAATCTTAGTTTATAGCGATATGTTAGGAGAAGATGCTCCTTATCGTCTTGATCATAGAAAAGGGGAAATGCTGGTTAATACAAGACACCCATATTTTGGAATAGCCGAGAAAGATAATTCTATTTTGATGAGATATATGGAAATTTGTATGATATATGCTTTAACAGCCCATACTTTTCCTGAAGAGCGTAGAGATGTTATGAATTTGGGTTTCTATGAATCTTTAAAATCCATGTTGTTTTGGCTTGAAAAGGCTGATGACTTGTCTGGTAGGAAGCCGGGCAGTGCACTAGCTAATTTTCACAAAAAGAAGAAGGCAGAAAAGGAAGCTAAGAAGAAGTAAAATTTAACAAAACCCCACAAGACTTTTAGTTTTGTGGGGTTTTTATCTTATTATTTTTTTAAACCAAATCTTTTAGCAAAGCTCCTACTCCATAAGCTACTAAAGCAGCGATTAGGCCAATTATGCAAGTTTGCACAGCTGTTTTTATAGAAGATCTATGAGATACCGAACCTCTGATAAGACCAATAATGAAAAATGTTATGAGTGTTAGTATTGAAGCCGTTTTAAATTCATTTGTTATAGATTCTGGTTTTAAATAACTTATTACATAAGAAATTAGTGGGATAGAACCAACTATAATAAATGAAAAGAAAGTAGCCAAAGCTGTTTTAAACGGGTTTCCATTGTGTTCCTCTCCGTCTGCCAATAGTTGATCACTATGAGATTCTTCTGATAGATAATTTGAAGATGCCATTGAAAATCCGTCTGCTAAAACATTTGAAAATCCTAATATAAGAACTATACCAGAATCTAGACTGGCTCCTGCTATCCCGGCTATTATGGCAAATGTGGTGACTGTGCCGTCTATTGAGCCATATACAAATTCTGGCAGATATTTTAAAAATTTATTTTTCATTTTTATTTGTTATTTATATAAAATAAAATTATAACACATTTAATTTATAAAAATATTTTTTCAATATTCAAAAAAATTTTATTTATAAATACATTGCTAAATATTTATAAATATGGTAAAGTTTTTTTAGAAAAAAGGAGAAAATAAAAATTGGAAAAGAGTAATGAAAAAAGTGTTTATTCGTTAAATAAAGAAACTTTAAGGATATATTGGATGCATTCTAAAAAATATCCTGGAATGGTTTTGTTGTCTATTTTTGGAGCGTTGCTAACTATCTTTGCAGATGTGGTTGCTCCAATAATTTACAAAGATTTCTTCGATTTGTTAACAGTTTCTCAAAAAAATAATACGGTTGTCTCAAATATATGGCAAAAAATGTATTTGATGATGGGTGTTGCTTTTGCTTCTTGGATTGGCGGGAGGATTTGTATTTATGGTGTTTCAAAATTTGAGATACTTGTAATGGCAGATTTGCCGAATTATTGTTTTGAATATCTTCATAGACATTCTCATCAATTTTTTACTGGCAACTTTTCTGGATCTTTAGTAAAGAGGGTAAATAGATTTACTTCTGGTTTTGAAGTGATAGCAGATCAATGCATTTTACAATTGGGTCAAGTTGCAATTAGGATTTTACTTATCATTGTTGTTATTTTTTGGCAAAATACTCTAATAGGATTTATGTTTTTATTATGGGCTTTTTTGTTCATTATTTTCAATTTTTTCTTTGCTAAATGGAAGTTGAAATTTGATATATATAGAGCAGAACTTGATACTAAAACTACAGCGGTTCTTTCAGATACTATTGCAAACAACATAAATATAAAATTATTCTCTGGTTTACATAGAGAATCTGCTTCATTTAAAGAGATTACCTCTAGATTGGCAAGTGCAAGATATAGATCTTGGAGGATGGGCGAATATTCAGATGCTGTTCAAGGAGTTTCTATTAGAGTCCTTGAATTTGTTATGTTGGCCAGTGCAATAAATTATTGGTTAAATGGTAGCATAACAGTTGGCGGTATCATTATGCTTAGATCATATATGTGGCAACTCGCTGATAGGATAAGAGAGATTGGTCAATCAGTTAGAAAAATATATGAAGCAATGGCTGATTCAAATGAAATGACAGAAATATTGGTAAAACCTCATGAAATTTTAGATTCAGAAAATGCAAAAAGACTTGTGGTAAAAAATGGGAAGGTCGAATTTAAAAATGTCGGTTTTAATTACGGTGATCCTAGATATCCTATTTTTCAAAATTTTAATTTAAAAATAAGAAAAAATAGTAGAGTGGGAATTGTCGGTACTTCAGGTGGTGGCAAATCTACCTTAATTAAATTATTGACTAGACTTTATGATCTAAATTCAGGGAGTATTTTAATTGATGGGCAAGATATTAGAGAAGTGACTCAAAGTAGTTTAAATGAAAATATTGCTGTTGTTCCTCAAGACCCTGTATTGTTCCATAGGACACTCATGGAGAATATCAGATATTCAAGACCAGGTGCTACTGATGAAGAAGTAATAAGAGCTTCAAAGCTTGCACATTGTCATGAATTTATATCAAATTCACCTTCAGGATACAATACATTTGTAGGGGAAAGGGGTCTAAAGCTTTCTGGGGGTGAGCGTCAAAGAGTGGCTATTGCAAGAGCAATATTGATGAATCCTAAAATTATTGTTTTTGATGAAGCCACGAGTGCTCTTGATTCAGAATCTGAAAAGTTGATTCAAGATGCTATGTCAAAATTAATGGAAGGCAGAACTGTGATTGCTATTGCCCATAGACTTTCTACTATTTCTAAAATGGATAACATTGTAGTTATTTCTCAAGGGAGAATCATAGAAGAAGGTAAGCATGAAAGTTTAATTGCAAGCGGAGGGCATTATTCAAAATTGTGGTCTTTGCAGTATGGTGGTGATAAAATAATTTCTTAGTTTTAAAAAAGAGCGTAAATTTACGCTCTTTTTCTGTCTTATAAAATGTCATTATTTTAGACTAAACTTTTTTTGATTTGAAAATTTTTAAACTCAAATAGAAAATCCAAATTACATTAATTCAGATTTTTGTGATATATATTTATATATGAATATATCAATTGGTATAGTCGGTCTTCCAAATGTAGGAAAATCTACGCTTTTTAATGCTTTAACAAAAAAGAGTGTTCCGGCAGAAAATTATCCATTTTGTACTATAGATCCATCTATCGGCATTATACCTGTACCAGATTTTAGGTTAGATAAATTAAATGAATTTTCAAAATCTAAAAAGAAAATTCCTGCTGTAGTAGAATTTGTAGATATAGCGGGTTTGGTAAAAGGAGCATCAAAAGGAGAAGGCAAAGGGAATGATTTTTTACAAAACATAAGAGAGTGCAATGCTATTGCTGAAGTTGTACGCATATTTGATGATCAAAATATTTTACATGTAGAAGGAAAAGTAGATCCACTCTCTGACATAGAAACAATAAATTTAGAATTAATTTTAGCGGATTTACAAGTGGCTTCAAAAAGAGCATCTTCTTTAGAGAGAGATGTTAAAAAGGGAGATAAAGAGGCTATTATTTTATCTGAAGCTTTGACCAAAGTTATAGTATGTTTAGAAAGTGGAAAACTTGCATCGTCTGTTATTTTAGAAGAAAAAGAATTTGTGTCACTCAAACAGATGCAATTTTTGACAATGAAGCCTATTTTATATGTTTTAAATAAAAAAGCTGGTGGTAAAAATATGGACGAAATAAATGATGAAAGATGGATAAAACTTTTAGATTTTTTTCAAAAAACAAATTCTAAATATATTTTCGTTGATGCAAACATTGAAAATGAATTAAAAGATTTTGATAGAGAAGAAAAAGAAAATTTTAGAAAAGAGCTCGGTTCAAATTCTGATGGATTGAATGATTTGATTGTGGCAGGGTACGATTTGTTAAATTTAGAAACTTTTTTTACGACAGGTGAGGATGAGACAAGAGGTTGGACGATAAAGAAAAATAGCACAGCCCCAATTGCAGGTATAGCCATACACAATGATTTTAAGGATAAATTTATAAGAGCAGAGGTTATAGAGTGGAATAAGCTTTTGGAAGCCGGCTCTTATGGTGTTGCAAGAGAAAAAGGGCTGATCAGGACAGAGGGAAAAGAATATATAGTAAAAGACGGTGATGTCGTAGAGTTTAAGGTTTAAAAAGTTGACTTTTTTAAATAATTTGTTATATTATAAATAACAAGAAAATGA
>CAZFHL010000001.1:65204-73384 GCA_964519145.1 uncultured Candidatus Saccharibacteria bacterium
TAGAAAATGGAAGTTTTTATACTATTCCTTTAGATCCACAAACCAATGAAGAGTATTTTTATCAAATAGTGCAAGGGGTCGAATATAAACTTTGCGCCGAATTCAATTTTGACTATATAGATAAAAAAGACAAAAGACATTATCAATATTCAAAAGGGTTGATTACACAGTATGAGTATGGTTATGATTCATATAACAGAGAGTTTTGGAAATATGAAGAGGGTAAGCATTGTTTTAACTTGAAAGTTCCAGATTATATTGTAAATACAAAATCTTAAAATATTTTTTATCATTACATATATAAAAATCTTTTAAGATTTAGTAATTTTTAAATAGTTAAATAACCAGCTTTTAGAATTGGAAAAATAACAATATATGTTGTATATTTTATGATATGAATAAAAAATATGACCATAAAGAAATAGAGCATAAATGGCAAATAAAATGGAGAGATGAGGGTGTGTATAAAACAGGTGATGACAGTAAAAAACAAAAATGTTTTGTTTTAGATATGTTCCCATACCCATCAGGAGAAGGTCTTCATGTAGGGCATCCAAAAGGTTATATAGCCACAGATATTTATAGTAGGATGAAAAATATGCAAGGTTTTAATGTGTTGCATCCTATGGGTTGGGATGCATTTGGTCTTCCAGCAGAAAATTTTGCCATTAAAAATAAAATTCATCCAAGAATTGCAGTAGAAAAAAATATAAAAGTATTTAAAGAACAGCTGGCAAAAATTGGGTTTAATTATGATTGGGATAGAGAAATAAATACAACAGATCCTTCATATTATAGTTGGACTCAATGGATATTTTTAAAGATGTTTGAAAAAGGTTTGGCTTATGAGTCTTATGAACCAATAAATTGGTGTCCTTCTTGTCAAACAGGTTTGGCAAATGAGGATTTAGAAAAAGATGGCACATGTGAGAGATGTGGTAATTTAGTAGAGAAAAAACCAATGCGTCAGTGGGTCTTAAAAATTACAGATTATGCAGATAGAATGTTGGAAGATCTAAATGATTTAAAATGGCCAGAATATATAAAAGAAAGCCAGAGAAATTGGATAGGTAAGTCAGAGGGAGCGGAGATCAAATTCAAAATTCAAAATTTAAAAGTCAAAAATATAATTCAAAATGAAAAAAGTGAAGATATTGTAATTTTTACCACAAGACCAGATACTCTTTTTGGAGTCACTTATTTAGTAGTGGCACCAGAACATCAGATTGTGTCAAAAGTTAAAAATCAAAATACGAAATTAAAATTTGAAGTTGAAAATTTGGAAGAAATAGAAGAATATTTAAATCAGGTTAAAAATAAAACTGAAATAGAGAGGACTGATGCCAAGAAAGAAAAAACAGGTGTAGAAATAAAAGGTATTAAAGCTATAAATCCTGCAAATGGCGAAGAAGTTCCTGTTTGGATTGCTGATTATGTTTTAGGAGATTATGGAACAGGTGCTGTGATGGCAGTACCTGCCCACGATGAAAGAGATTTTGAGTTTGCAAAAAAATATAATTTAGAAATTAAAGAGGTTGTTGCTCCATTAAGACCAGATCTAAATAATCCTCATGTAGAAGGAAAAGAGATTGTGTTTCGAAGAGGAATAATGGCTATTGTAAAAAACAATAAAACTGGAAAGTTTTTGGGTTTAAAGTGGAAAAAACAACCTTGGCTAACATTTATTATGGGTGGTATAGAAGATGGAGAAAATCCTATTGAGGCCGCAATTAGAGAAATAAAAGAAGAAACTGGTTATAAAAATATAAAATTAGTTAGACCTTTGGGTAATTTTATTCAAGCAGAATTTTTTGCAGCTCATAAAGATATAAATCGTATAGGACACACTCATCCAATATTGTTTGAATTGATAGATGAAGAACAGCAAGAGTTGTCTGAAGAAGAAACAAGTATGCATGATGTTGTTTGGTTAGACGAGAAAGATATAAATAAAGGGACTGAATTTATGACTCATGCAGAAATGGATGTTATATTAGATAGGATTAACAATAAAGAACATGCGTGGATTGAATCGGGGGTATTATTTAATTCTGGAGAGTTTGATAATTTAAAATCAGAAGAAGCAAAAAGGAAAATCACAGAATTTGTAGGAGGAAAATTTGTTAAAAAATACAAACTTCGTGATTGGGTTTTTAGTAGGCAGAGATATTGGGGAGAACCAATACCAGTTATTCATTGTGAGAAATGTGGCGTAGTAGGGGTACCAGAAGAAGATTTGCCTGTTAAGTTGCCAGAAGTAGAAAATTATGCGCCAACTGGTACAGGGGAGTCTCCGCTCGCAAATATTGAATCTTGGGTAAATACGACTTGTCCAAAGTGCGGGGGAGTGGCTAAAAGAGAAACAAATACAATGCCTCAATGGGCAGGTTCTTCTTGGTATTATTTACGTTTTGTTGATAATAAAAATGATAATGTTCTTATTGATCCGCAAAAAGAAAAGTATTGGTTTGGTTCATCTGAAAATAATAAAGGTGGTGGGATCGATCTTTATGTTGGAGGAGATCATGCTGTGCGTCATCTTATATACGCAAGGTTTTGGCATAAATTTTTATATGATTTGGGCGTGGTGAGTACCTCAGAGCCTTTTGCTAGGTTAGAATTTTTAGGTTTTATATTGGCAAAAGATGGAAGAAAAATGAGTAAACGATGGGGTAATGTTATAAATCCAGATGATATAGTAGAAACTTGGGGGGCAGATACATTGAGATCATATGAAATGTTTATGGGACCATTTGAAAATACTATATCTTGGAATGAAGATAATTTAATCGGTGTAAGGAGATTTTTAGAAAAAATTTATAGAATTGCCCAAGAAATAATATTAAATACTAGAGATAAAAAAGAGGATAGTAAAATAAGTAGTAAATTAGAGAGTTTATTCCATAAAACCATAAAAAAGGTTTCTGATGATATAGAAAATTTTAAGTTTAATACAGCAATTTCAACAATGATGATTTTCATAAATGAGTTTGATAAAAATTATGAATATTTGGAAAATCATAGAGAATTATTTTTAGATTTTATAAAATTAATTGCTCCTTTTGCTCCACATATATCAGAAGAAATTTGGTCTGATTTTGGTAATAAATTTTCTATACATACAGAAAGTTGGCCTTTATTTGATTTGGCAAAAACACAAGAAGATTTGATAAATATTTCTATTCAGGTAAATGGAAAGCCTAGAGGAAATATAGAGGTTTCTTTGGATATAGAGGAAGAGGAACTTAAAAATTTGGTTTTAAATATGTCAAATATCAAGAAGTGGATAGATGATAAAAATATAAAAAATACTATTTTTATAAAAAATAGAACCATAAATTTTGTATTGGAAAATTAGTTTTGTTTTATTATATAAATTTGACAATATCTCTTATATTTGATACAAATAATAGTATAAATAAATTGTATAATAATCGTATTGTAATAATAAATTAATAAAAGTATGAAAAAAGAAGTAATAAAAAATAAAATATTGAGTCTTTCTTTTAATCCAAAACAGGTTTCAAAAAGACTTTTAAGCTCTCTTCCAGATAGAGCTCAGGATGTAGTAGTTGGTAGATTTGGCTTAGGTCAAAATAGTGAAGAAATGACTCTAGAATCTATTGGGAAAAAATATGGCATAACAAGAGAAAGGGTAAGACAAATAGAGAATTATGCCATAAATCATATTAGAAAGTCTGAAACTTATAAAAAAGAAGGGATTGTTTTCGAAGAACTAAAAAGCGTTTTTAAAGAAATAGGGGGTGTTGCTTCTGAAGACGATATATTAACTCTTTTGTGTAAAGATTTGTCATCAAAAAAACATTTACATTTTATAATGGTTATTGGTAGTGATTTTAATAAAATAAAAGAAGATGAAGATTTTAAACATAGATGGCACATTGATCCAAACTTATCAGATAAAATACATGAAGCATTAAAAAAACTTTATGCAAAATTAGAAGATGATCAAATTGTCCCCGAATCAGAAATAATATCTTCTTTCTTAGAACATTTAAAAGATGTTTCAGATGATTATAAAAAAGATGAAATATTAACAAGATGGCTTTCTTTGTCAAAAAATATTTCAAAAAATCCTCTAGGAGAATGGGGTAAATCAAAATCAACAAATATAAAAACTAAAGGTGTTAGAGATTATGCCTATCTAATTTTAAGAAAGCATGGTTCACCTATACACTTTAAAGAAGTTGCAAAATTGATATCAGATGTATTTAAAAAGAAAGCTCATGTAGCCACAACCCATAACGAATTGATCAAAGATCCTAGATTTGTCTTGGTTGGTAGAGGACTTTATGCATTAAAAGAATGGGGGTATTCTACAGGAGTTGTAAAGGATGTAATCGCAGATCTTATAAAGAAAAATGGTCCTATGGATAAGAAGGATATAATAGAAAAAGTAATGAAAGAGAGATATGTAAAACAAAATACTATCATGGTAAATCTACAAAATCCAAAATATTTTAAAAAGAATAAACAAGGTCTATATGTGGTAGCTTAAAATATTTAAAATACTAGCAAAACAAAACCACCAAAATAGGTGGTTTTGTTTTGCTAGTATTTATTGTTAGTGATAAAATTAATGCATGCTTGATTTTATCCCAGAAAATACAAAAATTGCTTTATTTATTGCTTTTAAATATATATATTTATTTTCACCAATTTGGTTGCCTGTAATATTTATAAAACTATCTTTTGATAGTTGGCTATCTTATGTCAGAAGTAAGTTTTGGCAAAAAGAAAGTTCTGTTTTGCTTGAAATAAAATTACCAAAAGAGATTATGAAATCTCCAAAAGCAATGGAAGTTGTTTTAGGAGCATTTTTTCAAACTGGTGGAGAAACTACGTGGATAGATAGGTTATGGAAGGGTCAAACTAGACCTTGGTCTAGTCTAGAGCTAGTCTCTGTTGGCGGGAGGATAAAATTTTTTATTTGGATTAGGCCAAAACTTAGAAATGTTATAGAAGCTCAAATATATTCTCAATATCCGAATGTTGAGATTCATGAGGTAGATGATTATACTAAACCTTTTTATTATGATAAAAATAAAAATGAAATTTGGGGTTTTGAAATAAAATTAGATAAACCAGATCCCTATCCTATAAAGACATATGTTGATTATGGAATGGATAAAGATCCAAAAGAAGAGTTTAAAGTGGATCCAATGGCACCTATGATTGAATTTTTAGGCTCTATATCTTCAGGACATAATATATGGATTCAAATAATTATAAGAGCTCATAAGAAAGAGAAGCAAAAAGATTTGACATGGAAAGAAAGATTTGAAAAATTAAAGTGGTCTGAAAATATAGATGGGTGGCAAGAAGATGCGAAAGAAGAGATTAAAAAAATCGTAGAAAGATATAGGCCAGCTGACAAAGAAAAACAAAGCAGAACACCAACAGAAGGTGAAAAAGATATGATATCTGCTCTTGAGAGAAGTGTGTCAAAACTTCCTTTCGATTGCGGTATTAGATGTTTATATATTGCAGATAAAGATAAGTTCAATGGAGCTTTAAAGGGTGGTATCACGGGGTCTTTTAAACAATATGGTTCTCTAAATCTAAACGGATTTAAACCAACAGGTTGGTTTACTATTTTTGATTATCCATGGCAAGATTATTTTGGTAAAAAACAAGAAAAGTTTAAATCAATGATTTTGGATGAATATAAAAAAAGAGATTTCTTTTACTCTGATTACGAAGGAAAATCTTTTTATAGTAAACCTTTTGTATTAAATAGTGAAGAGCTTGCTACAATTTATCACTTCCCAGGAGAAGGGGTAGCTACACCTACATTCGATAGATTGCCATCTAAAAAATCAGAAGCTCCATCTAACTTACCTTCTTAATTATTATGTATTTAAATATTAAAGCAAAAATAGAGTCAATTCTTTTTATTTTAAAAGAAAAACTTGAAATTTTAAGATTTAAAGTTGCTACCAATCCAAAAATAATAATTTTTAGATTGCGACTATTTGCGATAAACCCATTTTTAGGAAATAATTTTATAAAAATTATAAGTGGATTTTTGATATTTCTTTTTGTTTTTATCCTGTTTTATTTTTCTTTATTTAAAGCTCCTTCTGATTTTAAACAAGATACTTTGGTCAGTGTAAAAAGTGGGGATTCTTTAAGAGAAATTGCTCGTAATTTTGAAAATAATAATGTAGTTAAATCCTCTTTCTTTTTACAATTTTTGATAATAATTTATGGTGGTGAAAAAGGAGTGATTGCAGGGGATTATTATTTCCCAACATCTAAAAATGTGTTTGGAGTGGCCAATATGTTGCATCGTGGTAAGTTTGGTTTGATACCGCTAAGGACCACGATATTTGAAGGTTCTTCTTCTCGTGATATTGCAGATATGCTCTCAAAAACATTGCCATATTTTGATTCTAAAGAATTTTTAAAAAAAGTAGATGAAGAAAATTTGGAAGGGTTCTTGTTTCCTGATACATATTTCTTTATGCAAAATACAAGAGCAGACGATGTGATTTTGATGATGCGTGAAAATTTTGCTAGAGCAATAAAACCATACGAAAATGATTTAATTAAATTTAAAAAGAGTTTAGAAGATGTAGTTATTATGGCTTCTATTATAGAAGGAGAGGCTAGGGGGCTTGAATCAAAAAGAATAGTCTCTGGTATTTTATGGAAAAGATTAAAAATAGGTATGCCACTTCAAGTTGATGCTGTGTTTAAATATTATAATGGTAAAAATTCTTATACATTAACAAAAGATGATTTAAAGTCTGATCATTCCTATAACACTTATACCAACAAAGGTCTCCCCCCTACGGCCATAAATAATCCTGGGGTAGATTCTTTTAGAGCTTCAATTACTCCTACAAATACAGGTTATTTATATTTTCTTTCAGACAAAAGTGGCAATATGTATTATGCAAAAACTTTTGAAGAACATAAAAGAAATAAAGAACGATATTTGAGATAATATATCCCTATCGCAAATCATTTGAGTGGTGCTAGTGTTTATGTGCCTAGCGAGCTTGACTGGCGCTGGCTTCGCAGGAATTTTTTAGCAAAAAAATATCCGTGCACAGAAATACTAGTACCCGATAAATGATTTGTGGAGAATCTGATTATTAGTAAAATTTTATACAACAAAAGACCTGTCGGTCTTTTTAAATATTTATATAAATGAAGATGGAGGGCTTCCAGATTGGGACTTAATCACTTTTTTCGAAATTGGCATGTACACAGCCTTTTCCTAAAAAGTAATCGAGTCTTTTTTCTAGAAATCCCTCCAGTTTTCTTTTGGTTTTGCAAACAAATCCCCAAAGCTACGATCAGAACCGCATCAATCTTCGATTAGAAGAGAAACTTGGTTAAGGGGGTAACTTCACAAGACTTGTCCATGGCGTATGTCATCAGACGCCAATTGCAAAGGTCACTTTATTATAGAGAAGTGGATCTCTTTGCAGTGGGGGTTAGATCACTGCGATCTGGTTTAGTTAATGTTCACCCACCACCCTTGAATGTAGCGGTCGCCACCGCATTATTATCAAGAGCTAGAGTGATTTCGCAGACCAGATTATTGTTACCGGTTTCTTGGTAACACCCCAAATGTACTAATACCCATAGGCACCTCCATGCCAGGCTCTTATAGAAGTATAGCATATCCATATCTTTTGTCAAGTATTTTTTGTATTTTTTTAAATATTATGTTAATGTATAGTAAAATATGAATAAAAATAAAGATATTTTAAAAAACAAGAAAAAAGTATATAAAGTGTTTGTCGGTATGTCTGGCGGTGTTGATAGTAGTGTTTCTGCTTTATTGCTAAAAAATATGAAGATTAAAAATTTTGAAAAGTTTTTAGGCTTTAAAGCCCCAAAAGATTTTGGGGGTTTTTCTGTGTCTGGTGTTTTTATAAAAGCATGGTCTCCGGAAGGCTTTCCTTGTACAGCCAAGGAAGATAGAAGGAGCGCCATGAGAGCTTGCGCAGTTTTAGATATACCATTTTTTACTTTGAATTTAGAAAAGGAATATAAAAAAGAAGTGGTGGATTATATGATAGATGAATATAAAAATGGCAATACTCCAAATCCAGACGTGATGTGTAATAAACAAATAAAATTCGGTCACTTTTTAGATTTTGCAAAAAGAAATAATGCTGATTTTGTAGCTACAGGGCACT
>CAZFHL010000002.1:0-201 GCA_964519145.1 uncultured Candidatus Saccharibacteria bacterium
AAATTAATAGATATTAAAAAAACGCTGGTGTTGCGCTTGGGGGTTTCGGGGAGGAAAGAACTATGCCTACCATCATACACCTAAACACCATATTTGTCAATACAGACAAGTAATGTGTACGCACTTTTGGTACTTCTGATACATCAGTATTAATGAGTATCAAAATGTCGCAAAATATTTTAATAATTTAAAGAAAAATAT
>CAZFHL010000002.1:301-7758 GCA_964519145.1 uncultured Candidatus Saccharibacteria bacterium
AATCCAAAAATGTATCCACATTTTTGTCATTATTTTTGGGTGGCTATCGGGAGTTTGTCACGAATAATTTTTATGGGATAAAAATTTTCTCGACCCCGACTCGGCCACAGACTCACTCTGTTCGTCTGACTTCGTGGCCTCCGTCTTTCAACTCCCAATATCCTACACAAAAATATAATCCAAAAATGTATCCACATTTTTGTCATTATTTTTGGGTGGCTATCGGGAGTTGAACCCGAACTAAAGGCTCCACAAACCTCTGTGCTACCGCTACACCATAGCCACCATAATAAAATCTAAAGATTTTATATATAATGACATAATACCTATAAAAAACAAAATAATTATAAAAAATGTTTACAAAAACCTCATTTGTAAATATAGCAAAATTGATATAATCTATTAACAATGCGCAGGTGGCGAAATTGGTAGACGCACTACCTTGAGGTGGTAGCGCCGAGAGGCATGGGAGTTCAAATCTCCCCTTGCGCACAATTAAAAAAGTTTTATTACTCTAAATTACAAAACTCTTTCTCATCACACCTTTTTGAACCACGGATATTTTTTTGCTAAAAAATTCCTCGAGCTCGCTCCGTCGAGGCTCGCTAGGCTTCAAAAAGGTATGATTTCGACGAGTTTTGTAATTCACGATTTATTGAGAAAATTTTTTGAATAAACTTAGTAAATAAATACACCTCTCATCAAAATTTTCAATTGTTAAAAACTTTGATGAGAGGTGAACCGAGGTTCACCTTATTTATATACAAATCAATAATTTCCCAACACGATTTTTGAGCCAAAATAAACTTTAAGATCAGATACGAAAATGTATATTGTCATACCGTGACCATCTACAATTTCGTACACCACATGATTATCTTGGCTCACCCCTGCTTTAGTGGCCAATACTCTTTCAGCTTCTCCAAAATCTGAGCGACATAGTGACATAAATGGATTAACCACACGAGCAGTTCTGTAGGGAAACTGCTTGACCGAGACCACTGACTCTAGCATAGTACACTCCTTTCATACTCGGATAATTATCCGAAGAAAAATATCAAAAATTAATATCTTTCTTTGAACAACTCATTGAGTTCTTCAACCCAAACCTCCTAAATAAAACTTTAAAGTATCGTCTGCTAAAAATAGTATTTATATTATATACATACAAATGATGTTTGTCAACAATTTATACCACACCAAATATTATCAATCAGGACTTAGTGAAATACGGGCTGAATCACAAAGGTGTATTAATTATGGAGGGTAGAGACTCTAAAAATTAGGCTGTTGTATTTTCTATTTCAGTATTTTCTTTATTTTCAATGACTTCCTCTGAAGTATCTCTCAAATCTTGGATATTTCTCATTTGTCTTCTGATTTCTTTGTTAGCTTTGTCTCTTATATGATAAAGTTTTGCTCTTCTAACTTTTGATCTTTTTACAACTTCTATTTTATCTATCATAGGAGAAAATAGCGGAAATATTCTTTCTACACCAACACCTGAAGCTATCTTTCTTAAAGTAAAAGTTCCTCCCGCTGTTTTATTGTGCTTTACAGCTAAACAAAGACCTTCAAAATCTTGAAGTCTTACTTTTGGTTTGCCTGTTTTCTTTTCTTTTTCAATTATTTTTTGAGTCACACGAATAGTATCACCAGATCTTAAATCTAGTTTCTTTCTTTCTTCTATGTTTACGGGTGATATTATTGTAGTCATATTATTTTTAAATTTATTTGTATAATTTTATTTTTGTTTGCCAACCTTTCTTCTTGCAACAATAAATTTATTTGAATATTTTTTAGATCTTCTTGATTTTTGTCCTTTTCCTGTTGGTTTACCCCAAAGAGAAATAGCTCTTCTTCTGCCTCTACCTTGTCTACCCTCTCCTCCTCCGTGTGGATGGTCAACAGGGTTTTGAGCAGTACCACGGACTGTTGGTCTTATACCCTTCCATCTACTTCTTCCTGCTTTACCAAAATTCTCTAATCTTTTTTCTTCATTTGAAACTTCACCAATAGAAGCAAAGCAAGTTTCTTTTACTTTTCTAATTTCTGTAGATGGCATTTTTAAATCTACCATACCACCATCTTTTGCCACTATTTCTACGAAATTACCAGCTGATCTTGCAATTTTTGCACCATCTTTAGGTTTTAATTCTACATTATAAACAAAAGTACCTACTGGTATATTTTTTAGAATAGTTCTATTTCCTTTTTTTATTTCTGCATCTTCAGAAGTTATAAGTTCTGCTCCAACAGAAACACTTCTTGGCAAAAGTACGTATCTTTTTTCACCATCTTTATAAATAGCAAGTCCAATCAAACCTGTTCTATTTGGATCATACTCTACAGAAGCTATTTTATAAGGAATATTTATTTTATTATATATAAAATCGACATCTCTAAAAAGTCTTTTGTGTCCACCACCTTTATGTCTTGTAGTTATCCTACCCACATTGTTTCTACCATTTGCTCTTTTTCTACCAAAAGTAAGAGATTTTTCTGGTTCATTTGTAGTAATGACAGATCTATAAGAGACATTGCTCATTTGTCTTCTTGATTTACTTGTTGGTTTGTAAGTTTTAATTGCCATTTTATTTAAATTTATTTTCTTATTCTAATTTGTCTCCTTTTTTAAGATAAACATATGCTTTTTTTAAACCAGATTTAAAACCAAATTTACCCCTAATAAGAACTTTTTTGCCTTTATTTCTAACAACATTTACTTTTAAAGGATTTACATCATAAAAAGCTTTAATGGCAGAAATAACATCTTTTTTATTTGATTTATTGTTTATTTCAAAAGTATAAATATTTTGAGCAGACAAATTGCCAGCCTTTTCTGTCACTCTCATACCAAGTAATACATTTGAATATTTTGCTTTTAAATCTGTTTTCATAAAATTATTTTATTCTTGATGAAAGTGTTTTTATAGACTCTTCCGGATTAGTAATAATCAAATATTTGTATTGCAACAAATCAAGAACATTTAAATCTTTTGTTTCTCCTACCTCCATATTAGAAAAATTACTAAAACTTTTAGAAACATTTGTATCTTTTTTATTTAAACCAAGAAAAGCAGAATTTTTTCTTTTATTTAAACCTCCAAATTGTTTCAATTTTGAGATAGAAGAAATCATCTCCTTTGCTTCTTTTGTTTTTGGAGCTTTCATAGAAATCTCATCTAAAAATATAACTTCACCATCTTTAAACTTTTTTGATAGTACAGTAAAAAGAGCTTTGTTTTTCATCTTTTTATTTATCTTTCTTGAATAGTCTTTTTCATTTCTAGGTCCGTGCGCAACACCTCCTCCTACCCATATAGGGCTTCTCCTAGAACCATGCCTTGCTCTTCCTGTACCTTTTTGTCTCCAAGGTTTAATACCAGATCCAGAAACTTCTCCTCTATTTTTAGTATGAGCAGTAGAATTTCTTTGATTTCCCATCATACTTACAACAACTTGATGCACTAAAGCATCGTTAAAATTTAGACCGAAAATATTCTCAGGTAATTTTACTGATCCTACTTCTTTGCCTTTTTGGTTGTAAATTGTTGATTCCATTTTATTATAATTTACTTAAGATTATTTTGTTTTTATTTCTAAAAGAGTTCCTCTTCTTCCTGGTACTGCTCCTGAAACAATCATAGTGTTATCATCTAAATTGATATTTAATACTTTTAAATTTTTTACAGTTATTTTGTCCCCTCCCATTCTACCTGCCATTCTCATACCTTTAATAACTCTGCCCCCAGCTCTACCTCCACCACCAATAGATCCTGGCTCTCTTTCTGAATGCTTTTGACCATGAGTCCTAGGACCTCCACCAAACCCGTGTCTTTTTACAACACCTTGAAAACCTTTTCCTTTAGATATACCAGATATTGTAACAACATCTCCTGCAACAAAAGAATCTAGATTTATGGAATCTCCCCTATTTAAAGAAGTAATATCTTCTAATCTAAATTCTTTTATATGAGCGAAATTTTTATTGTTATTTTCTATACCTTTTATATGACCAGCCCTTGGTTTATTTGTTTTATTTTTTGTACCTGTGCCTACTTGAACAGCATTGTATCCATCTTTGGAGACATCTTTTATTTGAGATACAATCATTTTTTGAGCAACCAAAACAGTGGCAGGAACCACTTTTCCATCTTCTGTAAAAACCTGAGTCATATTTAGTTTTTTGGCTAGAATGAATTTCATATAAAAAAGCCAGTAAGGCTTAGATACTAATCTAACAGATTATAAATAATAATGCAAGCGTGGTTTTATATAACTATCAGACCTCTTTCAAAAGTCGTTGCAAGTGTAGTTTTTGATAGACTTGCGCAAGTCTGGCTGAGACGAGCATAGCAAAAAATCAGCAGATTTTTATGCGTGTCTATCAAAAACTATACTAAGAAAGACTTTTGAAATAGATCCTTGTGCAAAACAAAACCGCCAATCTGGCGGTTTTGTTTTTAAATTATTTTTACATCAATGTTCACTCCACTTGGTAGTGATAAATTGGTTAAAGCATCCATAATTTTAGGTGTTGGATTTACTATATCAATAAGTCTTTTATGAACTCTCATTTCAAATTGCTCTCTGGCATTTTTATAAATGAAAGGAGAACGATTTACTGTATATTTTTTAATCTCAGTAGGAAGAGGTATAGGACCAATAATATTCGCGTCATATCTCAAAGCTGTATCTATAATTTGTTTTACAGATAAGTCTAAAATTTTATACTCATAAGCCATAACTCTTATTCTGAGTTTTGAAACAACATCATCTTTTTTGACTGATTTTGATATTTTTGATCCTTTTTTTAATGTACCCTCTGCCATATAATATTTTTATATTAACACCAAATTTAAATTAAGCAACTATTTTAGTAACTGCACCTGCTCCAACAGTCTTACCTCCTTCACGAATAGCAAACCTTTGATTTTGTTCTAGAGCCACAGGAGCAACCAATTTTACTTTAAAAGTAGCTGTGTCTCCCGGCATAACCATTTCCACCCCTTCAGCAAGAGTTACTTCACCTGTTACATCAGTAGTTCTTATATAAAATTGAGGTTTGTATCCTGTAAAGAATGGTGTATGTCTTCCGCCTTCTTCTTTTTTAAGAATGTAAACTTCTGCTTCAAAATCAGTATGTGGAGTCACTGAACCTGGTTTTGCAATAACTTGACCTCTATGAATATCTTCTTTTTTCAAACCTCTTACAAGTATACCTGCATTATCTCCAGCCATACCTTCATTTAGAGATTTATTAAACATTTCAATACCTGTGACAGTAGTTTTTTGAGCATCTTTGAGTCCAATAACTTCTACTTCTTCACCTACTTTTATCATACCTCTCTCTATTTTTCCTGTTACAACAGTACCTCTTCCTTCAATAGAGAATATGTCTTCAATTGGCATAAGAAAAGGTTTATCAACTTCTCTTGTTGGCATAGGAATATATGAATCTAGAGTTTTAGCCAATTCCAATACTTTTTGAGCCCATTCATCATTTTTATCTTTTGCTTCAAGAGCCTTAAGACCAGAACCTTTTATAACAGGAGTATTAGCGCCATCATAACCATTTTTTGTCAAAAGTTCTCTTACTTCTTCTTCTACCAAATCAATCATATCTTTATCTGGGACCATGTCACATTTGTTTAAGAAAACAATTATTTTAGGTACACCAACTTGTTTTGCAAGCAAAATATGTTCTCTAGTTTGAGGCATCACACCATCAGTAGCAGCTACCACAAGTACAGCGCCATCCATTTGAGCGGCACCTGTAATCATATTTTTAATATAATCTGCGTGTCCAGGAGCATCTATGTGAGCATAGTGTCTTTCTGGAGTCCAATATTCAGAGTGGTGTAAAGCAATAGTAATACCTCTTGCTTTTTCTTCTGGAGCATTGTCAATGTTATCTACCGCCTCTACCCTAGCACCAAATCCTTCATCTTTAAAAAGATCAAGAACTCTCAAAATTGAAGCTGTTAATGTTGTCTTTCCGTGGTCAACGTGACCAATTGTTCCCACATTGATGTGAGGTTTTGAACGATCAAATGCATCTGCCATATTTTTTTAATTAAAAAATGAATAAATAACTATTTTAAATAATAAACGGGATAAACCCGATACCAAAGATACCCGAAAACGGAATCTTAAGCATTTTTATCAATATTCTAAATAGTATCAAACTAAAAAAAGAAGTCAAATTTAAAAAATATTTTATACCTTAAACTAGTTGGCACAAAAAGCTGAAGATTTATCATTACACAATTTCCATGACCAAGTAGGTCTTTGTGGATCATAAAATTTAGTACCAGCTGGCGGATAACTTTCTGGAGCACCATGATCAAGCAAAACATAATCTGTACCATTTGAATAATAAAGATAGCCTGTACAACCACCAAATATATTACTCGGGTCAACTGGCAACTGTGCTATGTAGGTAGGAGCTAAATTCGGAATATAACCTCCCGGACCAGATAAATCAGACGGGTTAGAAGAACCACAATTTCCCATATAAACACCCCATGCGGCTCTAGCAGGATAAGCTCCAAAATCATTATGATAGGCTTCAAGTGCAGTCTGAATACTAGTCATATCCACTTTTCTTTTAGCATCTCTACTTTTAGCTCTGGCATTATTTAAATTTGTTAATACGATACTAGAAAGTACTCCAATAATGGCAATGACGATAAGTAGCTCTATTAGAGTAAAACCTTTTTTATTCTTAAACATATTTACATTATAAACTATAATTTAGTACAAAAAATAAAATCTGTTTATAATAAATGGGTTTAAAAATTTTTATATTTTGATTTATATTTCTTTTATTTTTATTATTTTGAAACAAGAAATTGTTTGAGAAAAAATTTATTGAGCAAATATTCCAGTTGTAGCTTTTTTTAACCTGTCCATTTCTTCTGAAACTACCTTATTAAATCCAGGAATCCTTTGGCGCATGAAATCAATAATCTTTTGGTATTCCCCATTTACTTCATTTAATAAAGATTCAAAATCCTGCATTGATTCTTCATCCATCAAATCAACAGACCTTTCAACTACAGATTCAAATAAAAGATTGCCGATTTTTTCTATCATTTTATCTTGATCTTCAATAGCCATTGTAGCTAACCCAAAATCATTTATTATTTTTTTTCTAAATTGTTCGTCCATTTAAATTATTTTTTGTTAGGTAAGTGTATAACTCTATCCACCAGTCTTATCATAAAATCTTGAACACTCTCTGTTTTATTTGGTTCAATTTTATCTCTACCTTGATTTATTTGATTCATTAAACCATCCATTTCTTCCATCAATTTTATATGATCTACATCTTTGAGCATTGCTACTTCCACCTCATTTAAAGTAGTTTTTTCAGAATCCTTTCTATAATATTGTAATACATTTGCTGCATTAAGTCCTCTTATTTGTCCCCACTTTGTAGAGTTTACACC
>CAZFHL010000002.1:7858-14253 GCA_964519145.1 uncultured Candidatus Saccharibacteria bacterium
TTTAGAATAACTTTCTGGTTCATCTATTATTGCTTCTGGCAAATCGTTTGATTTTTTTTGAGATAAAATTTCTTTTACTTTTTCTTCCGTCAAAGCTTCACCTTTATTGTCTTGCACCCAATCTGCTATTTTTTTATTATTACTCAATATATTTTGTTCAGCGACACCGCCTTCTGGAACCACTCTTTTCGCTTCTTCTATTAAAAAATTTATATATCTTGGATTGCCTTTTGGAGAAACGGTTTTCAAGTTAATTTGATCTCCTAGTTTTATAATTTCATCTTCTGGTATTCCAAATTCGCTTTTGTTTGCCATCATTTCATTTGTTATACTACTCAATACATGAGTTTTTTGAGCTTCGGTTAAACCAGCAAATTTTGGCTCTTGTGCCAAAGATGCTTTTGCCAAACCCCAAACAGAATCTCCTTTAGCAACAGTTTTTACAAATTCTTTTTCTATTATAGGAACTTGATTTGGAGTTTGGGGTGGAGTTGAAGATCGATTTTGATTTTCTAATACACCACGATTTGGTCTTGCACCATCTCCTACCGCTTCAGGTCGACTATTTGAACTATCTATTTTCTGATCCGAAGCCTTTCTGTTGGTTGCTGTATCTGTAGAACTTCTTTTGTTTGTATTAGTATCTTCAGTAGGACTGTTGCTTAGTCTACCACCTCTTGCAGTACTATCTAAAGCATCTGAATCAAGACCAGTTGCTATCATATCAGGAGCAAATGAAGCTAGGAGCTGAGAACCGCTCCCCATAGCAAGAGTCAATGCGGCCGTTGTTAGTCTAGCCACTCTCTTTTTCTTTTTTGCTTCATTTTCTAATTTTTGCAACATTTTTGATTTATCTTTCAAAGAAGTAGTATTATCCTCTTGCAATCTGGCAATTTTTACTTTTTTGTCTTTTTCAATTTTTTGAGTATTAAATGCAATACTTCCAACGCTTTTTCCGATCTGGCTAGCCAGAAGACCAGCTCCAGTCCTTGTGAGCTTCTGCCCAGCATAAGCTAGACCTACTCCTCCACCAAACAAAGCTACACCACCCAAGACAAGAGAAGTAGTGAGTAGAACTCTTGATACAGGACTTAAATTTAAATACCAAGCAATAGCTCTTTGTGATAAAAGATCTCTTGCACTCTCTTTTACGCCTTCTTTCATATCACTCATTCGCCCATAAGAAACTGCTTTAAGTTTTTGAAAATTCGAATCACTATCATCAAAAATATGTCTAGCTTGTCTTAGGGCTTCTGTATAGGCTTTATTTTCTTTAACCACAAACTCATCGAAAACTGCAAAATTTATTTTTGATTTTAATTCTGTCCTTTGGGTTTCGTTCAATTCATCTTCAGCAACACCTGCCTCTCTTAAAAATTCTTCTTTTATTTTGTTTCCTAATAGTGTTGCGTTTAATTCTTTTTGAGTATCATATCTAGTTTGTATGCTATCAAAATCAACACCATATTCATCTATTTTAGATGGATGCAATTTATAATAAGTAACATCTCGTCTTAATGCTTCAAATTCTTGTTGAGGGGTCAAAGTTTGATGTTCAATACCTTCAGAATCATTTATATTGGATTCAGCACCATCTTGATTGTCTGACCCAACACCATCATCAGGATCTTCATTGTCTTCATCTTGATCTTCTTTTGAAATAGGTAATATTTCAAAATTATCAGAATCCATTAATAAACGACTATTCTCATCATTGATTATGACAAACAATTGTCCAAGATGGTTACAAAAAAATCCTTTTAATAAAACTTCTTCTTCTCTTCCATCATTATATTGAAACTTCACTTTTTCTCCTACCTTAAAAGTATTTAAATTTGTACTGATTGAAATTATATTTCCATTTTCATCTCTATTTATATTGTATGGATGTATAAAATTTATTCGATTCATAGTTATACTACTTACATACATAGAGCGAGTATCATCACCATTTTTTAAATCAGTCACAAGGAGAGACGATGTATTTAAAAAGATTCTCACAATTTTACATTTATCATCACCCAAAAAACATTCACCACCTTCTTCAAAAACAATATTATTTTTTTTATTTTCTACTTTTATTATACGACCATCTCCTCCTCTTGTTATTTCAAAACCTTGAGCAGTATTTAATCGTTCTTTAAATACATATCTTCTTTGAGGTTCTAAAGATCCACCATAACCATCAGCCAATTTCACAGCACAATAAAATACTTCTTTCCTTTGGCTCATTGGTTTTAATACCAAAGCTTGTACTTCACTAAGTTTGTCTCCATACCAAACACTCTCACCAATTTTAACCAAATTTCCGTGAACATCTTCAAAGGAGGTTACCTGTGGCACACCATCCTGAACATAACCATAAATTTTTGCAACATCTCTAGTAAAATTGCCATCTTTGTTAACTTTATTTTCAGACAAACCAAAAGTAACTGTACCAGTCAAATCAATTTCTTCGTGTTCTATTTGTTTTGTTTGTTCTGTCTTATAAGCGGATTCATTTTTATCTACATCTGCACTTTCATTTGTTATTGGATTTTCTTGTTGTTGTGCAACAGGTTCTGCTGTAGGCAAATCAGAAGGAAGAACAACCTCTCCATTTTTTAAAACATCATCCATTGAAATAGCTGGTTCATCTGTTGGCAAATTTTCTGGTGGCTGTCCTAAAGTTTCTGGGGTCAAATCAACTTCTGCCTGATCTGCAACATTAGGAACAATAACCTCATCTGCATTATCATTTTGATGATCTGCTACTATGGCTATAGCAGGAACTTCTTGATTGTTTGCGCCATCCACACCAACACTGTCTCCCAAAACCTGACCTTCTGTACTTTCTCCTGCTTCTGCATCACTTCCTTCAATTTTTTCATCCTCAAAAACAATATTATTTGGGTAAACAAAGAAAGTTTGATTTGGTCTATTTGGTATAGGAGTAATAGGTGTTAAATATATTTTTAAATTTCCAGCCCTACTTAATTCATACCTAAATATTTTACCTTTGTTTGAAGGGATATGACCACTATTAATATTAACTTCTTGCCCTATTGCAATTTGTTTTTTTATTCCGCCCAAACTTCTTAAAAACCTATTTATAGTTGCCCCTGTAAAATTTGATAAGTCTAAATCACTGCCAACTAAAAATTTGTCTTTCCTTTTATTTGCAAAATTTAATATAGCCTCATTATAATCAAGCTTTATCATATTTGGTACATACGTAGAAGAATCAACCACACCCAGAAAATTGGCTCCGTACACGGTGATTGATTGATTTAAAGAATGTGAAAATAAAGAAATTTCTAGATTTCCAGACTGATTAATTTTTATAGCCAAAACTTGTCCAACATATTCACTATTACCAATCTTAAATTTAACAATCTGTCCATCTTTAATAGACTCTGTTATCAAACCCATTCCTCTGTTTGATAACAGATGATTCAAAAAAAATAATTTATTCCTGTCATTTTTTTCGCTAAAAACATTTGGTAAAAGTACATTTAAATCTAAACCAAAAATGGTCATAAATTTTGCTCTTGCCTCCTCCATTTTTGAAGCTAAATTTTCTGAATTCCTAACATCTGTAAAAGATCGTCTTTCTACACCTTGAGGTTCTATGGGATTTGTTCGTGGCGTATCCTCCCTTTCTTCAGAAGGCATTAATACTGCTCTTGGAACAGCCTCTTCCACTTCATCTTGTAAAAGCTCTGCTCCAGCACCATCTACTCTAACTGCAATATCAGGCTCTGCTGTATTTGTATCTGTTATATTTTCTGATTCTTCTACCGCTCTGGCAATATCTAAATCAACAACTATTTGCTCTTCATCAGCACCTCCATCTGCATCAGTATCTACTGACTGTTCTGGTTCGGCTTGTTCAACTATATTAGTCTCTTTACTAGCCATTTCTGTATCCTCTCTTTCATCTATTGTTATACCAAAGTTTTCATAAACCCAATTTTTAAAATATGGAAAATGTAATGTATCATATGGTATGCAAATAACTTTATATTTTTGGCTTGCAGATAATTCTGCCTCATCTGTATAATTATAAGACCAACCATTTTTAACTTGTTCCACTAAAAACTCTCTAAACCGTCTTTTATTCTCTGTAGACCAATCTTGCACCGATACAGGCAATTGAATTTGTTGTTCTGTTGTAGATAATCTATCCATAAATTTAATTATATAAAAAAATGAGAATTAAACCTAATACTTGACTGTGTATTTCTAAGGGTATATAATGAGTACAATACTGTAAGAAACAATTCCGCATACCTAGCGGAATTGTTTGTTTCAAAGCGAGCAAATCAGAGGCAGTAAATTTATAGATTTGTGAATAAACAAAAGAAACAAAAAGTGCTTTATTAAAAATAACAAAAAATATATGTTTGATTTAAAAATTATACACTCTGTTTTGGATCAATTAGAAACAGAAAGAAATATACCAAAAGAAAAAGTTTTAGAAGCTATAGAAATGGCTTTGGCAACAGCGTACAGAAAGGAATATGGCAAAAAAGGTCAAATTATAAAGGCCTCTTTTGACCTAAACTCAGGTGGTGTAGAAATGAATCAAGTCAAAATAGTGGTTGATGAAACTAGTGTATTTATGGACAAAGAATCTCTCCAAGAAGCTCTGGCAAAAGCAGAAGAAGACAATGATGACAGAGTTTTATTTAATCCAGAACATCATATACTTTTGTCTGACGCTCAAAAAATCAAAAAAGATGCAAAAATAGGAGATGAGATAATCTTTCCTCTTGAATCAAAAGCCGATTATGGGCGTATAGCATCTCAAACAGCTAAACAAGTCATAATGCAAAAAATAAGAGAAGCTGAAAGAACATCTGTAATGCAAGAATTTGGACAAAGAGAAGGAGAAATAGTAAATGGTACGGTACAAAGAATAGAAAGAGGAACAATATTTATAGACGTAGGAAGAGCTGTAGGAGTACTTCCTTATGAAGAGCAAATTCCAGGAGAGAGATTCAGTCAAGGAGAGAGAGTTAGGAGTTATTTATATAAAGTAGAAGATGGGCCAAAAGGTGTAGGTTTAAGACTTTCAAGATCTCATCCTAAATTTTTAATCAAATTGTTTGAAAATGAAGCACCAGAACTTGCAAACAAAACAATTGAAATAAAAGCTGTAGCAAGAGAAGCTGGCTCTAGATCAAAAGTAGCGGTAGCAACAAACGATAAATTTATAGATCCTGTTGGTTCTTTGGTTGGCCAAAGAGGTGTTAGAGTAGCCACAGTCACAAGTGAACTTGGTGGTGAAAAAATCGATGTTATAGAATGGTCAGAAAACATGGACCAATTTATAGAAGATGCCCTCTCTCCTGCGAAAATAATAAATATAGAACTTGATGAAGAAAATCACTCAGCCAAAATCACGGTATCTGAAGACCAACAATCATTAGCTATAGGAAAAGGTGGTCAAAAT
Organism: uncultured Candidatus Saccharibacteria bacterium; assembly: GCA_964519145.1. Classification (GTDB taxonomy): domain Bacteria; phylum Patescibacteriota; class Minisyncoccia; order Phycocordibacterales; family WO2-35-19; genus CAZFHL01. The sequence goes on from CAZFHL010000002.1 coordinate 13,296, forward strand.
GTGAGATTAGCTGCAAAACTAACAGGTTGGAAAATTGACATCAAATCCTCAAAAGGAGAAGAAATAGCCAAATCTGAATAAATTGCTTAATAGAGCCTTTTTTAGATAATTCTATAATAAATACTACTTTATCTATTGACTTTAATAATTAAATATGTTATCATATATACAGATGGTTAGCTGTAGTGGCTAACTAATGTCTGACCCTGTAGTGGGGTCTAAAACCAATCAAGGAGACAATAAATATGCAGATCATGTTTTTCCGCCAGCACTTTGGAAGTCTGGCGATAGGCCTCTCGAACGTAAATGGAGGCCGTGACCGAAGGCTTTCTGAAATGAAAACCCGCTACCATGATTGGGAGCGGGAAATGTTCTTCAGTGTGACCGACGGGGGTGTATCACACCCATGGTCGCACAAAACGGACGAAGTCCGGGTTGCCATTACTGGCGATGGGATGGTCTTCATCCCAGAGGGTGACCAACCCGATACGGAAATCTTCGCCAAAGTCGAATTCCAGATGACGGGCGAAGTTTATCTGGCCTACAAAAGGCCGTATTCAGTCATCTCGTATGGCCTACCCGACCCCGTGGAATTGGCCGAAGACGCGGTGAAGACTGCGATGAACCACGTCAACTGCGTTCAAAACCCAAAAGAGAGCCTGTGGGTGGCTGTGACCAAAAAACAAGTCGCCCACCACCATCGCTCCCTCCTCGGCAAGGTAATGCGCCGAGTGCAGGGCGCAGTGAATCAGGGTGGGGACTTTTTCAAGAACCCGCAAGCGACCTAAGCCCGCCTCGAACACAGAGAACTCTCTGCTTCGGTGGCGGGTTTTCTGATATTTATTTAAATCAAAAAATTTTATTTGACAAAACTTAATTTTCTGTATCATCAAAATGAACTTTATGAACTTTATGAACTTTATGAACTTTATGAACTTTATGAACTTTATGAACTTTA
>CAZFHL010000002.1:14353-47058 GCA_964519145.1 uncultured Candidatus Saccharibacteria bacterium
TGAACTTATAATTGTGATATAATGTAAATAATCTGTTGATTACTAGAATTTAATCAACGGATGATTTGAAATTATAATTAAATTAAAAATATGAAAATAAAATTATTATCTTTAGCATTATTAGGATTGATCTCATTGCCGATATTATCTAGTGCAGAAACTCCACCAACCAAAGCAGAAATGGAAGCAAGGAGAAAAGAGCTTGAAACAAGAAGAGAAGAAATGAAAAAAGAATTAGAAGCAAGAAAAAATGAAATTGACGCAAAAAAGGAGGAAATGAAAGATAAGAGAGAGACAATAAAAAATGAAATTGAATCTAAGAGAGAAGCTATAAAAGGAGAAGTAAAAGAAAGAAAAGAAATGGCAGCAGATAAAATAAAAGAAAGGGTGGAAAATTTTATAAATAAAATCGAAGAAAGATTTAATTCAGCAATAGAGAGGTTAGAAAAATTGTCTAGTAGGATAGAATCAAGAATAACTAAACTTGAATCTGAAGGCAAGGATACAACTGAAGCTAAAAAACTTTTAGAAACAGCAAAAACTAAAATAGTTATCGCAAAAGAAAGTATTTCAAAAATAGACTTAACAAACTTAAGTGATTCATCTACAAAAGAAGAAATAAAAACTAAATTTGATGCATTGAAGCCTCAAATAGAAAATACAAAAACTTTAACCACAGAGGCTCACTCTGCGCTTGTTGATGTCATAAAAAATCTAAAACCTGGTCAATCTGCTGAAAATGCAACAGAATAATATAATTAAAAATTATTAAATAATATAAAAAATATGGAACCACAAAATCCAAATCAAATGCCTCCCCTATCAAACGAGATGCAAAATAAATCAAAAGGACCACTAATCTCTGTAATTATAATTCTTGTATTGATAATTGTAGGAGGTCTATATTTTCTAAGGGAGAGATCAAACACAGTTAATTATAAAAATACAAACAATCAAATAGAAACCATTACAGCAGATCTAAAAAACCAAGGCACAGCAGATGACTTGGAATCAATAGAGGCAGATCTAAAAGCCACAAATATAGATTCTCTTGATCAAGGAGCTTCAGTCATAGACTACGAATTGCAATAAATAGATATTGTGTTATATTTACCTTGTGAAATACGAGGTCAAAACCACAAGATTGCCTAAATCAGAGGTAGAGATAGAAGTGTCTCTACCTTCTGATTTATTCCAAAAAGCAAAAGATAAAGCTCTTGAAACATTCAAGAGAGATTTAGAATTGCCTGGATTTAGGAAAGGCAATGCTCCGACTAATATAATTTTAGAAAATATAGGGACAGCTAAATTACTTGAGGAAGCTGCTGATATTTTGTTAAAAGAACATTTCGAAAAAATAATAGAGCAAGAAAATTTTGATATATTAGGGAGACCTGACATATCTATCACAAAATTGGCTGAAGGAAATCCTTTTGAATTTAAAGCCAAATTTGCTCTTATGCCTATTTTTGAATTGCCTAAATATAAAGAAATAGCTAAATCTATAAAAGATAAAAATCCGAAAGAAACTAAAGTAGCCGAAGATGTTGAGATAGAAAAAGTTCTACTCCAAATAAGAAAAAACAAAGCTCATATGGATTGGCACAAAGAAAATAAAGAAGATCATCACGATCACAAAGATTTTGATAAAGAAGAAAACTTGCCACCTCTTGATGACCAATTTGCAAAAGAAGTTGGAAATTTCAAAGACTTATCTGAATTGAAATCAAAAATAAAAGAAAATATTTTAAAAGAGAAAGAAATTAAAGAAGTTGAAAAAATAAGAGCTTTGATAATGGAAGAATTGGTCAAACAATCAAAGATTGATTTACCAGAAATACTAATAATAAGTGAAAGTGAAAAAAGTCTTGCAAAAATGAAAGATGACATAGAGTCTATGGGTGGGAAATGGCAAGATTACCTATCTCATATAAAAAAAGAGGAGGAACAAATAAAAAATGAATTAAGAGATTCTTCTGTACAAAAAGCTTCAATCCAATTGATTTTCAATAAAATTGCAGAGGTAGAAAAAATAGAACCAAACAAAGAAATATTGGAAAATGAAACTAAAGAAATATTGAAGCACTATCCTAAAGCAGATCCAATAAATGCTAGAGTTTATGTGGCCACTATTTTAATAAATCAAGAAGTCTTAAGGGTGCTTGAGAGTTAAGATTTTTCATAATTTGTAATTATTCAAATTATACTATATAATCCGAAAGGAAATGAATTTTGAAAGGAAAATTGAAAATGAATAAAATTGGACCGACAATAAACATGGTCAAAGTGGCTAAAAATACTTGGGTTCCTGATTTTATGGTCCACCAATATATAAACAAATACATACCAGAAATATTTTGTATAACTGGTATCATTATGGGAATTTTTGATAATTCATTATTCTCAATGGCATGTTTTGGTCCAATTATTGATAAATATATATCAAAAAAAATTTCTTTTCTGCAATATTCTATTTATTTTATAACGATATTTAGTACAGTTTACTATTTAAACATAATCAGTATTCCAAAAAACTCTTATGACCTTGTTTTGTTTTTTGTCTTTAGCGCAGGACAAATGTTATTTGGACTTTTGTTATATAAAATAATCATCAACTTTTTATGGCCAAATTTGCCAAAACAGCAATAGAAGCAGTTTCTGACCTTAGAGTAAGCGAGCCAAGATTAAATATTTTGGCTCCTTCTTTTTTAAATAAATTTATTTCTGTTTCTGTAAATCCACCTTCTGGGCCGACAAAGACTTTTACCTCTTTATTTTCTACATTTTTATAATTTGAAAAATCTTCTCCAGATTTATCTAAAACAATGGCTCCATACACCTCTTTAGCAGAATCCTCTAAATTTAAAATCTCTGAAATTATTGGTAAATCACTCCTGCCAGACTGTTCAGACGCCTCTATAATTATTTTTTGTAAACGGTTTACATTTAAATCTTTCTTCTCACTTCTTTCAGAAATAACAGGGACAATTTTTGAAACTCCCAATTCGGTCGCCTTTTGAACCACCCATTCCATTTTGTCTTTTTTTATTAATGACTGAAAAAGAGTAATATTTAATTTTGACAAAATACCTTTGTTTTTAGATAAAATACTTAAAACAACCTCACTATTGTCTAACTTATCTATCAGACATTCAAAATCATAAGAAGAACTATCAAATATTATTATTTTATCCCCTATTTTATATCTAAAAACTTTTTTTAATTGATGAATAAGATCAATATTTTTTATACTGATTTTATTTTCAACTATTGATTCTTTTATATAAAATCTATGAAGTCGCATATTTATTTTTTAATAACTATATTATTAATATATATATTTATTAAAGAAAACACAATAATTTAAAAATACAATCAAAAAAACTTAAATTTGCTAAAGTTGGAAAAAATTGTTATTATAAAGTTCATATTAAAAAAAATTTAAAAACCATGAGTATATTAGTACCGACAGTTATAGAAAAAACACATCAAGGTGAGCGAGCTTATGATATATATTCTCGCCTATTAAAAGATAGGATAATATTTTTAGGTGGCCCCATAGAAGACACTATGGCAAATTTAATAATAGCCCAACTCCTATTTCTTCAATCAGAAGATCCTAAAAAAGATATAAATATATACGTAAATTCTCCCGGAGGATCTGTCTCTTCTACTTTAGCCATAATAGATACAATGAAATTTATAAAACCAGATGTTGCTACATATTGTGTTGGTATTGCTGCTTCTGGTGCAGCCATGATACTTTCTGCCGGTGCAAAAGGCAAAAGATTTGTACTCAAAAATGCAGAAGTTATGATACACCAACCTCTTGCAGATGGTATTGGAGGTCAAGCTACAGATATAGCCATCAGTGCCAAACATATACTTAAAACCAAAGAAAATTTAAACAGAATGCTTGCCGAACATACAGGTCAACCGCTTTCTAAAATAGAAAATGATGTAGAAAGAGATTTTTTCATGACAGCAGAGGAGGCCAAAAAATACGGTATAGTGGATAAAATACTCTAAATAATAAAGCTCTTTAAAAAGTCTTTCTTGCTTGTGAATTACAAAACTCTTTCTCATCACACCTTTTTGAACCACGGATATTTTTCTGGTGAAAAATTCCTCGAGCTCGCTCCGTCGAGACTCGCTAGGCTTCAAAAAGGTATGATTTCGACGAGTTTTGTAATTCACAAGCAAGTATTTTTGCCACGACAAACAGAGTCAGATTTATAATGTCTATCAAAAACTACACTTGCAACGACTTTTGAAAAAAATTGCTTTATAGCTGTCAATGTTGTAATATGACATTATTAGTATTTTTAAAATAAATTGGTTTTGTATATTTAAAATTAAGAAATTAAATGATTCTATAACAGAAAATGCGCGAATAATGTGAGTGTTTCCATGGTTAGAATTTACCGAAAAATCATAAGCTAAATTACAAAAACAAATCAAAATATATGTCATTAAAATTAGCAATCCTGCTTTCTGGTTTTGCTTCTCTTGTTGGTATAGCTTTTGGATATTTCTTGAGATGGATAATATCTCTAGGACAAAGAGGTTCTGTAGAATTGCGTATAAAGCAAATGGAACTTCAAGCCAAAGAAGAAGCTAAAAAAATAACAGAAGAGGCTCAAAACAAAGCAGATGAAACATTAAAAGAATTAAGAATAGAATTTAAAGAGAGAGAAGAAAAACTTAAAAAAACAGAGGATCGTCTTGTGAAAAAAGAGGAATTTTTGGATAAAAGACAAATAGATATAGATAAAGAAGTTGAGCAAATAAAAGAGAGGGCTGTTGAAATAAAATCTATAAAAGAAAAAACTGAAAATTTAGAAAGACAAAAATATACTGAGCTACAAAAAATTTCAAATTTATCTGAAGAAGAAGCGAAAAATATTATTTTTAGAGAAGTGGAATTAAAAAATGAAGAAGATATTTTAGTAAAAATTCAAAAACTTGAAAATCAAGGTTTAGAGAAAATAGAAAATAAAGCCAAAGATATATTAGCAATGGCAATACAAAGATTTGCCAATTCTGTATCTTCTGACATATTTTCTACTAGCGTATCTATACCATCGGATGAAATAAAAGGTAAAATTATAGGTAAAGAAGGTAGAAATATAAAAGCTTTTGAAAGAGCATCCGGCGTAGAAGTTATAGTAGATGATACACCAGGAGTAATCACCCTATCTTCTCATGATCCGGTAAGAAGACAAATTGCAAAAATTGCATTAGAAAATTTAATTCAAGATGGGAGGATTCAACCTGCAAAAATAGAAGAAGTTATTGATAAAGCTAAACAAGATGTAAATAAAACAATCAAAGAAAAAGGTGAACAAGCCGTATATGAGTGCGGTGTATTCAATTTAGATCCTAGAATAGTTGGTATACTAGGAAGATTGCACTTTAGGACATCTTATGGTCAAAATGTTTTGCAACATTCAATAGAGATGTCTCATATAGCTGGCATAATAGCACAAGAAATGGGTGCAAATGTTGCCATTGCCAAAGCCGGAGCACTTTTACACGATATAGGAAAAGCAGTAGACCATGAAGTTGCAGGTACTCATGTAGAAATTGGGAGAAGAATATTACAAAAATTTGGAGCTGATGAAAAAATAATCAGAGCTATGGAATCTCATCATAATGAATATCCTTACACTACCCTAGAGGCCTATATTGTTCAGTCTGCTGACGCTATCTCTGGTTCAAGACCAGGAGCAAGAAGGGATAGTGTAGAAAATTATCTAAAAAGATTAAACGATCTTGAATCAATAGCAAATGGATTTTCAGGTGTAGAAAAATCATACGCACTTCAAGCGGGCAGAGAAATACGAATCTTTGTTACACCAAACGAGGTTAGTGATTTACAAGCAAGAAATATGGCAAGAGATATTGCTATTAAAATAGAAAATGAACTAAAATATCCAGGAGAAATAAAGGTGATGGTTATAAGAGAAGCTAGAAATATAGAATTCGCAAGATAAATAAAAACTTTTTGAGTGTTAAAGGAAATAATCTTTTTCTAATTCTGGATATATTGCAATATTACCAATATAATCATTTATTTTTTGAGTTAAAAAAATAGAAGATTTTGGTTCTCCCATAATTACAAATACTTTTTTAAGTTTATTTTTGCTAGCTATTTGAGTTTTTTCTACAAAATCAAGCAAATTATTTGAATCTTTATGAGAAGAATACCCTAAAATATTGAAAATTTTAGCCTTAACTTTTACTTTTTCTTTGTCTATGACCACCTCTTTTAATCCTTCAGAAATCTGCCTGCCAAGTGTCCCGACAGATTGATAGCCTACCATTATCAATGTATTTTTTGAATCTGGCAAACAATTTGCTTCATGACCTCTTATCCTACCCCCTTCTGACATACCAGAACCAGATAAAATGATTTTTGATGAATTTATATTTTCTATATTAAGAGAATCTTCATTTTTCCTAATTATATTTAAATTTGGAAAATCAAATATATCATCCCCTTCTTTTATTTCTTTTTGGACACTATCTTTAAAATCATTTTTATATTTTTTATAAATATTTGTAATTTTTAAAGCCAAAGGAGAATCCAAAAAAACTGGTATCTTTTGTATAAAATCATCTTCTATCAAATTATTTATTTCATAAAGCAAACCTTGAGTCCTTTCAATAGAAAATGTAGGAATGAGTATTGTTCCACCTCTTTTTATACCATCTAAAATTGCTTCTTTTAATTTGTTATTTCTATCTTTTTTATCTAAATGGTTCCTATCTCCATAAACACTCTCCATTATCATATAATCTATGTTTTCAGGAATATCTGTATCTGGCAATAAAAGAGATGGTGAATTTCCCAAATCTCCCGTAAAAGCGATATTTTTGTTTTCTCCATTTATCAAAACAGAAGCAATAATAATGGCTGAACCCAATATATGCCCAGCATTTTTCATTGAAATAAAACAGTCATCAAATAAGCCAATTTTTTTATTGTAGTTCTCACCTTCCCAAATATTAAAAGTTTTTTCTATATCATGTTCATCAAAAATAGTTTTTTTACCATATTTATATTTCATAACTTTTAATGCGTCTAGTAGCATTGGCATAGATAACTCTTTTGTTTCTTGTGTTGAGATTATTTTACCTTTAAATCCATCTTTTACTAATTTTGGAACTCTGCCTATATGATCCATGTGAGCATGTGTCAGCAAAAGAAAATCAATGTCTTTTGGATCAAATTTAAAATCATCAAAATTCGTTTTTTCTAATTCCCTGTTTCCTTGCACAAGCCCACAATCTATCAAAATATTTTTATTATTTACAGAAAGCAATATAGAGGCTCCTGTAGTATGCCCTACCCCACCATAAAATTTTAGTTTTAAATCATTCATTGTTTTGTAAATTTTCTAAACTGGAATCAATTAAAAACTCTTTCTCCAAAGAGACTTTGTCTTCATCAATCTTTAAGGCAGATTCATTGGTCAAAACCAATTCTCTTTTATAAATCTCTTTTAAATAGGCGTACAAACAACCTACCAATGCTCCCAGAGTATCCATTATAAAATCTAAAGTTGTATCAAAGGCATAATCTTGCCAATAAACAAATGTTAGCCCAGCAAACAATTCAAACACCTCCCAAAAAACAGCTATAGCAACTAAACCAAACAAAGAAACTATCAAAAAATTAATGGATTTTCTTTTAGTTGGCTCAAAGAAACCAGAATAAAAATAAAACCACAAAACAACTATGGCGCTCCATAAACCTCCTAAAAAATGCATCATGGAATCAAATTCAAAAACATTCCAATATAAATAAAACTTTATAGCAATCAAATGTAAAAAACCTATTATAATTAATAAAAATAAACTTTCTTTAAACAATGTTTGCTTCCACATATAAATATAATAACATAAAGAGCCATTTTGTATTACAAAATAGCTCTTTATGTAGGATCGCTTGATATAATTCCCTAATTGAAAAATATTAGGTGGGTGGCCTCAGCTCAATCGGTCAGAATGTCTAAAAGACGCTCATCACAATTGAGAGATATTGGCCTCCCTGAATATGTGCAAGTTAGAAAATATACAAACGACCCTACAAACATTATACACCAAGAAATCAGCGTAGCAAGATATGCAAAATTAAACTAGTTTATTCAAAAATACCATCCAAGTTTACATCATAAAGTATTTGTTCATTAACAAGTCTATAATTTACTAGCTCTTCATCTTTAAACCACAATTCTATCTCTCTTTTTGCATTTAAAATCTCATCTGAACAATGAATAAGGTTTCTAACCGCTCTATCATCTATGGAGCATATATTGTAGGAATCAATGGTAAAATCACCTCTCACTGTACCTACATCTGATGTTGATGGTTCTGTTTCTCCAACTATTTTTTTGACCACAGATACAGCGCTATTACCTTCAAGCACCATCATAACAACTGGTCCAGATGTCATAAATTTAATCAAAGCTTTTATTATATCCCTACCATACTCTAAAGCATCTTTTTCTACTGGTAGAGAAGCTTTTGTCCTATCTTCTATTATTTTTGTACCTTTTTTCAAAAACCATTCATCGTCTTTATTATAATGCTTCCACAATCTCTCTTCATCAAGAGTAAAGAATTTTAATCCTACTATTTTGAGTCCAGTCCTTTCAAATCTTTTTATTATTTCGCCAATGAGTGTTCTTTGTACTCCATCTGGTTTTATTATTACAAATGTTCTTTCTTTTTTTGGATGCATATTTATTTTGTTAAAACAATAATTCCATCTTTTGTGACAGCAACAGTATGTTCAAAGTGAGCAGATAGAGATTTGTCTCTGGTTATATATGTATACCCATCTGATAATCTTTTTATTTCTCTACTACCTAGAGAAAACATTGGTTCAATAGCAATGACAAGTCCGGGCAATAATTTTGGACCTTCGCCCCTTTCTGCTCTGTTTGGCACAAAAGGCTCTTCATGAACATTAAACCCAACACCGTGCCCAGATAAGCCTTCTATTATGCCTAAATTATTTTTTACAGCTACGTTCATTATTGCTTCACCAATATCTCCAATATACCCATTTACTCTCATGGCTTTTATTCCTCTATTTAAAGCCTCTGCAGTAGAAGATAGTAGATTATTTGCCTCTTTAGAAACTTTACCCACAGCCAAAGTGATTGCCGAATCTGTGATAAGCCCTTTATATCTCAAACCAAGATCAATAGAAACAATATCTCCATCAAAAATAATTCTTTCATTTCCATTGTTTGGGATACCGTGCACAATTTCCTCATTTATAGAAACACACAAAGATGCTGGGTACGGATATTTTGCTTCTTTTGGTTTATAGCCCAAAAAAGCAGGAGTAGCCCCAGCTTGGTCTATCAAGAATTCCACGTAATCATTTAATTCATTTGTTTTTACCCCAGCCTTAATCTTTTTAGCAACTTCTCTTAAAATCTTTGCATGTATTGCCCCACCTTCTTTCATTATTTCTATTTCTTCTTCTGACTTATATCTGATCATAAGTTTAAATTTAAAACGTATTTAATTTTGTTTTTTCTAAAATCTCTTTAAAAACAGCTTCCACTTCTTGCTCACCATTTATAGACATAAATTCATAATTTTGATTATTTTTAAAGTATTCTATGGTAGGCAAAACATTATTTTCATACCAATCAAGCCTCCTTTCTATATCTATTTTATTATCATCTGCTCTATTTCTATTTAACAAACGATCTTTAAGTGTCTCTCTATTTACCTCTATTGAAATTATGAAAGGTTTCTCTCTTTTATAGAATTTCATAGCAGAATCTAAAATAGGTGCCTCATGGACTCTCCTTGAGAGACCATCTAATACCATATGCTCATCTCCTGAGACATGTCTTATCATATACTCTGTCCATATCCAAATTGGTAAAAATTCTGGCAATAGACCCCCTTCACCCATTATTCTTTTAGTTTTTTGAGCTGTCATTGATGCCTCTGTAGCAAAATCTCTAAATTTTTGACCAGTTTCTATATACAAAACATGACGATCTCTATCAAGCTCTTTTAATTTTTCAATCAAAAGTTTAGCCTGAGTACCTTTACCAGACCCAGAAGGACCGAAAAATATAAATGTTTTAGGATTCATATTTTGAGTATATCACAAACTATATTTTTTAAAAATAATATTCATATTTAAAAACTCTTCGAAATCATACCTTTTTGAAGCCTAGCGAGTCTCGACGGAGCGAGCTTCGCAGGAAAATTTTAACAAAAAATAGATCTCTTTCAAAAGTCGTCGCAAGTGTAGTTTTTGATAGACTTGCGCAAGTCTGACTAAGATGAGCATAGCAAAAAATCAGCAGATTTTTATGCGTGTCTAGCAAAAACTACACTAAGAAAGACTTTTGAAAAATTCTTATTCGTGCTTCAAAAAGGTGTGATGAGAAAGAGTTTTGGAATTTAAAGTAGAGATTTTTGAAAAAAGTCTAGTATTCTCTAGCAGATATTTGAGCTTCCATTTTTTTGATGAGATCTATAACAACAGAAACAACAATCAAAAGACTAGTTCCTCCTATAGCTACAGCATTGATACCTGTAAATAATTGAACCAATATAGGTAAAACAGCTACTACTCCCAAAAATATAGCTCCAACCATAGTAAGTCTTAAAAGTATTTTAGAAATATATTCTGATGTAGAAATTCCAGGTCTTACTCCAGGAATAAATGCTCCACCTCTTTGCAAATTTTTTGACATTGAGTTTGGATCAAAAGTGATAGCAGTATAAAAATAAGTGAAAACAAAAACAAGTACAAAGTATGCAATGGCATAAAATATTTGATTTGAAAGTAAATTCAAGCCAAAAGTAGAAACATTTTGAATAAATGTATTATTTATACCTGCCAAAAATTTAAGTATCATTTGTGGAAATAATAATATGGATATAGCAAATATAATTGGTATAACACCTGCTTGATTTACTCTAAGAGGTATATATGTTGAAACTCCACCATAAACTTTATTCCCCCTCACTTGTTTTGCATATGTTACAGGTATAGGTCTTTCTGCCTCAGTTATCATTACTATTCCATAAATGACAGCAATTGAAGCTACCAAAAATGCTATATACACAGGTAACTGTGATGAGTCAAAAGATAGGGCAAGTTTAGCAACTGAGCTTGGTAGAGAAGACACAATACCAGCAAAGATAACTAAAGACAAACCATTGCCCAAACCAAATTCAGTGATAAGTTCACCTAGCCACATAAGCAATAAAGAACCTGCTGATATTAGTATTAAGTTTGTTAACATACCAAAAGGGGTTAATATTGAAATAACACCTTGATTTTGAAGAAGTGTCATAAAAGCAAAACCCTGTATAAAAGCAAGGGGTACTGTAATCAATCTTGAATATTGTGTAAATCTTCTTCTGCCAGCTTCCCCTTCTTCTTGATAAATCTCTTTGAGTCTTGGAAACATCACAGTTAACAACTGCATTATAATAGAAGCTGTAATGTATGGGGAAACACCAAGCATAATAATAGAAAAATTTGATAACCCACCTCCAGAAAATATATTCAAAAGGCCAAAGAAATCATTACTAGATAAAAATTGTTCAAGTCTTAAAGTGTCTATTCCTGGCACAGGAATAACAGACATAAATCTAAACACAACCAAAATAAACAAAGTAAATAGTATCCTTTTTCTTATGGATCTATCTCCTAAAATAATTTTCATTTTGTGAATAAAATTCATAAATTTAATTTTAAATATAAAAATAAAATAAGTATTTAAAATACTATTTTATCTCACCACCATTTTTTAAAACAACATCCTTTGCTTGTTTTGAAATTTCTAAACCTTCTATTATCAATTTTTTAGAAATATTTGTACTACCAAGTATTTTAATATTTCTAAATTTACCGTTGTATTTTGGAGCCAAACCTTTATCAAACAGTGTTTGCTTATTTACCAAATCACCATTTGAAAACGTTTTTTCTAGGTCAGCAATTTTTACAACAACTGCATCTTCAAATCTTGATTTTAAGAAATTTTTTCCTCTTCCTCTCAATTTTGGTAATTTCTTAATAAAATCTCTTAATTCTGGTCTTTTCTTTCTTCCAGATCTAGCATTTTGACCTTTTGTACCCTTTCCAGAAGTTTTGCCTCTAGTGCCACCTCTTCCAACTTGTTTGGCTTTTCTATTTGCTTTATTCCTTTTTAAATTATTGAATTGCATAAATATTATTTTACCTTAACGCTATTATTTTTTAACATCATTAAAGCCTTTAGAGTAGCTTTTGCTATGTTTAATTTATTTTTAGATCTTGAGAGTATTTTTGAGGATACTTCTTTTACACCAGCAAGTTCTAGTATCACACGAGTAGAGCTTCCTGCTATAACCCCTTTTCCTGGAGCTGGCATAATGGAAACGATTGCACTAGAGTATTTTGCCTTAACAGGATGAGATATAGAATTTTTATCATTTAAATTTAATTTAATCATATTTTTCTTAGCATCCCTCATTGCTTTATCCATAGCAATAGGTGTATCTCCAGATTTTCCTGTACCTACTCCAACCTTTCCTTTTCTATCACCTATTACCATAGCAATACTAAAACTAAATCTTCTTCCTCCTGAAACCACCCTCGTAACTCTTCTAACATTTATTATTTTACTATCAAACTCTTGTTTAGGAGCGTCTTGTCTTTTAGATGGTTTTCTTTCATTTTTTCTATGACCTCTGTTTCCTCTAGAAGCTGAATCTGGATTTTCTGTTTCAGAGACAGTACCAGATACCACCAAAGATTCTGGGTTTATGATTACCTCATCTGATGATATTATTTCTTTTTCTTCATTGTTAGACATAATTTATTTAAATTAAAATTTAAGACCAGCCTCCCTTGCTCCATCAGCTAAAGCTGATATAGAACCTGTATATAAATAACCACCTCTATCAAAAACAACATTTTCGATTTTTTTAGATATTGCTATTTTTGCTATATTTTGACCCACAATTTTGGCTCTTTCTACACCATTTTTAGCTTTTACTCCTTTGCTTGTGGCAGAAGCTATTGTATTACCTTTTGTGTCATCTATCAACTGAGCCCATATATATTTATTTGACCTAAAAACAGATAGTCTTGGTTTTTCTGCAATTCCAAAAATCTTAGATCTTATGCGTCCTCTTCTTCTATCTCTTTTTATTTTTTTTACTTTTGTATCCATAATTTTATTTATTGAAAACTATACAGATTTTTTACCTTGTTTTCTTCTGATTATTTCTCCTTCGTATCTAAAACCTTTTCCTTTGTATGGTTCTGGTTTTTTCATTGCTCTTATTTTAGCGCTCCAACTACCCACCAACTCTTTATCCATACCAGAAATACTTATTATATTTTTGTCTGCCTTTACTGTTAAACCTTCTGGTACCAAGACTTCAACTGGATGAGAAAATCCGAGAGCTAAAACAAGTTTATTTCCATTTACACTTGATTTAAAACCAACACCTTCCAATATAAGTTTCTTTTCAAATCCTTCGTTTACACCATTTACCATATTTTTTATATGTGAAGCGTATGTTCCCCAAAGAGATACTGTTTCTCTATTTTCTTTTGCTCTGGAAAGACTGATATTTTTTCCATCTATTTTTATGGCAATATCAGATTTAAAATATCTTTCTAGAGAACCTTTTGGGCCTTTCACAGTCAAAACTCCAGCATTTAAAACAGCTTCCGTTTTATCATTCATCAATATTCCTTTTTTTGCTATTCTACTCATTTTTATTTATTTACCATATATTAAAAAGAAATTCTCCTCCAAGATTCTCTTTTTTTGCATCAATATCTGCCATTATACCTTTTGGTGTTGAAAATACTGACATACCAAAACCTCTTCTAAATCTCTTTATTTCTTTTGCTTTTTGATACAATCTTCTTGATGGTTTTGATATCCTATCTACTCCTGAAACAACAGGGGTAGTATCTTCTGTATACAAAAGCACAACTTCTAGTGTATTCTTTTCTGTATTTTTCTTAACCTCTCCTAAATAGCCTTTACTTGATAGTAATTTTGCTATAGCAAATTTCATATTTGAAAATGGCAAGCTTAAAGACGCTTTGCCTACTGCGCCAGCGTTCTTAATTCTTATTAAAAAATCTCCAATTGGATCTGTATACATAGTTTATTTCTTGGTAGTATCCTTATATTAAAATGGACTTACCAAGAAGATTTTTTTACTCCAGGAATTCTCCCTTCATTTGCAAGCTCTCTAAAACATATTCTGCAAAGACCGAAATCCCCCATAAAAGCCCTTCCTCTACCACATTTAAAACATCTCCTTACTATACGAGTGCTAAATTTTGGTTTCTTTTTTGATCTTGCTATTACAGAAGTTTTTGCCATATCTATTAAATGCTCCTTTATGGGAGCATTAATACATTAACAAATCGGGATAAGATAGTCAAATGTTATTTTAAATTATAGTAAAAGATCTATAAATAAACTTAGTTAAATTTTGAGAAAAACATTTTATATGCAAGAATAATAGTACATAAATTAGGAAGGGTGTCAGAGTGGTCTAATGTGCTTCTTTGCTAAAGAAGTGTGCCCGTTAAAAGGCACCGAGGGTTCGAATCCCTCCCCTTCCGCCAGAAAACTTAGTATCGGCATGACCCGAGTACATAAATATGACAACAGAAATTATTTTAACAATCATAGGAACTCTTGGTTTAGGTACCATTATTGGTGCTTATTTCCAGTCGAACTTTCAACACTCCAAGGAGTTGAAAATGGATAATCATGAGTTTAAAAGAGCTCGATATGGCTCAATACTCATTCAAATGCTTACCTTATTAGACCCAAAGCACCTTGATAAGGTCTCAAAGATTCGTCCAGACCTCCGAAATATTGAAGATTTAAGAGAAGAGCTTAAGACAGAACTTTTGAATGCAGTTTTATATGCAAACGATGATGTTATAAAATCACTTTCCGTGTTTAATAAAAATCCTAACTACGAAAATTACTTGAATACTGTTTCAAGTATGAGAAAAGATTTGTGGGGTAAAAATACCAAAATATCCTCAAAAGACCTAGATTTTGTTACCGACCCACATACCTCAAATTAATTTTTGAAATGCTATCAAAACAGCCTTATAGTGTCTCACTACTCTGGTACTGAACCCACATGGCCCGCCAAATAATGAGCCTTGCGAATATATTTTGCGAGAAAGGAAAAAGTGCTTTGAATAGCACTTTTGTGAGGGATTCGAAGCCCGATTGAGATATTTTTTGAGTTTACGAAAAAAATATCCAATTGGGGTACTGAAACTGTAAGTTTCGAATCCCTCCCCTTCCGCCAAAATCTCTCGAGAGACTTAAAGAGATTTATGAAAATTAAAAAATATCAAATATGTGTACACATTGCTGAATTCAATTGATAAAATGTTGCTCTTGTATTAAACTAAAAAAAGATTTGAGTTGAGTGAATGACTCAAATGAATATACCAGAAAGAGGAGATTTATGAATCTTGAAATGATTTTAAAGGTTGGTGACAAGGTCGTATTTCAAGCCGATCAAGAAACAGGATGTCAAAAAAAAACACGATTTAATGTGCCATATGGTACCGAAGGTATAGTATGTGCCTTAACTGATTCTATTTTCTATATATCACGTATACAAGTCAACAAAAATTACAAACCAGGAACATACCATAAAAAAGATGATATTATGGTCTTACTTCCTGATGGACATGTAGTCACAGGAAACAATCGTATCAGTATGCTTGATAAAGATGAAGAAAGACGCCGTATTGATGCAATAAAAGAACAAGGAATTCCACAAGGAAATATAACTCGTCTTGCTGATTTACCAAAAACAAAATTTTGGGAAGACGACAAAGTACACATTTATTTGGGAAAAGATAAACGCAAGGGGACGATTTCTTCTATTGACTATGATTCAATATACAGAGATGGTATCGATAAAAGATCAGACATTTTATACAGAGTTATATTAACAAATAATACGATCTGTAATATAGAAGAATCATTAATAGAACTTGTAGAGAGAGGAAATGTTTGGCGATATTACAACAATGAAACACTATCATTTGTTGATATTCAAGACGAAGCCAATTTCTACTACTTTATAGGTGAAGCAGAAGAGGTCCTGAATAATGAAGGTAATTTGTTTTGGTCAAGAAAAGAAGTCCTTGAAGGGATTAGAAATGGAAAAGTGCACAGTCTTTTGCTAAAAAGATACTTAGGCACTCCGGATATACAATTCAGAGCAATAAGATTTAAAAATGAAGAATTAGGCAAGAGAGTTGCAACAGAAACCTTAAAAGGCTTTGAGGTTAGCGAATAAAATAACTTTTTAGCCATATTCATACGATACTTATAAATATTTTATAGGTATCGTATATTTTTAATTAAAAATTCTACACCTTAGACCTTTGACAACATATCTATATAATTATATAAATATATTTAGATAAGGAGATCTTTTAAAAAAGGAGAATCTATGGCTGCACAAAAGGAATACCAACATATATTATTAGAAATCATTAACACCTCTTCTGCTGAAGAAATGGCTATTTTAGCCAGAATGATCAAAAAAACAGAAATCCCATTTGGACATGATCAAATCATTTTGACTTGGAAGAGCCGTTGCAGATTAGTAAAGTTGGGAAATCAAGATTTTGGAGTTCCTCAATATGTTGCTTCGCAAAAAACAAATTTTTTAGAAAGCAGGCAAGGTTTAAATATAGGAATTTTTTCTAGAGAAATAGAGTTATTGTTAAATTTACTTAGATTAGTACCTGAGGAATCTAAAGAAGGTATGGATTTTTGGGGACGTACACTAGCAAAACAACTTTTAAAAATACAAGGAATGATTGAGGATTCATTTGTTAAATAATAAACAATATTTACTCGATACCAAAAACAGAAAGGATACACAATGGATAAACCTGGCAAAATTGTTTTTTGGACTATTATAGTATTATTTTCTTTATTTGCTTTATTTTTATACAAAAACCAACCAATACCATCTGAAATAACAGGTGATGAAAAAGGTGTATATCACAACAGATACCAAAACTGGTATGACCTTGGTGGAGATAGTGACCAATTTCAAAAATGTATTAACTTTTTAGAAAGAATTACGCCTTATAAAAATAATAATATGAATATGCGCAAAGTGCCGACAGAAGTAGCGGCTAGAACATGCGGTACTGATGGTGTTTATTATCCTAAATTTCCAGATTTTGCTCCACTCAATTTATGGAGATCAACAAATAATGAAAAAGGAATTTATGTTGAAGGAAATAGTTATGTACAAGTATTTGGAAGATATCGATTCTCAAATCAAGAAAACATACTCGCACACATAGTTATTGATAAAAAATCTTGTGGAACATGGTATGTTGTAGACAAAAATCAGCCAGACGGAAAAATATACTAAGAATAAGATCTAAAAAAATAAAACCTTAAAATGAAATTCATTTTAAGGTTTTTAAATTAAATCTTTTAATATTTATAAATACAAGATTATTTATTAAAACATATTAAGCAAGATCTCATATTTAAGACAAAAATATCTATAAAGAAAGAGCGATTAAAATAAAATTGCTTAAATTTGTAAATTATTGTATAAATAAAACAGAATAGATAGTTTTGTAAAGGAGCTTTATGGACAAGCAAATACTTTTTTCAGGTGATGAGGTTCTTATAAATATTCCAGATGAATTTGATGATGAATACCATCCTCAAATCCAAAAAGGAACAAGAGGTATTGTTATTTCTTTTGAAAAAAATTGTCTTGGAAGAAATGCGGGTTTACAATTAAATGGTCTAGCACCGGGTATACATTTCAGCAAATCTTACGCATATGTACAAATTAATGGGAGAAAAGAAGGTTATATAATAAACTGTGATTATTTATCTCTTATAGATAAAAAAGAACAAAAATACAGATTACGCAGACTTGGAAACAATCGAAAGAAGTGCCAGGATTATGATGTTCATTATTTAGTAAAAACTCTTCCTGATACACCATTTTGGGAAGATGATTTGGTCTCATATTTAGACGAATTAGAGGATGATGTTAAAGTTTATAAAGTGCATGCTATTGAATATGGTATATACGAGAGAAATCCAAAAGAAGGACCTGTTTATAAAATTAGAAATGTAGTACCAAAAGGAATCGATTGTGTTGCATATGAAGACCAATTAACTTTGCTAGACAGAGGCTCTATTTGGAGATATTACCATAACGAAACATTGATATTCGACACAGTAGAAGAAGAAATTGGATTTCACGAAACCATTGGAAATGTAAAGGTTGTTGTAAACCCAAGAAACGGCCTTTATGTTTGGAGACAAAATGAAATAATGCCAGCCATTAAAAATGGTTTGGCGGATAGTTTTGAAATAAACGGAAAAAAAATAATCTTAAAGAAATTTAAAGATAGAGATGTTTCAGAGAAAGCAAAATTGTTGACTTTAAAAACTTGGGGCGGATTTTTAAAATAGTAAAAAATCAAATTATCGAAAACCATTGCGTTGCAATGGTTTTTTATTATTTATTCTTCATTTCATAAACTCCATCCCAATCATCTACTTTATTATTTATAAAATATTTTACCCTCTCTAACAAAAGTTTAGTGGTTAAGTCTTCTCTCAGTACAAGAACTGCTTCAAAATTTGTTTTTGCCATAACCCAATCTCCTTTATAATAAGCACTGAGACCATTTTCAAAATATTTTTTTATTTCTAAATAATCTTTGTTTTGAATTTCTTGAAGCAATTCAAATATTTTTACACCAGTCTTCTTGCCTTTAACTTTTACAGTATCTAGCTCTCTAAAGATAAAATCTAAATTTTCTGTTTCTTTTTTTGTATCTTCTCCTACCATAATCATAGCTCCATAATATTTAGAAAGACTTTCTAACCTAGAAGCCAAATTTACACTATCCCCTATTGCTGTATAATCGAATCTTATTTCTGAACCTAAATTACCCACAACTGCCTCTCCTGTATTTATACCTATACCAATTTCAATCTTTGGTAAACCTTTTTTGATATTTTCTTCATTAAATTTTAAGAGTGCTAAATTCATTTCTTCAGCTGTTTTTAAAGCATTAAAAATTTGATCATCATCTCTTAGCGGAGCACCCCAAAATGCCATTATGGCGTCCCCTATATATTTATCTACCAATCCATTATTTTTTAAAATTATATTTGTCATCAAACTCAAATAACTATTCAAAAATGGTACAAAAACATCTGGGGGGATACTCTCCGACAAAGTAGTAAACCCTCTTATATCAGAAAAGAGTATTGTTATTTTCTTTTTCTCTCCTCCAAGTTTTAAATTTTGAGGATTAATCAAAAGCTCTTCTATAACCTTAGGAGAAATATATTTAGAAAAAGAATCTTTGATAAACATCTTCTCTCTCATATTAAAAATATATCTCGTTATAAAAGATGAAATAATTGATGCAATAAAAGAAACATTGATAATAAAAATATCTAATATGATGAAATAATCAACAAATAAAAATATAGCTAAATTTATTGAAGAAAAAAACAGAAATGATATGAGGATCAAATTTTTTATCTTTTTTATATAAAAAACAAAATAAGAAATTAAAAATACTGATAAAAATATAAATATTAAATTCCAAGACAATGATTCTTTAAAAATATTGTCATCAATAATACTTTGTATAATATTTGCGTGTATTTCTACTCCACTTAATACACCCACAGGGGTATTGCGAAAATCTTGCAAATCTAGTGCTGTTGCACCGATCAAAATAATTTTATCTTCAAAAAATTTTTTATTTACTCTACCTTCAATCACATCAGAAAAACTAAAATATGTAAAAGTATTTTGAGGACCATAAAAATATATTCTATTTGACTTGGATTTTAAATTTGTAAAATCATAATTATCTTTTAAGATACTGGACGCAAAACTATTTTTGTTATATTTGTTTAAAACAAATCTCCTTACAACTCCATCTTTTGAAACCTCTAAATTGGAAAACCCGCTATTTAAGTTTTTAAAATTATCATAAATCAAAATATTTTTTCTCTCCCCTATTTCACTCGATAAAACTACAGGAACCGTACTCTCTAAAATAGAATTTAAAAAAATATTATCGTCAACTTCTCCATACAAAGATTTTTCTTTAAAATTTACATCAATTCCAATAACTTTTGCACCATATAAATTTTGAATCAAATTTGCATATATACTTCTTCTAAACGGCCAGGCCCCTACCTTATTTATACTATCTTCATCAACGGCAACAATAACAACATTTGGAATTAATTTTTTACCAGTGATAAGTAGGTCGATAGCTTTTTCTCTCCATACTGAAAATATATTGATAAAGAAAATTAAAACTGTAAAAATAAAAACAGCTAAAGGTATTAATATTTTTATTTTTTTACTAACCATTTCTATTTATTATAGAAGGCGGATCCCATTTTACCTCAAGGAATGTGCCAAATGTTTTTTGCTTATTATCTCCATAATTTATAGAAATATAGTATAATCCCTCTTCAAAATTAGATGGTACATTAAAAATAATTTGATTATTTGAGACTAGTTGAAAAGGTACTTCTACCAAATCAATCAAAAGATTTTTGACTAAATTTAGATTATTACCTCTTATGGTCACAGAAGGACTATTTGGTGCAGTAATATTTTTATATATGGTAACAGAAGATGGGTTTATGGATAGTATTTCTGGCTCTGTAGATGAAGCCTGTGTTCCCCCACCTCCTCCACCGAAAGAAGAAGTACTTCCTGTATTGGTATTTGATGTAGGATTTGTATTTTGTGTATTTGTATTTAACGGACTTACTCCTATTTGATTTGTATTACCCAAAATAACTCTCCAATTTTCTTCTATTATATATTTTTTCATATCTGTATCTGTAATTTTAAATATCTTTATGTCTTTATTTTTAGTAGGCAAATTTATGCTACTTATAGATATTTTATTGCCAGCTGAAACCAATATAGGATCACCTAAAACCAGATTTCCATTTACAGGATTTTTAATAACAACAGCTACTACTCCTTCTAAAACATAAAGGTAACTTGTTTTGTTTTCAAATACTGTAGCAAAGGCAGTGCCTCTGACAGAACCAACCATATTCTCGGTTTCAACTACATAACCACCACTCGATACTTTTTCTATTCTAGACCAGACTGCACCTTTTTTTATCTTAATCTTGTTTGAGACATTATCCTCTTCATTTAAAAGAGATATTTCTGAACCAGCACCTAAATTTGTAATAGAACCATTTTTTGACAATATAGAGGCTCTGCCATATTCACCTGTTTTTATATTTGAACCATATTCAAGACTAATCTCTTTATTTACAATATTAAAAACCTCTATTCCACTTTCATTTTTATTTAAAAACACATCTGGTTTATTTGGGTAAAGTAAAAATTGAGATTCTATTATTTTTTGATCAGATTGATCTACTTTATTGTCTCTAAACACGAAAAACCAAAGAAGAAATAAAACCAAAAGACAT
Organism: uncultured Candidatus Saccharibacteria bacterium; assembly: GCA_964519145.1. Taxonomy (GTDB): domain Bacteria; phylum Patescibacteriota; class Minisyncoccia; order Phycocordibacterales; family WO2-35-19; genus CAZFHL01. Next base: position 35,905 of record CAZFHL010000002.1, read on the forward strand.
AGTGGCGCACAAATAAATAAAATCTTTTTCATACAAAATAATAATACACCAAATCAATCCAAAAAACATCAGATTTACAGAACCTAAATTATCGCCTTCCAAAAATTGTTTCAAATAATCTTTTTGGAGGCTTGCGAGGCTGACTGAGCCGAGCACGAGGAATTTTTTAGCAAAAAAATATCCGTGCTCCAAAAAGATTATTTGAAACAATTTTTGTAAAAACTAATACAGAGTTTATATTTTCCAATAAACAATGTAATATAATGAAATAATGGACAAACACGACATATCTTTTGTATTCCTAGTTATAGCCATTATTGTTGGTTTTATATTTTATATTAACAACCCAACAGTAATAGAATATAAAAATCCAAAAATAGATAAACCTATAGTTTGTTCAGAGGATACAAAATTGTGCCCTGATGGTTCTTTTGTATCAAGAATACCTCCAGATTGCAATTTCAAATTATGTAAATAAACATATGATTAAAAACGTAAATACCAATACAGAAATACAAAATATATTTAGACTAAACCCCAAACAAAAAGAAACATTAAAAAAAATGGGTATTGAAACTGTGGCAAAAATAATCAAATATTTTCCTATTAGATATGGAAATGCTGGTTTAATAAAATCTATTGAATTTTTAAACACAGACGAAGATGTTGTTATATTTGGAAAGATAAAAAATCTCAAATCAAGCAAAACTTTCAAAACAAAACTAGCTATATCAGAAGCCACAATAGAAGACTCGACAGGTAAAGTGAGAGCTGTTTGGTTCAACCAACCATATATTTCTAAAATGTTTAAAGAAGGAGAATTAGTGAGAATAGAAGGAAAAGTCAGTGAAAAAAATACAAAAACAAAAGAACAAAACATTTTAACAAAATATTTTTCTAATCCTAAAATAGAAAAAGTTAGTAAAATACCAGAAGGAACAAGCGATTCTCTTTTTAAAAGTGAGACAATCGAGCCGACACCAATATATAGCGAGAGCAACAACATTTCTTCTCTTTGGATATACCATACAATAAAAAAACTATTTAATACAAAAACGATATTAAATAATGAAGTGGTAAATTTAATAGATTTATTTGAAGATCCAATACCAAAAAAAATACTCCAAAAATACAATCTCCCCTCTTTAAAATCAGCTTTGATTTGGGTACACCAACCAAAAAATAAAAATGATGCAGAAATAGCCAGAAAAAGATTTGCGTTTGAAGAGATATTTATGATTCAACTTGATAGGCAAAAGGAAAAAATGCTAGCCGAAAAAGAAAATGCTTTTGCTATAAAAACAGATGCAAAAGAAATAAATAACTTCATATCTGGCTTTCAATATTCACTAACTAATTCTCAACAAAAAGTTATAGATATCCTTTTAGAAAATATGAGAAAAAGTCATCCCATGTCTAGACTACTTGAAGGAGATGTAGGTTCAGGAAAAACAGCAATAGCTATGACTATATCTTTTGCAACAATTAAAACACCTCCACCAAATAGAAAATTTGGAGCATTGCAAGTGGGCTATATGGCGCCTACAGAAATATTGGCGGAGCAACATTTTAATTCTTTTATAGAATCTTTTAAAAAACATAAAATAAACATAGGACTCATCACAAGTAGTGGAGCAAAAAAGTTTCCTTCAAAAAGCAACAAAGAAGCTCCTACCAAAATATCAAAAAATCAATTATTAAAATGGGTAGAAAACGGAGAAATATCAATACTTATCGGTACCCACAGTTTGATCCAAAAAAAGGTAAAATTTAAAAATTTAGGGCTTATTATTATAGACGAACAACATAGATTTGGAGTAAAACAAAGAAAACTCTTGAGAGGTAAGAGTGACATTGCTCCCCACCTATTATCGATGACAGCAACCCCTATTCCAAGAACACTAGCTCTCACCCTTTTTGGAGATTTAGATTTATCTATTTTAGATGAATTACCAAAAGGCAGACAATTTCCAGAAACAAAAATAGTTTTGCCTCAAGAAAGAGAACTAGCTTATGAAAAAATCAAAGAAGAATTAAAAAATGGTAGACAAGCTTATATAATTTGCCCAAAAATAGAAGATAGTGACCCAAATAAAATACTTGCTATAAATGCAAAATCTGTAAAATCTGAAGTGGAAAGATTACAAAAAAATCAATTTAAAGATTATGAAATAGTAGGCCTTACTGGCAAAAATAGTCCATCAGAAAAAGAAAAAATAATGAGTGATTTCAAAAATAATAAAATAGATATTTTGGTTGCAACCACCGTGGTTGAAGTGGGTGTCAATGTGCCAAATGCCACAATTATGATTATTGAAAATGCCGAAAGATTTGGCCTATCCCAACTCCATCAATTAAGAGGTAGGATACTCAGAAGTTCGCACAAACCATATTGTTTTGTATTTGCTGAAACAAAATCTCAAAAAACCATTACCAGATTAAAATCTTTTGTAAATGCAAAAAATGGATTTGAATTGGCAGAAGCAGATTTGCAACAAAGAGGAGCTGGAGATTTAATTGGTATAAAACAATGGGGAGTGTCTGATTTGGCAATGGAAGCTCTAAAAAATATAAAAATGGTAGAGTTTGCCAAAGAAGAAGCCAAAAAAATAATTGAGGAAGATTTTGAATTAAAAAAATACCCCCTACTTAAAACAGCTGTGGAAGACAAAATCCATTTTGAATAAATTTCTTTTATTAAAGTGTTTTTTGAACATAAAAGTCATAAAATTACACCACATACTTGACTTTTATACTGTATAAGTGTATAATATAAAGCGGAGATAAAGTCTGTCTCTAAAGGAGGAAAAGTGAAGAAATCACATTTTCGGCAGTTTAAGCCAGACACAATTGAGTTTGTGTTGGCTCACGCGGAGTGGCAGAGATCCCGCGGTCGCAATGCATCAGAGCCTCTATTGGGGTGCACAAACCCCAGAAAGGCTTTGAAGATTGCAAAGCTTAGTCGCGGAAGAATTAACTTAGAAGAGGCCAAAAAGGCAGTTAACATATTCCATAGAATCGCTGAAATCCATGCTGTCGAAGTATTTGGCAGTGTGGCTCGAGGAGAGGAAGGAAAGGATCTCGATCTGATCCTCGTTTGCAAAGAGGAGATTAGCCAAAAGTTCATGAAGATGGTCGAAGATGAAATTGAATGTGCCAACAAGCGCCCTGGGCTAGAGTCGTACAGAGGCTTGGCCATGACAAGAACTGATATTGTCGTGTATCTGCTATTTCCTTTTAAATCGGCCCACCTTTTCTACTTTAACATGACAGACTACCCGGTCGACATGGACATTTTCATTTTCCCGCCAGACTGGCGAGAAAGACTTCCCGAGCTTCAGGTTCGTATGCGACACGGTGACCCGAAGTTCATGGCGAATATCGCCAAAGACGCCCGCCGAATCGCCTGAAAACCCGAGCTTGTCCGGCTAGACAAGCGAGCTCATCACAAGATGGGCTCCAGTTCTTAAATCGTAAACTAATTTTTGTGATTTGAGATTCTGGTCAATTATGCTAAATAAACACTTTTATTTAATTTGTTTCATCTGAAAATTAAAATACCAAAAAATATGGTATATAAAATAGCTATAAGCCTCTAAAACTAATACCAAAATGGTAAGTGCATGGATTTGAACACTTCAGAGTCCGCCTTCTAGGAATTTCTGTCATTACATGACCTGTACACCTTTCGTATTTTATATAAGCAAAGCTTATCTAAAATATACTCAAGGTTTTCTCATCCTAGACGCAAAGCAAGTAGTTGCTTTGCTAAGGCGGACAATTTCACTTTGTTCAATGTCCGCCTTCTAGGATTCGAACCTAGGACCCCAGAGGTATAAGCTCTGTGCTCTAACCAACTGAGCTAAAGGCGGTAATAAAAATATATTAACTCATTTTTGATGTTTATACAATATTTTTTAAAACACTTTTTTTCTTTACAAACATTATAACTTTATAAACTTTATACTTATTTTTGATGTTCTATATCAAGTTTCTGTTTTGGAGTAATACCATGCGCTTTAAGCATTTCTTCAAATTCTCCCCTCTCCATAGTTTCTACTTCTACTATTCTTTTTGCAATGGCATCAAGAAGTATTTTATTTTCCATAATTGTTTTTTCAGCTTTTTCCATAGCCTCTCTCATTATTTTTGAAACTTCAAAATCTATCTCTGCTCCCACTTTTTCTGAAAATCCTTTTTCCTCTACCCCCCTACCAAACAAAACCTTACCTCCTTGCCCCTCTAAAGCCACAGGACCGATACTTTCTGCCATACCATATTTTGTGACCATATCTCTTGCTAAGGCTGTTGAAACCTGCAGATCATTTGACGGACCGGTGGTCAGGTCATCAAACATCATTTTCTCTACCACATATCCGCCAAGTGAAACACAGATGTCATCCAAAAATTCTTTTTTAGATTGTAGCTTTCTGTCTTCAAGTGGAAGTTTTAAAACATAACCAGCCGCTCTACCACGAGAAATGATTGAGATTTTATGTACCGGGTCTGCATAAGGTAATAGTGAAGCGAGCAAAGCGTGGCCAGCCTCGTGATACGCAGTAATCTCTTTTTCTTTTTTAGAAAGTATATGACTTTTTCTCTCAGGACCAAGCATCACTTTTTCAATTGATCTAATAAGGTCATACTGAGAAATTTTAGTTCTGTTTTCCCTCGCTGCCAAAATTGCCCCTTCGTTCATAAGAGAATAAAGATCTGCACCAGAAAACCCAGGAGTTCTTTCTGCTATCACTTTCAAATTTACATCTTCTCCAAATGGTTTTTTAGTCGAATGTACTTTTAGTATCGCTTCTCTATCATCTCTATCTGGCAAATCCAAAGTCACTCTTCTGTCAAATCTTCCTGGGCGGAGGAGGGCTGGGTCAAGAACATCTGGTCTGTTTGTAGCAGCCATCACTATAACTTTTTCGTTTGGTTCAAAACCGTCCATCTCAACCAGAATCTGGTTGAGTGTTTGCTCTCTTTCATCATTTCCCCCTCCCATACCAACACCTCTCACTCTACCCACAGCATCTATCTCATCTACAAAAATAATAGCTGGGGCACTTTTCTTTGCCATTGTAAAAAGATCTCTCACTCTGCTCGCACCAACTCCCACAAACATCTCCACAAACTCAGATCCAGAAATAGAAAAGAAAGAAACTCCAGCCTCCCCCGCCACCGCTCTTGCGAGCATAGTTTTACCAGTTCCGGGAGCACCCATAAGTAAAATACCTTTTGGAATCCTCGCTCCAATATCTAAAAACTTTTTAGGATTTTTCAAAAAATCTACAATTTCAGAGAGCTCCTCTTTCGCCTCTTTTGCCCCTGCAACATCTTTAAAAGTTATTTTTTGAGATTTATCATTTGGATCTATGATCCTAGCCTTTGACTGACCAAAAGTAAAAGCTTGCACTCCTGCTCCTTTTATTTGTCTTGTCATCATCCATATAAATACAGCTATAAATAAAATAGGAAAAAGAATCGGAGCTAAATTTAAAATCCAGTAAACAAAACCACTTTGTTCTTTTATTTTAATATTTAAATTTGCTATTTCATTTGAAGTAATACCATAAGAGACAAGTGTTTCTATCAAACTAGATCCGTTTTCTTTTTTAGAAAACTTTTTGGTCTTATCTTTAAATAAAATTTCAATAGAAGAATCTGCCACCAAGATTTCAGAAACATTTTGTAATTTTACCTGATTTACAAATTCAGATAAACTAATTTCTTCTTTAGGATTAAACCCCCCGATAAAAGAAAAGAGAGATGTTATAACAAAAATAACAAGCACAGTAATAACAAGGTTATTGAAAAAAGATTTACCTAACTTGCTATTGTCATTTTTAGGTTGATTATTGTCTTCTTTTTTAAATGGTTTTTGTTTTGGCATATTAAAATATTAAAGGAATATAGTATGTAGATATTATCATAAAAAATACAATTTTTAAATATTTTATTAGTTTACATAAATTAATATTGTTCTAGCATATGCGGATCTTTTTCTGATACAATAATGATATGTCTTTAATTTCAAACAAAAAAGCATATTTTAATTATGAAATAACAGAAAAAATACAAGCAGGTATTGAGCTTTTTGGATTTGAAGTAAAATCTGTAAGAAAAAGCCAAGGATCACTCGATGGAGCTTATGTTACCATTCGTGGCAAAGAAGCCTTTCTGACAGGTAGCTATATAAAGGCCTACCAAGAAAAAAACACTCCGAAAGATTATGACCCATACCGAAACAGAAAACTTCTTTTAAGCAAAGCAGAAATAGAAAGATTAGAAATTGTAGAAAAAACCAAAGGATTGACAATAGTGCCTATTTCGGTGTATAATGTAGGTAAGTTTCTTAAGCTAGAGGTTGGTGTTGGTAAGGGTAAAAAGAAGTTTGACAAGAGAGAAACAATTAAAAAAAGAGACGCTGATTTAGAAATAAAAAGATTAAAATAAAACTCTTTCAGAAACTACAAGATAGTATGCGTCCTTTTAAAAGTCTCACGATTCAATAAACCCAATCTGCCTAAAGTTTGTTTTAAATTCATAAAATCAATTTTAGGGGGATGAAAGGTTTAGACAGTAAAAGTACTTTGAAAATATGCATAGTAGAGCTCTAATAACTCTTTAAAAGGTTAGAAAAAATAAGTGCTAAAAACACTATTACAAAAGCAAAATCTGTCGTTTCTCCATATTTTGGTGTAAACGACTTTGCTTTCGCTTTCGTTGCCTAATTTTTTAGGTCCAACTGAAGACGACGGTGAGCCTTCTTGTTTTGAGAGGAGGATTTCATTGTAATAAATTCAAAATCGAAAATAAAGATATCTCTATTTATTTTCTAAATTAAGAGATTATAATTTTATTTTGTTTTGTTGATTTTAAAGAAATAAAATTGAATCTGCCTTTGGCAGAAAAAATCAAACATACTATGTAGATTATTTTCAAAACTTTTTCTGGACGGGGTTTCAATACCCCCTTCTCCACCACTTCGCTTTCGTCGCAAAACTCCTCAAACTTTGATCCGTACCCCACAAAGTGGACTCAAAACACAGCGAATTCTCTGTTTTCTTTTGTATAATTAAAAAATAATTAACAAAAGAAAAATATGAATAATTTCACAAAGGAATTTAAAGAAAGAGCTATAAAGCTGAAGGAGCAAGGAATACATCCTAACGAGATATTTAAGAACGAAGGAATAAGTATTAAAAATAAACAAAAAGATTATACGATTAAATTACTAAATAGATGGAAAAGTGATAAGCAAATTAAAAAGAAACTAAATTCACAACTAACGATTTTAGATGTGATACTTGTAAAGAATTGGAATCTGGGAACTAAGACTTTATATTAGCATCTGACCTAAAAAACCAGGTGCTAATTCATTTTATAAATAATTTAATTATTATTTAGACATTTACTTACTATTGTGGTAGTTTATTTAAAGAGGTAAAAATGCTAGAACAATTCTTTGCTGTAACAATAAACGGATCTATTTATGAAATAAGCACCGAAATAAGTGAATCTAATTGGCCCACAGTCAAAAAGATTTCCGGCAAACCAAATCCAAATATGAGGACAGGGCATTGCTTGCGCAATGGTAGACTTGTTGGATTAAGTGATATTGGAATATTACTATTCAATCCAAATTCTAAAAATGGAAAAAGATTTGAGGATATGAGTACGAATCAACACGGTGGTTCTACCAGTGGTATTGTAGCCCTATTTACTAATCGTACTTTGGCTGAAAAATGCGTAGCATCAGGTGAACAAACTTCATTTAGTGAAAAATATATTGACACTACAAAAAAGACTCTTCAAGATATTGGAAATGATCATCCTGTTTTTATAATCGGGGAAAGTGTAAAAACATTATGTAATCTATAGAAAATTCTTATTTTTAAAAAATTTTAATAAAGAAATTTTATTTTACTAATTATCTTACTTTTAACTGCATAAAAACACTCATAAAATGATTAGCATTATAAAACCCCTGGTCAAGTGACCAGGGGTTTTGAAAATATCAAACTAATTATTTAGATACTGTCGAGAGCTGTCTTAACAGCCTTTCGAAGATGGTTCAACCGACGAAAACATCCACGTCCTGACAGCTTCAGAGATTCTAATGCTTGCTTTAACTCGTCTCGAACTTTAGAGATCTTTTTATTGGAATTGGCCAATTCAAGATTGACTCGATCAAACTCTACCTGGAGTGCATTCTTGTTACGAATCTGTCTCAAAATCTCATTGGTGCTAGCATCCATGACGATCGCACATTCGTTCAAATCATGAATCAAGCGATCATTCTCTTCTGCAAGCTGATGGGCAGTCTTTTGGCCACTCGGATTATCGAATTCGATAATAGGATGGATTGCTCCAATCCTCACCAAATTATATAAACCAAGCAAATCAGTGAGTTTTTTACCAAAAAGAGTGAGTAAGTAATCGCCGTTTTTATAATCAAGAGTTCCAGAAGTCACAACACCTTCAACATCAATGACGTAGACACCTTTTTGTCGCGGGCAATGCAAATTTCCAAATTGATCCGTCTCCTTGGTAAATCTATAGGTAATCCTATAAAAATCAAAATATTGCCACAGATCTTGAGGCAAACCAACACATGGATCAATCCTTGTGAAATATGCGCCTTCTTGACTAATGAAGACTTTTGATTTACCTACAGAAAACATACCAACCTCTTCACCCGAACCAACTTCTTTTTTCAAAAAAGCAACAACATCTGCTCCACCAAAAAAAGCAATATTTGGAATATTTGGAACCATTCTAAACTCCTTTTCTTTCTGAAGTTCTTAAAGAACAACTTTTTTAGGTTATCATAAAAAACTAAATTAGTCAATATATCGTTCCATGATTCCAAAAAAATCAAAACCTTCTATTTTTCAACATAAATAAAAAATTAGCAATTTTACAAGTTAATGAGCATACACACTTGTATATTTTTAGTAGGATTAAATAAACTACATAAACTTCGTAAGTTAACATTTTCATATAGTATAGTTGACAAATCTATATTTATGTGTATAATTAATACTGGAGGCTTTTTTATGAACTACAAAAAGATAAATCCGCGCGTGAAGCACGCGCGCAACCTAAATAATGTCGGGGGAGGCTCCGAGCTCCCCGAGGTCCATTTCTCTATCAAGAATTTTGATCCGACAAGGCCTTGTGCGCCTTCATCGGATCGAAGGGACTACACGCCACTGTTGACGCTTGTGGTCCTCTTATACCTCTTCGGACCGATCTTCTTCGGGCCGAGGTAACCCTACCTGCCCCGGTCGCGCAAGCGACCGGGGCCAAATGTTTTTAAAGACTTATTAACATGCCTATTGTAAAGCATTTTTATACGCATCAAATATTTTGCTTTGGTCTATAAGAAATAGCTTCTAAAATATGTTTTGGCAAAATATCAATTGCATTTTCAAGATCCGCAATTGTTCTCGCCAATTTAATAATTTTATGATAAGAGCGCGCAGACAAATCCAAAGTTTTAGCAGATTGATTTAATATGTTTTTTACCTCATCACTAATTTTTAAAATATTTACTATATCTCTTGCATTCATTTCAGAATTACTACTTATATTTCTCCCAAAATTAGAAAACCTATTTTTTTGAATATCTCTTGCTCTTATAACTCTATTTCTTGCAGGTATAGATTCACTTTTTTCTGATTTAGATGTCAATTTATCATGATCAATCCTTGAAACTTCAGTCCAAATATCTATACGATCTACTATTGGTCCAGAAATCTTTCTTTTATATCTCTCTATTTGTATATGACTACAAGTACAAGATTTTCCTTTAATACCAAAATTGCCACAAGGACAAGGATTCATAGCAACAACCAATAAAAAATGTGCAGGAAACTTTACAGTGCCTTTAGCACGAGAAACGGAAACTACCCTCTCTTCAAGAGGTTCTCTTAATGATTCTATGGTTTTACTATCAAATTCCGGAAATTCATCTAAAAACAAAACTCCTTTGTGTGCTAAAGTAATCTCCCCTGGTCTTATATTGCTTCCACCACCAATAAGAGAAACATTTGAAGATGTGTGGTGTGGAGATCTAAAAGGTCTCTCTCTTATAAAACTATCATTTAACAAACCACTCATAGAATGTATTTCTGTAATCTCGAGCATTTCTTCAAAAGAAAGTGGTGGTAATATATTTGATATGGCTTTTGCAAGCATGGTCTTCCCTGTCCCAGGAGGACCGTACAAAGCAATATTGTGCCCTCCCGCGCTTGCTATCTCTAAAGCTCTTTTTGCAGATTCTTGACCTTTTATATCAGATAAATCATTACCAATGATAAAATCTGTTTCTTCAATCTTCTTAAATTTTTTTGGTTTTATTTTCTGATTTATATCTGTATCGTGCTGAATATGATTTATTATCTCCCCTAAAGTATCTGCGCCATAAACCAAAATATCTGATACTAAAGAGGCTTCTTCTGCATTTATTGTTGGCAAATATATCTCTCTAAAACCCATTTCTTTTGCTTTTCTTGTGAAAGCTAGAGCCCCTTTTACAGATCTCAGACTTCCATCTAAAGAAAGTTCTCCTAAAAATATTTTATCTTTTGGATCAAAATTTATTTCTCCACTTGAAAGCAAATAAGCTAAAGCAATAGAGACATCAAGCCCAGAGCCTTCCTTTTTTATCTCTGCTGGTGCAAGAGAAATTACTAATTTTTGATTTTTAGATTTTGGAGATTCAAAACCACTATTTTTAACCGCAGCACTTATCCTATCCTTTGCTTCATCTACTGCTTTATCTCCCAAACCAACAATAGAAAAAGAATTTAACCCTCTTGAGATATCTGCCTCTACATCTACGATATATGGTTTCAATAAATTTGCTTGAGCACTATGGACTTTAGCATAAGACATATTGAAATATTAACAAAAAAACAAAACTTTGTATAAAAGTTTTGTTCAAAAGATTTATTAGATCTATTCAAAAAGTCTATATTAAAATATTTTATAAAATATAATTGGTAGATCTAATTCATATGCGCCTTGCAAGTTCTAGCTGCTGGGTTTGCAATAAGTCTTTCTTCTTCTATCATTTCTCCTGAAATTTCACAAATACCGTAATTATCATTTTCACTTTTTTCCAAGGCGTCTTTTATATCTTTTAAT
>CAZFHL010000003.1:0-42143 GCA_964519145.1 uncultured Candidatus Saccharibacteria bacterium
TGAAAAACTAAAGAAACAAATAGAAGAAGCTGGAGGAAAAGTTACACTTAAATAACATATTATTTAAAACATATAAATAGAAAGCCTTGCCAAGTTTATGGCAGGGCTTTCTATGTCTGATATGGGTCATTTTGAAATATTTGATTTGCTTGCTAGAATTCAAAATATAAATTTAATTTAGAAATAATATGGACATTTTAGAAAAGCTTTTTGGGAGTTCTGCCAAAGTAAAGATAATAAAATTATATTTGTTAAATCCTGAAATGGTTTTTGATATACCTACAGCTTCTGAGAGAGCCAAGGTCTCAATTTCTGGTGCAAGGACAGAAATAAACAATTTAGAAAAGATTGGTTTTTTGAAACAGAAATCCTATTTTAAAGATGTAAAGATTCAAAGAAATAGAACAGTTGAGAGTTTTAAAAAAAGAGTAAATGGCTGGACACTTGATCAAAAGTTTCCTCATATAAAATCTCTAGAGTCTTTTCTTTCAAATATAAATCCGTTTGAACATAAAGAGATAATAAACAAGATATCTAAATCTGGAAAAATTCAACTTCTTGTTATTTCTGGCATCTTCATAAAAAATGAAGATTCAAGAGCTGATCTGCTTATTGTAGGTGACAATATAAAGTTAAGTCATTTGGACAATACCATAAAGATAATTGAATCAGAGATTGGCAAAGAAATAAGATATGTTGTTTTTGAGACAAACGAATTTAAGTATAGATTATCTGTATTTGATAAATTAGTTAGGGATATTTTAGATTATTCTCATGAAAAGATTATAAATAAATTAAATATAGAATAGTCGCCCATACTTTAAGTCATATTTTTAGTATAAGTTGGAGGCAGAATCCAGGATTCAAAACTTGACTTTTTAGGTTATTCTGTGATATAATAGGGTATAGAAATTGAAATAATCTTTCATGTGGTCATAGCTAAAAGTTGCTTAAATATAGGTAATTCACAATAATTCAAAGAAATTAAGTATTTTTTAGCTATGACTACCAATGTGGTCGTCCTCTAGCATCGCACAACAACCTGCCGTAATCACAGCTCCCTGCTTAACAGGTGGGGAAACAATGCCGACTAACAGTCGGAGAAGGAAAATATTATGTCGAAATATAATGTATATGTTGAAGATGTGAGCATTGAGGCTCTCTTCAATAAGCTTGGTGGTGTCCGTAGAGTCAAGCGGTTCCTCGCAGGCAAACTGCTGTTGGTGGAGGCAATGAAGCCAGAGCCACCGTCGGAACCGGCATCGGATTTCATCATCCGTGTGGACCGCTCATTGAGGCCGAGCTACCCAGACTGGATGAAGAAGTTGAAGCACCCGAATTTGGAGTGCTCGGGACCAGCTGAATACGACCTCTCAAGTGTTGAGCTGTGGTTCCACGATGGTCAGCATAGCGGTTCGGTGGATGGCAACACCATCTACAAGCACTTGCAGAAGAACAACGATCTCACCTCGTGCTTGAACCTCCAAGACGGGCTCGCAATTCAACAGAAGGGTATCGCCGTGTTCCGTAATTTGTTCGCGGACAAGAAGGTGTTCCTGTGGGGCTCGGTCGTGCAGAGCCGCTACAGTCAACTGATGGTCCCGTATCTCTACGACAACAGCTACGAGGTTGAATTGAATTGGTTCTGGCTGGACTATAACTGGTACTTGGAATATCCCGCTCTCCTATTCAGTAAGTAGCACTCTGGACTTAGGTCTTAGATCTCTAATAGCTCAGATAATTTGACCTTAGTCCGCGACTTTGTTTTACCCCCGCATTGGTTTTCGGACCGGTGTGGGGTTTTCTTTTTTTATTTTATATTAAAAACTTTTAGCATATTGATTATCCACAAATTATTGTTGAAAATATATTTATTAAGAGTATATTTTATGGTGTAATTATTAGTATTATTAAAAATTAACAAATATGACATTAGATACTTGGAGTGAAGTCCTCACTCTCTCATTTAGAAATCTTTGGGTTGGTGTAGTTGGTTTTGTACCAAATTTGGTTATCGCTATTGTAATCGTTTTGCTTGGCTGGGGTATAGGAGCATTATTTGGAAGAGTTGTTTCTCAAATTATTAAAGCTATTAAAATAGATGAAGCTTTAAGAAAAGCTGGGGTAGAATCATTTTTAAATAGAGGTGGACTTGATTTGAATGCAGGCAATTTTTTGGGTGGCTTAGTTAAGTGGTTTATCATGGTTGTCTTTTTGGTGGGAGCATTTGATGTATTAAAACTATCTCAAGTCACAATGTTTTTGAGAGATATATTAGTTTATCTTCCTCAAGTTATTGTAGCGGTACTTATACTTATAGTCGCAGGCATTGTAGCTGATGCTATGAAAAAAGTAGTACTATCTTCTGCTATGACAGCAAATATTACTTCTGCACCATTTTTAGCAACTGTTACTAAGTGGGTGATATGGGTATTTGCAATACTAGTAGCTCTTTCTCAATTAGGTATAGCTTCTGGTTTCGTACAAACAATATTTACAGGTTTGGTGGTGGCTCTATCTTTAGGTTTGGGTCTTTCTTTTGGTTTAGGTGGGCAAGAGGCTGCTTCTAGAGTTATAGAAAAAATAGGTAAAGAAATATCAGATAAAAAATAAATTAAGTTTTTAAATTTAAACTAAAAAATAGCCTTTTCAGGCTATTTTTTAGTTTTCCACAGATAGTCCACATATATAATTTTTTCTATATAATTTATGCTTGACATATTTTAAAATCCGATTATACTTACGGGTACATATGTTGATTATGTTGATTAATTATAGAGCGTATAAAAGGTGAATATCCTTTTTGTTTTTGTAAACACGCTCTATAAGAAAGAGCGTTTTTTGTTTAAAAAATTCAATATCCTCATATTTTAAAAATCTAAACATTTTTAGAAGATGAGGGTAGAGAATACAGTTTTGTTTGAGAGAATGAATTTTGACAAATAACCCTAAAAGTCTGAAAAGATGATTAGGTATATGCCATTGCAACATCGCTTTTAGATTAAAATCTAAGGGGTCTTTGTTTGTTGTAAATGGAAAAACTATATAGACTTTTTATTTGGTCTTATATAGCAGAGTAAAATAAAATAAAAATCAATTATTTCTTCAAGATGATTGATTTAAAATATTTCTAAAACATTCAGAACAGAGTTGTTCTGGTGGATAGGAAGTTAAGAGCATATGGTGGATGCCTTGGCTAGAAAAAGCGATGAAGGACGTGAGCTGGCTACGATAAGCTTCGGGGAGGTGCCTAGCAACCTTTGATCCGGAGATGTCCGAATGGGGAAACCCAACTTGCTTGCAAGTTATCCTGAGCGTAAGCGAAGGATGCAAACCCTGGGAAGTAAAACATTTCAGTACCAGGAGGAAAAGAAACCAAAAAGTATTCCGTAAGTAGCGGCGAGCGAAAGCGGAGAAGCCCAGAGCGTGCGAAACACATAGTTTGTAAAGTTAAAAGTTCATAAAGTTCATAAAGTTTTTAAAGTAGAAAATAAAATTTTTACTTTATAACTTTTTACTTTATAACTTTATAGACTTTGTGATTTATGTGTTTCGCATGCAGTTGTAAGACGACAACTTCGTATTTATACGAGGAAAGTTACAAAATTATTTATTAGAAGAAACTTCTGGAAAGAAGTACCCTAGAGGGTAATAGTCCCGTAATTTAAAATAAATAATCTTTCTTGTTGTTGTTCTTGAGTACCTCGAGACACGAGTAGCTCGGGGGAATCTACCGGAACTAACCGGTAAGGCTAAATATTTTTCTAGACCGATAGTGAACTAGTACCGTGAGGGAAAGGTGAAAAGTAGCCCGGTGAGGGCGGTGAAATAGACCTGAAACTATATGCTTACAAGGAGTCAGAGCGGGTTGCATAATGTATAAAATTTTACTCTAAATAATGGGGAGATGGAGTCACCCAATCATTCAGAATGGAAAACTAAAAGGAATCTTGGATTAAGACAAACAGCAGTCGCGCTCTGTTGGTTTTGACCAAGAAAGACAGAAAGATTATTCTGGGTCATTTTTGGTTGGGTTAAGTTTCCAATACATGAGCTCATGTTTGGTAACAAAATCCTATCATTCCCAGGGGTAGGATTGTTCTGCAGAGCAATCCTACCCACCCATTATTTAGAGTAAAATTTTTATATATTATGCAGTCCGTCATGGCGTGCCTATTGAAGAATGAGCCAACGAGTTAATTTATGCGGCTTGCCAAAGCAGTCGACCTGCAGAGGCTAAGTGAAAGCGAGCGTGAATAGCGCGCAATTTGTCGTATATATTAGACCCGAAGCCAGGTGAGCTTGCCATGGGCAGGGTGAAGTCATTCGAAAGAATGATGGAGGCCCGAACCGGTTGGTCGTGCGATTCCTTCGGATGACCTGTGGTAAGGAGTGAAAAGCTAATCGAACCTGGTAATAGCTGGTTCTCTCCGAAAGAGCTTTTGGGTTCGCGTCATGCGTTCCTTGCGGGGGTAGAGCACTGGAAGGTCTCGACAGGGAGAAATCTCGCGAGACCTATCAAACTCCGAATACTGCAAGTAAAAAGTATGACAGTTAGACGGCGGGGGCTAAGCTCCGTTCGTCAAAAGGGAAACAGCCCAGATCTCTATTTAAGGTCCCTAAATCATAGCTAAGTACACTTAAGGTGGTGACATTTCTCCGACAATGAGGAGGTTGGCTTAGAAGCAGCCATCCTTTAAAGAAAGCGTAACAGCTCACTCATTCAGAGATTTTGCGCCGAAGATAATCGGGGTTAAGCTATGTACCGAAACTGAGGGTTTGTAAACCTCATCAAAGATTTGTTCTTTTTGTTTTGTGGGGGGATGGCGGAATTGGTAGACGCAACGGACTTAAAATCCGTTGGATATTATATCCGTACGGGTTCGATTCCCGTTCCCCCTACCACCACTTTTGGTAGAAAGTGGGCTTATAGCTCAATGGTTAGAGCAGTCGGCTCATAATCGATTGGTTCTCGGTTCAAGTCCGAGTAAGCCCACCAGTTTCTTCTAAAAGTTTGGTGAAGGTGTCGGTTTGGTATGTGGCCAGTTAGCTCAGATGGAAGAGCAGTGGCCCGATAAGCCACAGGTCGTAGGTTCGAGCCCTACACTGGCCACCAAAATCCAAACAATTTTGACACAATTTTTTTCTGATTTTTTGAAAATCGGATCTTTGATGAGGTTTACAAGCGGTAGGAGAGTATTCATAACCGCAGTGAAGCTGAAGGGGTGACCCACAGTGGAGCGTTATGAAGTAAGAATGTTGGCACAAGTAACCACAATGACGCTGAAAACGCGTCACGCCGAAAGACTAAGGTTTCCTTTCCGATGTCAATCAGGGAAGGGTTAGTCGGTCCTAAGGAGATGACGAAAGTCGCATCCGATGGATTCACGGTTAATATTCCGTGACCTATATATATTTCGATGGAGGGACGGAGTGTAGTATGCAAAGCACATTATTGGATTTGATGTCTGTGTTGTAAAAATGTTGTGTAGGAAAATCCGCATAACTTGTTTTAATACAAAATTTAAGCAATATAGCAATTTGGAACTTCGGTTCTGAAGAGTTTGCAAAGCGCGCTTCCAAGAAAAACTTCTAAGATTAAATATATGTAGACCGTACCGTAAACCGACACAGGTAGTCAGGTCGAGAAGACCAAGGCGAACGAGTGAGATGTCCCCAAGGAACTCGGCAAAAAAGCGGCCGTACCTTCGGTATAAGGCCTGCCCCACACAAGTGGGGCCGCAGCTAAAGAATCCCTGGCGACTGTTTATCAAAAACACAGCTCCCTGCGAACTCGTAAGAGGATGTATAGGGGGTGACACCTGACCAATGCCAGAAGGTCAAACAACGACGTTGTGAGAGTCGCAAGATTTTCATGGTGATTGTTGTAAGCCCTGGTGAATGTCGGCAATAACTATAATTGTCCTAAGGTTTTGAGAATTTCATTTAATGAAGTTTTCAAAAGGACTGGGACAGTTATAGAGATAAATAGTTAGACAAAATTTAAGAGTAAAGAGACAAAATAAAGTTAGTTACACAAAAAAGAAGCTACCTAAATTACAGTAATGTAGTTTTAGTCCAAACATGACAAACAAGCGCACCAACGTCATGGTCCCGAATCCCGCTAAGCGGGAAGGGAAAAGATAGAGTCCAACTTGAAGGAATAGTTGAGCGAAATTCCTTGTCTGGTAATTGAATTGCCAGTTTCGAGAGCGATCTCGATAAAAAATTCGGCTTATAACGGTGGAGCCCGACTCGAAAGAAGGGTAATACCGTGGGAAGTTGTTCAGTACTAATTTTTGGAAAGAAGAAAACCCCTCAGGGTTCTCTGGGGGGGTTTAGGATCGCGATTTGCCCAATATGTAACAATCGCAGAGATTATTACAGCTAAAAAAGGTAGGATCAAAAAAAGCGATTCGTTGTTCATGTAGGTATCCTCTGGAAGGATATAAACATAGCAGAGATTAATTGTCAATAATATTTTGACTCCAAAAATTAGTACTGAATTAACCCCGTAACGACTTATGTACCACTAACTAGTGGCGCATAGATAGCTTAGGTAATACAATTATATTGTATGAACAGCTATAACACGCCGACTCTGCGAAGAGAGCTCGCAAACTACATCTCCGGATATGTTGATGGAGAAGGATGTTTCTCTGTTTCGGTATCGAAACGAGAGAAATTAAAAATCGGATGGGAAGTGAAGCCAAGTTTCTGTGTCGGTCAAAATTATGATCGGCGCGAAGTACTTGACCTCATGATTGTTTACTTCGGTTGCGGTCATATACGCCGCGATTGGGGAGACAGAACCCTGAAGTATGAAGTGAGAAAGATTAACGATCTCTTAGAGAAAGTCATTCCACACTTTGAAAAATTTCCTTTAAAGTCAGCAAAGCAAAAAGATTTCCTGCGGTTTGCAGAAATCTGCCGTCAGATGAAAGTTTTAGAGCACCACAAAGTGAGCGGTTTGAGAAAAATTCTCAAAAGCGCTTACAAGATGAATGGATCAGGGAAGCGCAAGTTACCTTTATCCATGATTCTCAAAACAATTCGCAGATGAAGATATAGTCTAATGCCTACAGTAATGTGGGGTAGGAGATTCTGCTCGCGCGGGCAGAATAGTCAAACTCAAATGAAGTTCAGACGCGCACGAATGGTGTAACGACTGGGGAACTGTCTCGGGGACTCGCTCGGTGAAAATACAGTACCGGTGAAGATGCCGGTTACCTGCAGTTAGACGAAAAGACCCCGGAAGCTTTACTGTAATTTGGCATTGAGGATATGTTTTTACTGCGTAGCATAGGTGGGAGGATTTGAAGTTTGCCTTTTGGGGCAGATGGATCCGTCAGTGAAATACCACTCTGTATTGACATATTTTCTAACCTGTTCGGCAAAAACGGACAGAGACAGTGCCTGATGGGCAGTTTTAGTGGGGCGCTATCCTTCAGTATTTAAAATTTAAAAAGATTTAATTTTTTTGAATACTGAATCCATGGCGCCTCCAGAGATTTGTCATCTCAAAACAAACAAATAAGGGGGACCATAGAGCGAAACCTCTATGAGAAAAGTTAGCTATATGCTGAGAAATCTCTTTGAGATAATCAGCAGGGAAGTTAAATATTCAAATTTTTGGAAAAAGAAAATGCCAGCTCTTACGCGACTGGCTTACGGTCTTGTTAGATGAGTTGGAACTTTCGGAAAAAGCCAATGAGGCAAAGACCGAAAATCAAAGGAACGGTGATCACCACAAAAACCATCTGATCTTGGTGGTGTTGGGGATGGGTCAATGAATGCTGGTGACCCAACCCAACCAACGCTAACCACATAAGGAACTCCTTTCGTGGTCATTATGGCAAAACAATGACTTTTTGTCAAGCAAATCTTGACTCCAAAAATTTGAATATTTAATCCTTCAGAGACTAAACGCTAACCTTCTTGAAAAAGAAGATGATATAGTCCGAACTTTGTGGCGACACAAAGAGTAATAATTTATCCGTTAGTTATTGATTAACACAATGCCTAAAGAGTAACGGAGGAGCCTATTAAGGTCAGCTAGGCGTGAATGGAAACCATGCCGATAGTGTATAGGCACAAGCTGGCTTAACTGCAAGACGTAAGTGTCACGCAGATGCGAAAGCAGAGCTAAATGAACCGATCGTCCGCGTTAGACGCGGCGAAAGATTATCTGACAAAAGCTACTCCGGGGATAACAGGCTGGTACTGCCTAAGCGTCCAGAGCGACGGCAGTGTTCGGCACCTCGATGTCGGCTCATCTTATCCCGGGGGTGGAGAAGCTCCCAAGGGTATGGCTGTTCGCCATTTAAAAAGATACGCGAGCTGGGTTCAGACCGTACAGAAGTTATAAAGTTAAAAGTTTGTAAAGTTTTTAAAGTAAGGGAATTAATTTTTTACTTTATAAACTTTATAAACTTTATAAACTTTCAACTGTTGTGCAATCTGAATCCCTTCGAGAAATTATAAATAATTTTGTTTTAGTTTTTTCGTTTTAAAATTATTAAAGATATCAAGACTTTAATAATAAATGTTAGTAGATACCCGCCTTAGCTAAAAAAGCTATGGCGGGCGATGCAATCAAATCACGGCGGTCCGATGATTTATAAAGTAGAAAGTCCGTAAAGTTTTTAAAGTAAGTGCAAAATGTATTTACTTTATAAACATTATAACTTTAAAAACTTTATGAATCATTGGAATAAGTTGACTTATATCGGTGAAGTCCAATTTGGATAACACCGAGGGAACCGCGTCTGACGCGGACCCGTAGAGACTAAACGTCAACAATTTGTTTTCTTTTGTAAGAGGTGAGGGGAGAATAAGCAATCAGTCAACCCAAACGACGAAGTATGTCGGACTGTATTTGCAGTTTCCATTTTGCAAAAAATGGATTCCATGCGTGCCACGGTACCCTCCCTCCTCTCTTACAGAGGAAAACAGATTAAGCTATAGTCCATTGCCACAAGTAATTGTGGGGTTCCGCCTTCGCTAAAAGCTATGGCGGACAAATCAAGCGTGAGACAGGTTGGTCTCCTATCTACTGCAGGCGTTGATTCTTGAGGGGATTTGCTCCTAGTACGAGAGGACCGGAGTGAACTGACCTCTGGTGTGCCTGCTGTTCTGCCAAGAGCATCGCAGGGTAGCTAAGTCGGGAAAGGATAACCTCTGAAAGCATCTAAGAGGGAAGCCCACCCCAAGATTAGGAATCGTTAAGGATCGTGAGAGATGATCACGTTGATAGGCGCTAGGTGTAAGTATTGTAAAATATTAAGCCGAGGCGTACTAATTTTCCGATTTCTTTCCACCAGAAACATTTTGTTTCTGTTTTTAGAAAATTTTACTCTGCTATATGGGACTTTCAAGTCTTATAATTGTTTTTTTAAATAAAATATATAAATAGATTTATTTCAAAAATTCTCGCAAGAAAGACTTTTGAAAGAGATTTAATATTTGAATATTGTGTGTTGGTGGCTTAACGCTAAGGTCACACCCGTTCTCATTCCGAACACGGAAGTTAAGCTTGGTAGTGCCGATGGTACTCGCAAGGGGAGAGTAGGTAGCCGCCAGCACATAGTTTTCAAATCTAAAATACAGTGTCACATGTTTCTTATATACACAATCTTTTAGTTAATTACGATAAATGATATAATAGTTTCATTAATAGTAGATTTTCATGTTGTTAATGCACATGAAATAAAATTTAAATTTATGGAAATATTAGATAATGAAGTTAATAGAGATCACGAAAATGATGATCAAGGGACACCTGAACAAATAGCAGATAATGAAAGAAGAATAAAGATTAATACTTTATTTGTAGAAAGAGGTCAATTGGCGAATAGACTTGCGGAAGGAGAGAGCAGTGAAGTCAGTGAACGCATTAAAGAAATAGATGAAGAAATCGCTGAATTAGAAAGTCAACAGAAATAAAATCTAAAATCCGGCATGGATTGTGTTAGGGTGAGCAAGTAGACCTTGCTTCTTCATGAATTCCTCGACAGATCAGGGTTGAGTCTGGTAAGAATCTACTATATTATAATTTTGTCAAATTTATGGTTAAATAGATGATAGATATTTGTATATAGTATATAATATGATGTATGAACGAATGGGCTAGCAGAAGAAAAAATATTTATTTATTTATTTTGGTAATATTCTTATCGGGTATTTCTTTTTACTTTTTTTACAATTTTTGGTATCAAAAACCCAGCTGTTTTGATAATTTAAAAAATGGAGATGAGACGGGTATTGATTGTGGAGGGAAATGTCAATCTGTTTGTCAGGGAGAAACAATACAACCTATTATAAAATGGGATCCAAGGTTATTTAATGTAGATGCAAACATTTGGAGCCTTTTAGTTTATGTAGAAAATCCAAATATAAATCATAAAATTTCTTATTTGCCATATAAAATCACAATTTATAATGATAAGAGTGATGTTATTTTTGAAAAAAGTGGCGCAACTATTTTGCCGAAAAATAAAACGGTGGGTATTTTTGAAGGTAATATAGATTTAAAATTAAATAGACCACAAAGAGCTTTGTTTGAAATTGAGAAAGGTATTTTGTGGGAAGTCGATAAGACTGATAATTATAATGATTTAAAAATAACACATACTCCTCTTATAAAATTAGATTCTTTTCCTAAAATAGAGGCCGAGGTAAAAAATGATGGACTAACTAATTTAGAGAATATTGAATTAATCGTGGCTATTTTTGATGGTAAAGATAATGTAATAGCATCTTCTCGTACTTTTGTAGATAAATTAAATAAAAACACATCAAAGCAAATATTTTTTACTTGGAATAAGCCATTTGATTTAGGTATTAAAAGATGTGATAAAAATTCAGATATTGTTCTTCTTTTTGACAGGTCTGGTTCTATGGCTTCGGTATCTATAAAACCTAAACAACCTTTGACTGATGCAAAAATTGCAACAATATCATTTTTAGAAAATTTATCAAAAGAAGATCAGGTTTCTGTTGTTTCTTTTGCAAATAATGCAACAGATCCTATTGATTTAACTCTGACAAGTGATTTTAAAGAAGTTGAAAATATTTTAACTCAAATAGATATATTTAATCAAGGTTTACAATATACAAATATATTTGAAGCTCTAAGATTTGGAAGACAGGAGCTTTTGTCTGCTAGAACAAAATCAGATTCAAATAAAATTATAATTTTATTTACAGATGGGATAGCAAACGCTCCATTGGTTCAGAGCGGTAATACAGAAAAAGAAGACATAAATTATGCAGAAAATTTGGCATTAAATGAGTCTTTAAATATTAAAAAAGATAACATAGATATATATACTGTTGGTTTAGGTAAAAATATAAATGAATCCTTTCTTAAAAAAATAGCCTCTAGTGATAAAAAATATTTTTATGCACCTACTACTGATGATTTGTTTCAGATTTATAAAGATATCTCTTACCAAATTTGTAAAGAAGTACCGGCAAGAATAGAAATTACTCATAAAATATTTGGAAATTTAAATTAAAATTATGCCAATTTTTTTGAAGAGAATCACAGAATCAATAGATTGGATTTTATTTTTAAGTGTAATTTTGGTATCTGTTGCTGGTCTTTTAACACTAAACTCTTTTGTTGATAATACTGATTATGATGTTAATTTTAGAAATTTATTTAATAAACAGCTGATTTGGTTGTCTTTTTCTGTTTTTATATTTTTTATTGCAAGTTTGATTGATTGGCGTTTTTTAAGAAAAAGCTCATCTGTTTTTATAATATTTATTTCTTCTTGTTTTGTTTTGTTGATGCTGTTTATTTCAGGTTCAATTTTTAAAGGTGCCCGGAGTTGGTTTGATCTTGGTTTTTTTGCTTTTCAACCCGTTGATTTAGTAAAAATAGTCTTGGTTTTAGTTTTAGCAAAATATTTTAGTAGAAGGCATATAGAAATAGCTAATATAAGGCATATATTTGTATCTGGATTTTATGCCTTTATTTTATTTTTATTAGTTTTATTACAACCAGATTTTGGTTCAGCAATAATTATATTTTTTATATGGCTTTCTGTTATTTTAATATCTGGTGTGTCTAAAAAACATTTATTAATGGTTTTTTTGATGGCTAGCATTAGTTTCTCTTGTCTTTGGTTTTTTGGTTTTAAAGATTATCAAAAAGCGAGAATACGAACTTTTATAGACCCATTAACTGATATAAGAGGAGCTGGATATA
Source organism: uncultured Candidatus Saccharibacteria bacterium (assembly GCA_964519145.1). Lineage (GTDB taxonomy): Bacteria > Patescibacteriota > Minisyncoccia > Phycocordibacterales > WO2-35-19 > CAZFHL01. The sequence goes on from CAZFHL010000003.1 coordinate 12,218, forward strand.
ATGTATATCAATCTGTTATAGCTGTAGGATCTGGAGGTTTTTTGGGCAAAGGTATTGGACTTGGAAGTCAATCTAAATTACAATTTTTACCCGAATATGAGACGGATTTTATATTTGCAGCTTTTAGTGAAGAGTGGGGTTTTGTTGGTGTTGTTATAATGATATTTTTATATGGAGTAATTTTTTTCAAGATATTAAATATTTCTAAAAGGGGTGCGAGCAATTTTGAAACTTTTTATGGGCTGGGTTTATTGTCTATTTTTATTTCCCATTTTATTATTCATGTTGGTATGAATATCGGTCTCATGCCTGTGACGGGTATAACAATGCCTTTTATGAGTTATGGAGGTTCTCATTTGGTGGCAGAATTTTTAGGCTTAGGTATTTTGATGGGTATGAAAAATTATTCACTTAATTCTGATAGGGCATTATTTTTAGATGGTAGTCCAGATTCTGTATAGTTATTTAAATAAATAATTATACAAAGCTGTTGTTTTTGAAATCATTTGTTCTAGTGAAAACTTATTTATTATGATTTGTTTTAAATTTTCACTATAGTTATTTAGCTGTTCTTTATTGTTTACTGCATATATTATTGCTTCTGTTATTTCTTTTGAATTGTTTGGATGTATCAATATACCATTTTCCATATCATTTATTATTTCCGGTATACCACCAACACTTGTGCTGATAATTGGTGTTTTAGAATATCCGGCTTCTAAAATTACATAAGGTAGATTTTCATTTATAGAAGTAAATAAAAATATGTCAGATTCATTGATTAATTGTCTAGCATCATCTATAAAACCTAATAAAAATATATTGGCATTTAGTTTTAACTCATTTATTAATTTTGTTAAATTTTCTCTCTCCTCTCCTTCGCCTGCTATATAATATTTAATTCTATTTTTTAATTCATTTGGTAAATCAGATATTCCTAAAATAGCTTTATTTAGAGCCTTATTTCTGTGTAATTCAGCTATGGTAAATAAAATAATATCATTTTCTTCTTTTTTTATTAGTGTTTTTTGTTTATTTGGTTCAATAAAATTTTCTATTCCATTATGTATCACTTCTATTTTATTTCTTATTAAAGAAAATCTGGATATATTTCTTTTGGTTTTTTCTGATACTGCTATCGTTTTGTCACAAATAATGATGATAAAATAATAAAATAATAAAAATAATATTTTTGAAAAAATATTTCTACTCTCTTCTTTAAAAGCAAATCCGTGTATTGTAAAAATTGATCTAAATTTGATTTTATCTTTTTTAAATATATTTATTATTTTTAAAAACAAAATAGCAACTGATCCCAAAAAACCAATTTTAGAAGAATTAAAATGTATAAAATCTGGACGCTCTTTTTTAATTATTTTAATTATTTCAACCAGACTTTTTATATCAGATGTTATTTTGATGTCTCTCATAGAATTTGTGAGCTCAATTGTTTTTATGTTTTCTTGTTCAAGTTTGTCTTTCAAAATTGAGCCATTTTTTGTCCCTAAACAAACTGAAATATCAAAATCTGCTTTTAGTTTCCTGCTCAAATCATAGACATATCTTTGTGCTCCACCAAAATTACCTTTGGTTATCATAAACATCATTTTCATTTTTCCTTTATTTTTTAGTGTTTCTTGCATTTGGTTATTTTATATTAGTTTTTCTTTTAATTCAATTATGTCCATCTGTTTTGTTTTTTAAGAAAATGAAAGAAAAATACCTCACAGCAAAGCTGTGAGGTAAAATACAAAAAGATATATTTATCCAACATGTCTATGATTTAATTTTCTGGCATTCAAATTAAAAGAAACATATGCTGTATTAGCTGTTGCACTTGGTTTTATGATTTTAATTTTTACTTTTTTTACTTTTGGATTTTTGAATAGAATCTTCCTTATCTCATTTGCTAAATGTTCAATCAAACAAAAAGATCTATCCACAATAAGTTTTTCAATTTCTGAAATTATATAAACATAATCAATACTATCGGATATATTATCGCTTTCCATTGGAATCTTAAAATCTGCAAATATTTTGCAATTTATAAATATTTTTTGAGCGTAGGAAATTTCTTCTTCTGAAACTCCCAACCTACATCTTAGACATAAATTATTTATCTCTATATAGTTTTTTGCATTCATTACCAGATTTCCTCTTCTTCTGTGAATTCCATAACTTTTTGTCCAGGAGTATTTTGCATCAACCAAATCAATAATGCTGTATCGTCTGTGGCTTCAATTATTGGAACAAGGACAAACTTTCTCTCGCATATGCGAGAGTGTGGAATAGTTAATCTTTTATTTTTATATATAAGAATATCTTTGTAAATAAGATCATCCCAAACAAGTATATCAATATCTATTGGACGCGGGCCATTTCTGTATAAATTTGTGCGTCCCATTTCCTTTTCAATTTCTTTAAATTCCAAATAACAATGTTCAACAGATTTATCTGTATCTATAATCACTACTTGGTTTAAAAACCACTGTTGGTCTAAACAATCAACTGGCTCTGTCTCATATATTTTTGATTTTTTTAATACCTTAAATCCTCTATCTTCAAGTTTACCAATAGAAACTTCAAGATTGGATAGTTTGTTACCAAGATTACTTCCAAGACCTAAAATTTTATATTTTTTAGTCATTTTAACATCCTTTAGTTGTTGTATCTAAGATTTTTTTTGGTATTGAATAAAATTTTATGATTTATCTCTCGAAAAACAATAATGTGCCTATCTTCTTCAATATCACATACATAATGTATCGGTCTCAAATCCTCACTATCTATTTTTCTAGGAGCTCTCAATATTACAAGATCCCCTTGATCTGTAGAAAATTTTATCTCATTAGTCTGATTCTTATCTTCTGCAGTACAAAAATTACTTTTGCCTTTTATTACAAATATAAAAGTAAAATTTACAGAAAAGCTATTGTCTTTGTGTGGTCCAATCCCAATATCACATTTTTGATAAAAACTTGAATTAACCCTCACTTCATCTACTTCAAATGCATTCTCTATTTTTTCATGCAAATTTTTAGATAAATTAAGGTAAGCATTTTCTACCTCTGATAAATATGGGTAGTTTCTCATTATTGCCATTTCAAAATCCCAACTAGCAAGTTCTTGTGAAGTGTTGCCGTATCTTTTTGGTCTTTGAATATAATTTCTTTCGTTTCCTTTTAGTTCGCCCAACACAAGATTACAAAGACTTGGATCTATAAATTGTCTTATTACAACAACACCTGTCTCATTTGGATCATATAGTTTTTTGCAAAGTTTTTCAAAATCAATCAAGGTGTACATACAATTTCCTCTTTCATTTTTCAAAGACCATTTCCTTTATTATTTTATATAAACAAAATATAAAGTCATACATAATGACTTTTAAAATTGTTTATATGTTGATATATAAAGCTATTATTGGTATATTTATTTAGTAGTCATAAAAAATGACTAATATATTATTTATGGAAAAATTGATTAAACAATTGATGGAATTTGGAATCAGTGAAAAAGCTGCTCGCGCCTATTTATCTTTGGTAGAGATAGGCAAAGGAACAGCATACACTATTGCAAAACAATCCGGAATAAAAAGGCCGACTGTTTATTTGTTAATAGAAGAATTAAGAAAAAAAGGGTTGGTCATAAAAATACCTCATATAAAAAATCAGGTCTACATAGCAAAGGATCCTACAGAATTCTTTCTTGATTTAGAAATTAAAATAGACGAAATTAAATCTACAATACCAAGATTATTTAATAAATCTAAAAAAGAAAATTCTATAGCACACTTATTTGATGGCAAAAATGAAGTTAAAGATGCGATTAAATATAAGATAAATGAACTTGCTGGGCAAGAGATGTTAGCCTTTTATGGAGTTCCTAGAAAAGGAAAAAATATACCAGAAATATATTATGATTATGCTAAAATTTTAGAAAATCAAAAAACAAGTGTTCGTTTCTTTGCTCCCAACGATGATTCATTGAAAACATTTAGAAAAAAATATAGAAGCTATAATCATAAAGGAATATATTTATCTCCAGATGAATACCTCCCTAATGTATCTATTGAAGTTGGATCAGATTTTTCAAAAATATTTTTACATACATCTACAAAAGTTTTGATAATTGAAGACAGAGATTTTTCTCATTTTATGAAGCAAATATTTGAATTATTGTGGAAGTTAAAAAATAAAAAACAGAATCTAAAATCAGGGTAGTTTTTTTAGATTTATTATGTATAATATTGTTATGATTTCACAAAAACACAGAGAGGCAGTTTATCTTTTTTTTGGTGATATTTTAATTTTATACTTCTCTTTGTTCGTCGCTCTTTCTTTCAGATACTTTTCTATACCATCATACGACTATTTTTATTTACACTTATTGCCGTTTTCAATCATTATAATTGTTTGGCTCTTGGTTTTTTTTATTGGAGGTATTTATGAAAAACATACTTTGATTTTAAAAAGTAGATTACCAAGCACTGTTTTAAATGCCCAATTGATCAATTCTTTTATAGCCGTTTTATTTTTTTACTTTATACCTTATTTTGGCATTGCTCCAAAAACAAATCTTTTTATATATTTGATAATATCTTTCATTTTTATATTAACATGGAGAATTTATGGAGATAGTTTGTTTAGACCATCTATAAAACAGAGAGGATTAATTATCGGAGGGGGGGATGATATGAAAGAACTTATCAATGAAGTAAATAATAATCCAAAATATGGACTAGAATTTATTTCATCAGTTGATATAAATAAAATCTCGGGAGTTGATTTTAATAGTGAAATATTAAATACAGTTTATTCAGAAGACATACAAATCATAGCTGTTGATTTAAAAAATGAAAAAGTGGATTCTATCTTGCCTCATTTATATAATTTAATTTTTTCAAGAATTAAATTTATAGATATGTATAAAATATATGAAGATATTTTTGATAGAGTGCCCATTTCTCTTGTTAAATACAATTGGTTTTTAGAAAATATTTCTACTGAATCTCGAGTTGCTTATGATTTTTTAAAAAGAATGATGGATATTCTGTTGTCTTTAATAATAGGACTAATCTCTCTTATATTTTATCCAATCGTTTATATTTTAATTAAAATCGAAGACAGAGGGCCAATATTTTTTGAACAAGAAAGAATTGGTAAGAATAATAAAGTTTTTAAATTAAAAAAATTTAGAAGCATGAGTATTTTGAAAGAAAATGAGACTGAACAGAAAATCACTTCCGTCGGGAGATTTTTAAGAGCTTCAAGAATAGATGAATTACCACAATTGTGGAGTGTTTTTACAGGAGATATGTCTTTAATTGGACCAAGGCCAGAAATACCAAATCTTGTAAAACACTATGAATCAGAAATATCTTATTATGATGTCAGGCACCTTATTAAACCTGGGCTTTCTGGTTGGGCACAACTTTACCATACAGATCCGCCAAAAATAAGTGCTGATGCAGAAAAAACTCGTAGAAAACTTTCTTACGATTTATATTATATTAAAAATCGTTCCCTTATCCTTGATTTAAAAATTGCATTAAAAACATTAAAAACTTTACTATCAAGAAGTGGTATTTAACTTAAATTTGCAAAAATTTCAAAAGTTATTATATTTATAGAATATGGCAAAATATAAATTTTGGACGGTTTTGTTTGTAGCCTTTTGTATATGGGCTGGTTTTTTTATATGGAATGGTGAGAAACAAAACAGGTCTGATAAATTTAAATTAGGTCTAGATCTATCTGGGGGTACAAGACTTATTTATAAAGCAGATACTAGTATTATAAATGAGAGTGAGGCAGATGAAGCAATGGTTTCTCTGAGAGACACAATAGAAAGAAGAGTGAATCTTTTTGGTGTTTCAGAACCTCTTATTCAAGTTCAAAAAAGTGGAGTATTTGGTGGGGGTGAAGAGAGAAGACTTGTTGTGGAATTACCGGGTATTACAAATATAGATGAGGCTATAAAAAAGATAGGCCAAACTCCTAGTCTAGAGTTTAAACTTCTTCCAAAAGATGTAGAAGAAGATATAAAGACTAAAGAATTGACAGATAAAAATACTATAAGTAGAATGTTTGTTTCAACTGGACTTGATGGCAGAATGCTTGAAAAGGCAACTCTTCAGTTTGATCAAAATTTTGCAAATAAACCAATAGTCGGTATAAAATTTAATGAAGAAGGTTCAAAATTGTTTGCAAAAATAACAAGAGAAAATATCGGGAATATGGTGGGTATATTTTTGGACAGCAATTTAATTGAGGCTCCTTCAATAAGAGAAGAAATAGAAGGTGGGGAAGCTGTTATAACAGGAAACTTTAGTGTGGCCCAAGCAAAACAAGTAATTAGAGATTTAAACTACGGCGCCCTACCTTTACCGATTTCTCTTATTAGTACAGAAACAGTGGGGGCTTCTCTTGGTAATGAAGCTGTTAAATCTAGTGTAAATGCTGGTTTATATGCTTTTATAATAATATCTTTATTTTTGATTGTATGGTACGGATTTAATGGTTTGGTGGCATCATTTGCTTTATTACTTTATTCAATTATTAATTTATTATTATTTAAATTTATACCTGTAACACTTACTTCTGCTGGAATTGCTGGATTTATATTGTCTATTGGTATGGCTGTTGATGCCAATATTTTGATTTTTGAACGAACAAAAGAAGAATTAAAAAAAGGTAAAGATAAGTATGACGCTTTAAATGAAGGTTTTAATAGAGCTTGGAGCTCTATAAGAGATTCAAATTTATCAAGTATAATAACCGCTGTGATACTTTATTACTTTGCTTCTACTCCTGTTGTAAAAGGATTTGCCCTCGTATTTTTTATAGGAGTCTTGGTTTCAATGTTTTCAGCGATTACTGCTTCAAGGACTATATTATTTGCTTTTACTAAAAATAAAAATTAATTTATGAATATTGTTAAATACAGAAAAATATTTTATATAATCTCTTTTGTTTTGATCGGTGTTTCTTTTTATTCTATTTTTACTTTTGGTTTAAAAACAGGTACTGATTTTTCTGGAGGAAGTTTGCTTGAAATTGGATTTAAAGAAGATGCTCCTTCAAAAGAGATCGTTAATCAAGTTATTATAAACTCTGGTATTTCGAATACTGTTATTCAGCAGATAAAAGAAGGTGGTTTTAGTATAAAATTGAGAGAAATCAGTCAAGAAGAAAAAAATAATATTTTAATTGGAATACAAAGTTTAGGATTTATTCCTATTGAAAAATCTTTTACGAATGTTGGACCAGTTTTAGGAAAAGAGGCTTTGAATAAATCTATAGTTTCGATTATTTTAGTTTTGACGGCTATTGTTTGTTTTGTGGCTTTTGCTTTTAGAAAAGTCTCAAAACCAATATCGTCTTGGGTTTATGGTTTTGTGGCTATAATAGCACTTCTACATGACGTCATTATACCAACGGGTATATTTGCTATATTTGGCAATCTTTATGGATTTGAAATAGACACACTTTTTATTACTGCTATTTTAGTTATTTTAGGTTTCTCTGTTCATGATACTATTGTTGTGTTTGATAGAGTCAGAGAAAACTTGAATAATTCTACATCTCCAAAGACAGCAGAAGAGTTCGATAAAATTGTAGATGAAAGTGTGAGAGAAACATTTATAAGATCACTAAACACTTCTTTAACCACTTTGCTCGCAATAGCGGTACTCTATATATGGGGCCCAGATTCTATAAAACATTTTTCACTAACTTTGCTTATCGGCATTACAGTCGGTACATACTCCTCAATATTTATAGGTTCTCCGCTCCTTACAACCATAAATCGTTTTAAGTTTAAAAAATAAAGCAAACGATAGACCTAATTTCAAAAGTCGTCGCAAGTGTAGTTTTTGATAGACTTGCGCAAGGTTGACTCTACCGACCATAGCAAAAAATCAGCAGATTTTTATGTGTGTCTATCAAAAACTATACTAAGAAAGATTTTTGAAATATCGTACGGTTACAAGTTTGACTTTTTTGTGAAATTATATATAGTCTTTTAAGGGAGTTCATTTATGCTAGAAAGAACAGGAAGAGCTTTTGAAAGACTTTTCATTGGGAGTAGCACTGATTTAGATTATCTTTTCGAGCAAAAGTATGATATTCCAGAATTAAAATCAGGAACAGATTTTGCACGCGATGTTCCTAAATTTATCAAAGCGTCTAAAAAACTGGGAATCAGATGTCCAAATACGCCTATTGCTAAAAGGATGTTTTATGGTCTAAAAAATAGACTAACTAAAATTTTAAAGAGAGAAGTTGATCTTTGGTTTTTACCGACCGGAAATGTAGAAGAGGGTACTTTTTTAGACGCTTTCCATTATACAGATGTTGTAATTCATATTTCTGGGATAAATACTATTTTAACTCTTGATTTGTATTATGTAGAAAATGAAATAATTGATTTTTTAAAGGAAAAGTGGATCAAGAGTTTTAATAGAAAAACTTGGTACACAGAAGCAAATTTTCAAGACGATTTGTTTAGATATAAAAAAGGATTGAAAGTTGTAAAAAAGCTAATAAAAGCAAAATTAGGTGGAAGAGAAGCTTCTTTGTTTCCAATTGAAAAATCTGATTTAGAAATCAGGGATCTCAGTGTTTTTAGACCGAGTAATCATTTTATTGTGACTCCAGATCATATTTCAGTCAGGCGCAAAAGATTAAATTTTCTCAATTTTCTGGCAAGGTATTATGTTGATTTGGTAAAGATAGAAGAAGGAGGTCTTCCTTATGGTTGAGCCCAGTTTTTGCTTCGCAAAAACTGGGCTCTTTTTATACATGAATTCCCAAATATCCAATTCAAATTTACCTTTAAATATATACATATTTTCTTAAATTATTTATAAAATTTAATATTTTATAAAATAGTACAATAATACTTGACAAAAATATACAAATGTGTATAATATATATCAGATTTGATTAGTTCTTGATGGGGTTGAAAAACCACATTAGGAACAGATTGAAAAGATTAGAATAGAAAGAAGGATAAAAAATGAACATCGACATGAGTGCGGCGTTGGCCAAGGCCAACACAATCGTTGCCCGGCCGAAGCCGGTGGAAGATCTCTCGGTCGTCTTGCTACGCAAGGCGAATGGGCTCTTGCATACATCAAACGTTAACGCAGAGTTCGGCCAAATCATGGCCGCTCTGCCGGCGTTGAATCAGGAGCAAGTGGCTCCGGTCATGTCTGCGCTCTTTACCGCCGTCAAGGAGAGGGACGGACTCAATAAGTTCTCGGTCGTCTCCCAGCTGATGGAATATCAGTCTGGGGGGGCGGATGAATATGCGCTTAAGGCCTTCATGGATTGGGACGGCCAAACGGTCGGGGTCTTTGACCCCGAAACAGGGAACTACGCCGAGGGGAAGAATGGCGTAGCGACGCCGTGTATGGCGGTTCGCTACTTGGCTGGACGGAACGAAGGTTTTCTTCCCGTTCTCGCCAAGTTGAAGGAAGACTTCGGCGCCGCGTTCGACAATGATGGTTATCAGGTGTGGCCGACCACACTCATCGCTGGCCTCTACGGCCCGAAGTATTGTGCGCCGGTTTTCAACCCGGCCCACAATGACCGGCATGATGGCGGGACGCTGATCCCGAAGACGAATTACCTCGCGGTCAGAATCCCCGAGGAGATTCGAAATAATGTCCGGATGCAGTCGGCCGGAGAGATTCTCCGGAACGGTGGAAAGCAAAATGATCCGGATCATCCACTTGCGCACACTGGCAGGATTCAGCCGGACCTGAATTACCTGGTCTGCGCCGGGATGACGAATGAGCAATTTATGAGGTTGCTCAATCTGATGCTCGGGTACGCACGATGCGGGGTATACGCCCTTGATATGAGGGGCATCATTGGTCGGCTGGTTCACCACAAGGCCTTTACGGCCGGAGTGGGGATCGCCGGGCAAATATTGAAGTTCCTCAATGGGACCGTAGGCGAGTATGGAAAGCCTGGCCCTGGAATCGAAATCCTCAAGCTCCTTTCGACTTGGGCGCTAGCGTCGAATAAGTCCATGGGTGATGAGAACAAGGAGCTCTTCGATGTCGCTTTCGCTCGGTTTAAGGACAACCTTGGGATTAAGAAGGTTGTCCAGGATCATGAGCCTCTTCTCCCAGAGGAGCCCCTGCCGGTGGCCAACAAGAAGGCCAACAAGAAGGCCGATGGGAAGAAGGGCGAGAGCAATGATCATCGTCAGAAGCCTCGGGCTCCGAAGCCCGAGGTGAATGACCGGCGTCTCCGTCGTCAGGAAGACGACGAGGAAGACGAGGGCGGTGTCGGTGCTTCTTCGGGAGAGGGTGTTGCACCATCCCTGCCTCGGCAGGTGGTGGTGAATAACGCCATGGCCACGCAGTTGGCCGCTCTCGGGCTCGCTCCGAAAAAGTAACTTCGGCGGTGCTGGTGTTTCTTGAGGACATCCCTCAACGATTCGCTGGGACCCGAAATTGTTGGTGTATAGTCTTGATCAAATGGTTGATTAAGGCTAAGTAGTTTGTTTGGTAACACGCCGGCTCTGAAAAGAGCCGGCGTTTTCATTTTTTATAAAAACATTAAAATTTAATATTTGAATGTTATAAAAATAAAACATTTTACATAAACTATTGAGTGGTACTAGTATTTCTGTGCCTTGCGAGTCTCGACGGAGCGAGCACGAGGAATTTTTCACCAGAAAAATATCCGTGCACAGAAATACTAGTACCCGAGAGAGATTATGTAAAAAATTTAATAATATAAATGATATGCACAGTTTTTCTTTTTGTGTCTTGTGGTAAAATGTTTTTATGCAATCTCATTTTTTAATTTCTTTTGGTTTATGGATCATAATAATTCCATTTTTAGGAATATCTAGTGTTTCCAAAAATTATTTAAATATCATTTCCGGATTATTTTTATTGTTTTTTGTTTTATCCCCAATTGTTTTTAATAAAATAGAAGTAAAACAAAAAGTGAAAAAGAGGAAAGGCAAAAATACTGAAAGTAATTTAGTTAATATAAAAAATTATTCTGAAGTAGAGGATTTGCCTTTAGAAAAGGATATAGAAATGTAATATGATTTTTACTCAAAAAAATGTAATAAAATATTTTATTTTCTTTTTAATATTTATATTTTTAATTTCTTTTTTATTTTCTTCTAAGATAAGTTTAAAAAATAAAGAAAGTGTAGAAAATAAAATTATAAAAAAGGAAATCACTTATCTTAAAACTCCTGAAAATTTAAAAGCAGTTTATATGTCAGCTTGTTTTGCTAGCAATAAAAGTTTAAGAGAAAATCTTGTAAAATTGGTAGATGAAACTGAAATTAATTCTATTATGATTGATGTCAAAGATTACACAGGTACGGTATCATTTTTAACTGGGGATAAAGAGATAGATGGATTAAATGGCTCTGGTTGCAAAATAAATGATTTAGAAGATTTTATAAAATACCTTAAAGATAAAAATATATATACAATAGCAAGGATAACCGTTTTTCAAGACCCGACTTTCACAAAACATTACCCGAGTTTAGCAGTAAAGAGGAAAAGTGATGGAGGTGTTTGGGTAGATAGGAAAGGTATATCTTTTGTTGATGTTGGAGCAAAACCTTTTTGGGATTATATAGTTTCTATATCTAAATATTCTCACGATATTGGTTTTGATGAAATAAATTTTGATTATATTCGTTTTCCTTCGGATGGAAATATGAAAGATATTGATTTCCCTCATACAGGCACAACTACAAAAAAAGAAATGCTTAAAAAGTTTTTTGAGTATTTGGATAATGAAATGGCTAAAAAAGAAATAGTATCTTCAGCAGATGTTTTTGGTATGACTACTACAAATACAGATGATCTAAATATTGGTCAAGTTTTGGAATACGCTTTATTAAATTTTGATTTTGTTGCTCCCATGGTTTATCCGTCACATTATCCAAATGGTTTTAATGGTTGGCAAAATCCAAATGAAGTGCCCTATAAAATAATCAAATTTAGTATGGATAGCGCTGTTGCAAGAAATCTTGCTTTAAAAAAAGAAGTTTTATCAAAAATGTATATTGAAAATGCTTCTTCTTCAACAAAAGAGAAAACAAATTTTTATAATGAAAGGGTTGAAAAAAGATTATCAAAAAAACAAATTCGTCCTTGGCTTCAAGATTTTGATTATCCTGTGCCATACACTAGAAGTATGGTAAAGGAGCAAATAAAAGCAGTTTATGATGCTGGTCTTTCAAGTTGGATGCTTTGGGATCCTAGTAATAAATACACAAAAGAGGCTTTGGTTTTAGAATAAATTTCAATTTATTTGATATAATTTATACAAATGGATGATAAAAATAAAAATGATATAACATATTTTGCAGAAACAGATGCAAGAAACAAAAAAATTAAATTTGGTATAAGGGCTGAAGATCGTCTTCGTCATTTTTATTCTATTGGAAAAACAGGTATGGGTAAATCTACTTTGCTTGAAAATATGGCTATTCAAGATATTCAAAATGGTGAAGGGATGGCTTTTCTTGACCCCCATGGCAAGACAGCTGATTTACTTCTTGATTATATCCCAGAACACAGAATAAAAGATTTAATATATTTTGCTCCTTTTGATATAGAAAATCCAATCTCTTTTAATGTGATGGAAGATGTGGGGGCAGATAGGAGGCATTTGGTTGTTTCTGGTCTTATGAGTGCTTTTGAAAAAATATGGGTAGACGCTTGGAGCGCTAGAATGGCATACATTTTGCAAAACACTTTAGCGGCTTTGCTTGAATACCCTGGAGCTACGATGCTTGGAATAAATAGAATGTTGTCTGACAAAATTTATCGTCAAAAAGTGGTAGATAATGTAAAAGATTCAACCACAAGATCCTTTTGGGTAGATGAATTTGCAAAATATACAGAAAGATTTGCAGCTGAAGCAACTCCCGCTATTCAAAATAAAGTAGGGCAGTTTACCTCAAATCCACTTATTAGAAATATCATAGGTCAAGCTAGATCTTCTTTTGATATAAGAAAAATAATGGATGAAAAAAAGATTTTAATAGTAAACCTTTCTAAAGGTTTGGTGGGGGAGAATAATGCAAATCTTTTGGGTTCAATGATTGTAACTAAAATATATTTGGCCGCCATGAGTAGAGCAGACGCTTCTCCCGCTGAATTAAAAAGATTACCAAATTTTTATTTATATGTAGACGAGTTTCAATCTTTTGCTAACAAAAGTTTTGCCGATATTTTATCAGAAGCTCGTAAATATAAACTGTCTCTAAATATTACTCACCAATATATTGAACAAATGGCAGAAGAGGTGAGAGCGGCCGTTTTTGGAAACGTTGGTACTATGGTTACTTTTAGGGTAGGTTCTTATGATGCTGAACTTTTAGAAAAAGAATTTGCGCCAGTTTTTACAATGGAAGATATTGTGAACCTTGGTTTTGCTCAGATATATTTACGATTAATGATAAATGGTGTTGCTTCACAACCTTTTTCAGCAACCACACTTGCTCCTATTTCAAAACCAGAAAAAGTTTTTAGAGAGGAGGCTCTTAAATATTCAAGACAAACATATTCTCATAATAAAACAGAAGTAGAGCAATCTATAAAAGATTGGTATTTGCCTGATACAAAAAATATAGATACCACAAAAGGTGATGCAAACAATAAATCTGCAAAAGAGGTTCCAAAAAGGGATTTTAAAGATGCTCCAAGGGGTTTAAACCCTGATGCCTATAAACATGTAGTGGATTCGTTTAAAGGTAAAGATATAGTTAAAAATGATGCAAAAGTAGAAGATAAACCAATTTCTGAAAGTATTGATAAAATTGAAAATCCTGTGGTTAAAAAAGAGCCAACTATTAGAGATCAAATAAATATAAATATTGATAAACAAAAAGTTTTTACTAATCCTCAAAATGTTCCAAATAAACCACCAATATCTCTATCTGTTTTAAATGAAGATAAAAATAAAAACAAAAATGCTAAGCCAGAAAGTGTAAATGCGCTAAGAGATGCTCTTTTAAAAATACAGAGTAAAGATGGGGCTGTTAGTCCTGAAAATAAAAAAGAGACTACTTCAAATAATGTGGCCATACAAGACTTAAAAGATAAAATAAGTCAAAGCAAGATAGAGACGCCAAAAATAGAATATAAACCAGTTGAGCCTGTACAAATTAAAGAAATAGATATTCAAAATAAAAATTCTTTTGAAGATAAAAAAAGCCCTGAGAAATCAGAAAGTCCTAAAATAGATTTACCAAAAATAGAGGTTCTAAAAAAACCAGATATAGTTAGTACTCCTCTTGATAAGGAGAAAAATAAAGTTGTACAACAAGAGCCTGTTCAAATTATTAGACCAAGTATTCCTGTAGAAAAAATATCTATAGATACTCAAACTAAAGTTCCAGAAAATCCACCAAAGAAAGATGAAAGTTTTAATTCAAACACTTTTATTAAAACAAAGGAGATACCAGAAGATTTGTTGAGAAAAGTTTTAAACGGAGAAAATTAATACGTTGGATTTTTTTTAAATGAATAATTTACTTGCATAGCCTGCTGAGAGGTACTAGTATTCCTGTGCACTGATATTAAATCTCTTTCAAAAGTCTTTCTTAGTATAGTTTTTGATAGACACACATAAAAATCTGCTGATTTTTTGCTATGCTCGGTTCAGTCAACCTTGCGCAAGTCTATCAAAAACTACACTTGCGACGACTTTTGAAAGAGGCCATCTTTTTGCTAAAAAATTCCTGCGAAGCTGTTTCAGTCAAACTCGCTAGGCTTCAAAAAGGTATGATTTCAACGAGTTTTGTAATTCACATACTTCTCTTATTTGTCTTTTTTTGATAATATCTTTTTATGAATAACAAAAAGAAAGTTCTTATCTTTGCAACATCTTACTATCCTTTTATGGCAGGGGCGGAAGTAGCAATAAAAGAAATCACAGACAGAATTAATGACATAGATTTTTATATGATAACAGGGAGATTTGATAAAAATTTATCTTCTGTAGAAAATTTTGGAAATATAAAAATATATAGAGTTGGTTTTGGTATAAAAATGTTAGACAAATTACTTTTGCCTTTTTTGGGAGCTTTGTATGCTATTTATTTAAATTATAAATATCACTTTTCTTGTTATTTATGTGTCATGGTGTCTTTTGCAAGTGGGGCTGCATATATTGCTAATATCTTAAATTTTTGGTCAAAAGTCCCTATAATTTTAAACATACAAGAAGGGGATAGTGAAGAATATCTGAAAAGCAAATGGTGTGGACTCCTTAATTTTTCTTGGAACCTCTCAATAAAAAGATCTAAAAAAATAATAGTTTTAAGTGAATACTTAAAGAATAAAGTTTTGTCCTTTAAACACAATATACCAATTCTGATAATTCCAAACGGAGTGGATATTTTAAATTTTGATATAGAGATAAATCAATCTGAAAGAAATAAAATCAGAGAAGAATTTGGAGTTAATGAAAATGATCTATTAATGATAACAGTTTCAAGATTGAACATAAAAAATGGTTTAGAGTATGTTATAAAAGCTTTAAGTAAATTAGATAAAAGGATTAAATTTTTGATTTGTGGTTCTGGAGAATTAGAAAATGGTTTAAAAAATTTAGCAAAAGAACTTGGGGTTTTAGACAGAGTGATTTTTAAAGGTTTTGTGTCACATAAAGAAATTCCAAAATATTTAAAATCCTCAGATATTTTTATAAGACCATCTCTCTCTGAAGGTTTTGGCAATTCTTTTATTGAAGCTTTTGTGGCTAAAATTCCAGTGATAGCAACTCCTGTTGGAGGTATAGTAGATTTTTTATTTGATGGTTCTGATATTTCAAAAAACACTGGTTATTTTTGTAAACCAAAAGATTATCAAAGTATAGTTTACACAGTAAATAGAGTCATTGAAGATAAATATGTAAATAAAAGAATAAATAATGCTTATGATTTGGCTAAAAATAAATATAATTTTGATTCAATAGCAAAAGAGTTTAGGGATAGTTTATAAACTTTAGAACAAAAATATCTTAAGTTTTTTCAATAATTGTTTGACTTATTCTTTTTTTAATTTATCATCTGTATCAGACACTGAGTCTGAATAAAAACAATGGAGAGTTCATGGAAACGGTACTTGTGACTGGAGCGGCTGGATTTATAGGAAGGTCGCTTGTTAAGCAACTATTAGATGATCAGTATAAAGTTATAGGTTTAGATAATCTTTCTTTTTCAAATAAAGATCAATTATTTGAACATAAAAATATGGAGTGGGTGTATGGTGATACTAGGGATTTCCACTTAGTTTCAAGATTAGTTTCTAGATCGGATAGAATAATTCATCTTGCCGCACCATCATCTTTTATAATGCATGTTGAAAATGATTTGGATGCTTGCAATTTTACTATGATGGGTTTTAAAACCATCATGGAAGCATTGAAATTGCATAAGAAAAAGAAGATTGTTTGGGCATCAACATCCGCTGTTTATGAAGAATGGGCCCGTAAACCAAGAGTTCCTTTTAGAGAAGATTTACCTATTAATCCACCAGATTCCAAAGCTGGATGTAAACATTGGTGTGAACTCGAAGCAGAGAGGTATTCTAACAGAGAAGGTATAGTCTCTGTGGCGTTTAGACCATTTTCAGTTTATGGGGTTGGAGAACATACAAAAGGGGGCTATGCAAACGTTACATCTTTGTTTACTTGGACAATGATGGAAGGTTTAAATCCTGTAGTATGGTCTCCTGGTACACAGACAAGAGATTTGATTTTTGTAGATGATGCAGCCAGAGCATTTAAGATGGCAATGGAAGATGATAGTTTAAAAACAGGAGTTTTTAATTTGGGTTTTGGCGTCGAACATGCATTTATTGAAATTATTGAACTAATTGCCCAAAAACTTTTGGTAGATCCTCATGATTTTAACATTGAACTTGTTGAGGTTCCTATAGATATATATGCTCAAAGATTGTGGTCCGATAACACTAAATTGAGACAAGTGTTAAAATTTGAACCAAAAATTGACTTAGGAAAAGGTATTGAGATGATCATAGAGGCAACAAAGAGGTTGCCGGCTGATTTGAGGGCAAAACTTGCCAAAGATCAGTATTATTTCAGAAAGTTAGAACCTAGAAAAATGGTCCCTTTGCTCTAGTTCTTTTATAAGATTTGTATGATATTTAGCCCTAAAATATACTTTTAGGGCTTTATTTTTTTTGTTAAAAATGGCAATATGTATTTATGCGTATTTTGATGTATAGTCCAATATTTCCTCCAATAATAGGTGGCCCAGCTACGCAATGTTTTAATCTTTGCAAAGCACTTGTGTCTAAAGGGGAGATTCCTATCGTTGTTACCTATGGCCCTAATTTTGCTTTAACAAAAAAAGATGGATTCAGTCTATACCATTTTAGGACAAGATATACTCATACATTTTTAGATAAGTTTTTGAGGTGGGTTATTTTTCCTTTTTATATTCTTTATATTTTAAAAAAAGAAAGAATAGATATATTGCATTGTCATAGTGTGAGTGCTGGCTCATTTATTTCTGCGGTTATTGCTAGAATTTTAAATATTCCAAGTATAATAAAATTTGCAGGCGATTGGGTTTGGGAAACATTGTCTACATATAAATTAAAAGCCAAAAATTTTGATGAAATGTATAATACATCTGTGATTGCTAGATTTATGGTAATGGTTGAAAAGATTGGTTTAAATCAGTTTAATAAAATTTGGGTTGTCTCTGATTTTAGAAGGAAAAATATTGTAGATTTAGTGGGTAGTGATAAAAAAATAATTCAAATAAATAATTGTCTTCTGTTGGAAGATGTCGGATATAGAAAATTAAATGAATCTGATCAGATAACTGTAATATCAGCAAATAGGTATATACCCCATAAAAGGATTCCTTTTATGGTGGAGGTTTTTGCTGAAGCTAATATACCAAATAGTAAATTAGTTTTAATAGGAGGAGGTTCTAAACAAGAAGAGGATTCTGTCAAAAATACAATTCTAAAATTTAATATGAAAGATAGAGTGATTATGAAAGGAGTTTTGTCTTTAGAAGAAGTTTATAATGAGTTTAAAAAAGCTTCTTTCTACATATCTACTTCTATAGAAGAAGGTATGCCAAATGTTTTTATAGAAGCAATGAACTATGGTTTGCCAATTATAACTTCAGATGCAGGTGGCTCAAAAGAAATAGTCTTGCATAATAAAACAGGTTTTGTGGTAGATGTTTATGATAAAGAAGATTTCATTTCTAAAATAAAAAAATTAAGTTTAGATATTGGCCTTAGGAAAGAAATGTCAGATTCTTCTTATGAAAGGTCTAAAAAATTTAATTTAAATATAAGAATAAATGATTTTATAAATATTTATCGAGATTTATTAAAGAAATGAATATAATTGATTTTGGTAGCGATAAAAAAATATTTGAAAATAATTCAAAAGTTAGATTGAGAAAGATTGAATATGGAAAATTATTTGATTTTTTAGATATATTAATTTTTTCTAGAAGATCTAATGGAACACAAAAGACAGATAATATAAGCTTAAATGTGAATGCATATTCAATTAGTTATAAAAATATATTTAAGATTTTTTATAATAGTCTTAAAAAGATTAGTGAAATAATTAAGAAAAATAATGGAAAAACTATAATCTCAACTCAAGATCCATTTGAGTCTGGGTTTGTGGGATTGTGCACCAAAATATTTTATGGCATTCCTCTTCATATTCAACTCCATACAGATTTTATAAACAAAAATTTTATATTTTCTTCCATTTTAAACTTTATCAGATTTATTTTAGGTCACATAACAATACCTTTTGCTGATTCAGTCAGAGTGGTTTCTTTAAGATCTAAAAATAATATTTCTGATCTGAATGATGAAATAGATATTTTACCAATATATACAGAGATAGAAGACAAAATAAATTTTGTTAGAAATTTTGAACAAAAAGATAAATTAGTTTTTATAACCGTTGCTAGATTGGAACAAGAAAAAGATATAGAAACTTCTATTTATGCTTTTAAAAAGTTTATAGATAATGGAAGAAAAGGGTTTTTTAACATAGTAGGAGATGGAAGCTTAAAAGATAAACTCGTGTATTTGGTCAAAAAATTGAATTTAGAAGGCAAGGTAAATTTTTTAGGTTGGCAAAATGATACATCGAAATTTTTTGAAGAGGCAGATATTTATATTTGCAATTCAATTTTTGAAGGTTATGGTATGTCTTTGATAGAGGCAGGTGCTTATGGACTCCCTATTATTTCTACAAATGTTGGTATTGTTGGAGATATTTTTATTCAGCATTCTGATATTTATAAATCTAGTTGTTTGGTTATAAATAAAAATAATATTGAAGATTGCTCAAATAAAATGATTTTACTTTCAGATGATTTATTTTTAAGAAAAAGTTTGGGATTAAATAGTAGGGAATCAGTGAAGAACTCTTTTCATTCAAAAGAGGATTATTTAATAAATTATAAAAAAAATATAGAAAAGTCGTTGGATACAAAAATTTCTAAGTATTTCTTAAAAAGACTGTTAGATTTTCTTTTTGCTGTTTTAAATCATAATAAAATTTTGAGGTTTATTTTGGTCGGAGGTTTTGTGGCTTTGACTCAAATTTATTTGCTTTATTTTCTGACAGAAGCCATTGGTTTTTGGTATCTAATGTCATCTATTTTATCTTTTATATATGCATGTATTGCAAGTTTTGTTTTACAAAAATACTGGGCGTTTAGAGATAAAAATAAAAAAAATATAATTAGCCAATTTATTAAATTTATAATAGTGGCATTGATTGGTATCAGTATAAATACAGGGTCTATGTATTTATGGGTTGAAATAATTGGTATTTGGTATGTTTTAGCCCAATTTATAACAGGCTTTATTGTAGCAATTATAAATTTTATGATTTATAAGTTTTTTATATTTAAAAAAATATGAATCTATTAATTATAACTCAAAAGGTAGATAAAGATGATGGTATATTGGGTTTTTTTCATAAATGGATTTTAGAATTATCTATAAATTTTGATAAAGTGTCTGTTGTGTGTTTGGAAAAAGGAAATTTTGATTTAATAAAAAATACCAAATTATTTTCTTTGGGCAAAGAAGAGGATTTAGGATTTTTTAGAAAAATAATTTATATATTGAGATTTTATAAATACATATTTAGTGAGATAAATAATTATGACAAAGTCTTTGTCCATATGAATGAGGAATACATCATTTTAGGTGGTATTTTTTGGAAGATTTTTGGTAAAAAAATATACTTTTGGAGAAATCATCCAAATGGAAGTATTTTTACTTATATAGCCATTTGGTTTTCAAATAGAGTTTTTGCTACTTCTTCTTTCTGTTTCTCTGCAAAATTTAGAAAAACAAAAATAATGCCTGCAGGTATTGATACAAACAGGTTTAATTTAGAGAATAAAGAAAATAAAAAAATATCAAAGAAAATTCTTTTTTTGAGCAGAATGTCTGAAATTAAAAGACCAGATTTATTGATAGATGTTTTAGATTATTTAAATAAAAAAAATATAAATTTTGAGGCCAATTTTTATGGAGATCCGTTAATAAAAGATATTTCATATTATGAAAATTTAAAAGAGAAAGTTCGAGATTATAAATTAGAATCAAAGATTTTATTTCATAAAGGCGTCTCAAATGATCAAACACCAGAAATATATAAAGAACATAAAATATTTATAAATTTAACTCCTGACGGTAGTTTTGATAAAACTATTTTAGAATCTCTTTTTTGTGGGTGTGTACCTTTGGTAATTAATAAAACATTGGTAAATGTATTGGACAATGATATGATTTTTCAATCTAGTGATTTATTTGAAATTGCCGATAAAATAACATTTTGGCTAAATATAGATGAAAATCAATTTAATTTAAGGTGGCGAAAGGTTTTTGAATTTGCACTTGAAAAACACAGCTTAAATGCTTTAATGAAAGAGTTATGTATAGAAATAAAAAGATAAGCGTTGTAATACCTACGTATAACGAATCAATGAGTATAAAGTCTGTAATAGATGATTTTTTTAGTACAGGTGTTGTTGATGAAGTGATTGCGGTAGATAATAATGCTTTGGGAAATACCGAAGAAGAAATAAAAAAGACTAAAGCTGTATATATAAAAGAGAGTAAAAATCAGGGTTATGGTTTTGCGATAATGAGAGGTTTGCTTGAATCAACAGGTGATTTGATTGTCATGTGTGAAGCCGATGGCACATTTAAACCAGATGATATTCATAAATTTTTAGCATATAGTGATGATTTTGATGCTGTTTTGGGTACTAGGACTTCTAGGGCAGCTATTTGGTCTGGAGCTTTTATGCCATTTCCAGTTAGATTTGGTAATTGGGCATGGGCAAAATTGATCGAAGTGTTTTTTAACGGGCCAGTTTTGTCAGATGTTGGTTGTACTTATAAACTTATTTCTAAAGAAATTTTAGATAAAATAAAAAAATTTTTCCCTTTCTCAGATGGTGATGGTAAATTTTCTCCAGAGCTTATGATTTGGCTTATAAAAATAAATTCAAATTTGATTGAAATTCCTATTATTTATAAACAAAGGATCGGTAAATCAATGTATACAGGTAGTATAAAGAAAGCTTTTATTTTAGGTATGAGAATGCTTGTAATGATATTTCTTTATAAATTGAAAATTAAAATACTAAAAGATAATTAAAATGATAGAAAATATAAAAGTAAAATTAAAATCAAATATAATAGAATTTTTTTTGTTTTTTTCTACCTTGTTTTTATATTTTTTGGAATTGTTCGTTAGTAATTTAAGATATTCAAACGATGATCAGTTTATATTATATAGATATATAGAAAACATAGCTGTCGGAAATGGTTTTGTTTATAACATAGGAGAAAGAATTTTAGGTTCAACAACACCACTTTTTACTTTGGTGATGGCATTATTTAAATATATTTTTATTGGTATCAAAACTCCTGATATAACAGCTTTTGTTAATATAATATTTATATCTATAGCTATTGTATTTTTTTATAAAACAGCAAATCTTTTCTTGAGAAGAAATGTGTCAATTTTGGCCAGTATATTGTTTATATTGAATATGTCTAAAATTGTTGCTGAGGGAATGGAAAGCTCATTATTTATTTTGCTTAGTTTTTCTTTAATATATTATCTTTTAAATTATAAATATAAAATATCTGCTGTATTGTTGGGGCTACTTTTACTTACCAGACCAGATGCTTTGATAATAGCTTTATTGACCTGTATTTTTTGGTTTAAAAAAGAGGGTTTAAAAAACAGTATTAAATTATTTTGTATTACCTCTATAACGATTTTACCTTGGCTCATTTTTGCTACTATTTATTTCGGTTCTTTCATACCACAATCAATGATTGCAAAGATGCATACTGGAGATATAGTCAATCAATCATCCATACAGGCATTAAAAGTCCAACTTGCACATATAAGTAGATTATATTGGGGTAAAATTTTTGATCCAAACAATCTAATTTTACAAATTATTTTTAATCTCTTCCCGGTATTAATTTTTATATATTTATCAATAGCTAAAAAAGTTAGAGATTTTTGGTTTATAGTTTTAATTCCAATTTTATATTTTATTGCATTTAGTTTTTCTAATCCTGTAATGTTTCCTTGGTATTTAAGTCAAATTGAACCTTTCTATATACTTGCATCCTTTATTGGTATTCAAATTTTTTTGGATAAATTAAAAAATAATTATTTAAAGATATTTTTTATAATATTACTTATTGCCGGCCCCGTATATTTTTATACAAATTCTTTGTATTCAGAAAATAGGGGGTCAAAATTGGCTTTATTTGAAATGGGTGAATATATAAGATTAAATAAAAAACAAAGTGATACGGTTGGAGTAAATAATATAGGAATAATTGGTTTTGTTAGTGGAGCTCATATCATAGATTTTTTTGGTTTGGTAAATAATGATTCTGCTAATTTCTATCCTGTTTTGAGTGATTGTAGAGACAAAGATTCTCAATTTGTAATACCTGAAAGTCTGATCATTTATTCTAAACCAGATTGGCTCATTATAAGTGGAGACAATGAGCTTGTCCCTTGTTTTAGGAACTCTCGCTGGTTTGAAGTCAATTATCTTGAATCTAAAAAAATATCTTCGGGAACTATTTTTAAATTAATAAATAAATGAAAAGAGAATATAAAAACTTTTTAGATTTGGATCTTGTCCTTGAAGGTAAGACTATATTTTTAGATGTGGATGGTACTATTGTTTCTGACAAAAATATTCTTATAGATGAGGTTATTTCAAACAAAATTAAGACTTTAATAAGCAAGAATGATGTTTACATATGTTCAAACGGATCACCCAGAAACGCTTTTAATATGGCAGAAATCTTTGGTTGTAAAAATATTAAAGTGTTAAAACCATTTACTTTTGGTATTGATAAAGATAAATTTAAAAATGTTGTAGTTATAGGAGACAAGTTTTTGACAGATGGTTTATTTGCTTATTTTTTAGGAGGGGATTTTATTAAAGTCAATCATATAAAATCTACAAGCGATAAATTTTTAATTAAATTTTCATATAAATTTGATGATTTTATTTGGAAATCTATCCCTTTTATAAAATTGGCCAGAATACATCAATGGATTAAAAATTTATTAGTTTTTGCTCCTATATTTTTTGCTGGTTCAATATTAAATGGAGATATATTTATTGATTCTGTTTTTGCTTTTTTTGCTTTTTCTTTTTCTGCAAGTGCTATTTATGTTTTGAATGATATAACTGATATGGATCAAGATATTTTGCATATAAATAAAAAACATAGACCTATTGCTTCCGGTTTAGTTCATAAAAAAAGTGCATATAAATATTCAATATTTTTATTTTTAATTTCCCTTATTTTTGTTATTTTAGTACCTCAGGTATTTTTTGTTATTATAGCTTATATTTTGTTAAATTTATTATATAGTCATACACTAAAACATACTGCTATTTTTGATATAATACTTATTGCAATATTCTATTTATTGCGCATTGTGGTGGGAGGTTTAGCAACAGGGCTCCATCTTTCAGAATGGATCATAATGTGTACCTTTTTTGGCTCTCTTTTTATAATAATAGCTAAAAGAAGGACAGAGTTTAATTTAGAAAATAAAAGGAAGGTTTTAGAAAGTTACTCAAAAGAATCTCTCGATGTGATGCTTTCTATGTCAGCTGTGCTCTCAATAATGTCTTATGCTATTTATAGTATTTTAGGACATAATGATAGATACCTAGTTTATTCAACTTTTTTTGTAACTTTTGTCATATTTAAAATATTTAATCATATATATCAGAATAATAAGGAGTTAGAAACACCAGAGACATTTGTTTTTAAAGATAAAACTATTTTTTCCATTTTTATTTGCTGGGTTTTGTATATATTTTTAGTATTTTATTTTTAAAAACTCTCTATTTTGTATAGAGAGTTTTTTATAATTAAAAATTTATTCTGTTGTATAATTTATTTACCATAATAGAAATTTCTAAAAATAATTTGTTTTTTATCCCAACCCATTTTGGAGGTATATAATCAAGATTTATGTTTGCTCCTATCATGTTTCCGATAATAGACGCATTTGTATCTGTGTCGCCCCCACTATTAACTGTTTCTAAGATACCGGCTCTAATATCTGTTGGGTTCCTTATAAACATTCCTATAACAAAAGGTGTTGTTTGTAGGGCACTAAAACCACATCCAAATTTTTGGCTTAGTTCAAAGGGACTCATATTTAATCTGATCTCTTGCAATTTTTTAGATAGAAGTACTTTGTGCCTGTCTTTTTCGTGTTCTTTTTCTGTTTCTATAACTTTTTCAATTATATATTGCAGGAAATCATAGACATCATTTCCGTTTCTAAAACCATAAGAAAGACTTTGTTTTATAAACATCGCAATAGCTAAAGCCGAAATACTAGCCATTATGTCTAAATGAGTGATTAAACCGAGCAATATAACATCTCTTTTTAATTGGTCAAAATAATCAGAGTTATCATTTGAAAAATAACTACTTATTGCAAGTGGTGCCACTTTCATTGCTACATCGTTACTACAAGTGTTTCTTGGTTTAGGAGAATTATTTGCTCTTTTTTCAATTAAATTTTCAATTGCATTTCTTGTATTCTTGCCCCAACCAAATGTACTTAATCTGTATTCTTTAATGTGTTCCTTCATACAATCTGCAGGAGAAAAAACACCTCTTGTGTTGATAAGAGACCTCAGTACACAAAGGGTTAATTGAGTTTCATCACTTGTTTGTGCATATGAAAGTTTCCTTGGATTATTTATGTTTAAAGATCGCAATATTCTTACATCTGTAAAATCAGAAACACCTATTCCATCTGTAATATCAAATATTTCTCGTGTAGACATTTTCTCGAAAGGCAAGCCTATACCGTCCCCTAATACTCCACAAAAAACAGAACTTAAAGCTCTTGCTACATTGTGTTCGTTCATATTAACCTCCTTTTAAATATAACCATATCTATTATGTATTAGCAATTATTTAAATTCTTGATATCTTTGGTATTTAGTTTAATATATTAGTATATGAAATATTTTATTACAGGAGGATCTGGTTTTTTAGGTATAAATTTGGTTAGATTTTTACTTGATAAAGGTGAGGATGTTGTGGTTTATGATTTATTACCATTTGATTATAAAGAGAAAGACAAAATATTATCTATTGTTGGAGATATAAGAGATTTTGAGTTTTTAAAAAAGAGTATGGAAGGAGTGGATTTTGTTGTTCATACTGCAGCGGCCTTACCTTTGTATAAGAAAGAAGATATAATATCAACTGATATAGACGGGACTTTGAATGTTTGCAGAGCTTCTTATGAAAATAAAGTAAAGAGGTTTATTCATATTTCTTCTACTGCAGTATATGGTATACCAGATCACCATCCATTGGTAGAATCAGATAAATTAGATGGGGTAGGTGAATATGGTAAAGCAAAAATAAGAGCTGAGGAAATTTGTTCTGATTTTAGAAAAAAAGGAATGATTGTTTCTATTTTAAGACCAAAATCTTTTATAGGTCCAGAAAGACTTGGAGTTTTTGCTCTTTTTTATGATTGGGCATCATCTGGAAAAAGTTTTCCAATGATAGGTGATGGAAATAATAGGTATCAACTTTTAGATGTTTTTGATTTATGTGAAATAATTTATCAAACCACCATTTTAGATAAAGAAAAAGTGAATGATGTTTTTAATATTGGCGCAAGAGAATTTAAAACAATGAGAGAAGATTATCAAATTGTTTTAGATAAAGCTGGTTTCGGTAAAAAGATAGTAGGATTGCCTGCAACACCTATTATTTGGATACTTAGATTTTTAGAATTTTTAAAATTATCGCCTTTATATAAATGGGTTTACGAGACTGCTTCAAAGGACAGTTTTGTTTCAATTGAAAAAGCTGAAAATATTTTAGGTTTTAAGCCTAGATTTTCAAATCAAGATGCTTTGGTTAGAAATTATAATTGGTATTTAGAAAATAAATATAAATTTGCAGGAGAGAGCGGTATAAACCATAGAGTTCCTTGGAAACAAGGTGTTTTATCGATTGCCAAATTATTTTTTTAGTATATGAATATATTTTACAAATATAAAGATTATCTACTTTTTTTATTTATTGTATTGGTATTTCTAACCATAAGATTTATAAATATAGATACACCGTATCATCAAGATGAGTATAAATGGCCTTTATATGCTGAAAAAATAGTCTATAAGCCTGGTTCAGTTCCACATCCACCTCTTACAGAATTTATTTATCAAAAAACAGGTGATATATTTGGTCTAGACAGTTTTCGTATAACACCTTTAATTTTTAGTCTTTGTAATTTATTTTTGTTGTTTATTGTATCTAAAAGACGATATGGTAAAAAAAATGCTTTTATAATATCTTCAATATTTGCAATATCTTTTTTTAGCGTACTTTCATCTTTAATGATAGATACAGATGGTGCGATTTTGCCTTTTTTCTTTTTACTTTCTTTATGGTTTTATGATTCTTTTAAATTAGAAAAAAATAAGTCTATAAATTTATTTTTAATGATTGTCTCTATAGTTTTGGGTATTTTAGTTAAAATGAGTTTTGTTCTGGTAATAATTGCTATTTTTATAGATTTTATTTTAGATAAAAAAGAAAATATTGATAAAAAAAGTTTATTAAAATATTTAAGTCTAATATTAGGATTTTCATTTTTCGTTTTGATTCTTTTGTTCGTAGCCCAATATGTTTTTGATGGGTTTAGTTTAATAAAAGGCTTTAAATATTGGGAGACATTCATGAAAGGTTTTAGTGATAGAAATTTTTTACAAACATCAATTCAATTTATAAAAGCAGTCTTTTACTTATCACCATTTCTGTTTTTTGGTTTTCTTATTTCTATTTTTATAAAAGCAAAAGAAGTAAGGATTTTTTATATATTTATAATTTCTGGTTTGATATTTTATTTAATACTTTTTGATTTTTCAATAGGGGCATTAGATAGATATTTATCTTTTTTAGTAATACCTTTGTCTGTTATAACAGGTCTTTTATTTTCAAAAATAATGTCTGATTATAATAACAAAATAAATAAAAAATATTTGCTTTCTTTTTTCATTGTTATAATTTTTATATTTCTATTTCAATTTATATATCACTATACACCACCTCTTCATCCCAAAATAGAATGGATAAGCAGGGCATTATCTTTTAAATGGAATTTTCTATATACATTTAGTGGAGGTTCTGGACCGCTGCCTTTTTATATATCTTTTGGATTTATAGCTTTTTCCTATATATTTGGTACATTGCTTTCCATATCATTCATTTTCTTAAAAGATAAAAGAAGAGAAATTTTAATTGGACTGATTTTCTTAGGTCTGGTCTATAATTTAACTTTTATAGAAGAATTTACATTTGGTTTTATAAATGGATCATCTAAAAAAATGGCGAAAGAAGGTATAAATTTTATAAGAGACAATAAGGATATAAAAAATGTTTTGGTCTATAATGATAACGGTGGTTGGGAAATAAGAAGAATGGGTAAATATACAAGAAGAATATATGCTGTACCAGAATTTGAAAAATCATATAAACAAATTTTTTCTGAATTTCATGGGCATATATTATCCCTAGATATTCCAAAAGTTTCAGAAAATAATTTTTATAATTTATATTTGAAAAAATGTAAAAATATTTATTCTAATAAAGATAAATATATCTCACTTAATATCTATGAATGTCTAAAGTGATTTAAAATATGGATAATCATATTAAAAAAATAATAGTGATAATAAACAATATGGGTATTGGTGGAGCAGAACATCATGTATTAGATTGGATAAATGAGGTTTATAAAAGAGGTATAGATGTTTATTTGATTACTTTAGCGCCTGAACCAAATAATTCATTTTTAGATAGAATAAATCTTTCAAAAGAAAAACATTTTATGGTTAGAGTGGCAAAACCGCATCACTTTAAGGATATTTGGAAACTTAGAAATATTATCAAAAATATAAATCCAGATATTTTGATTACTCATTCTTGGTATGCAAATACTATAGGAAGAGTTGCTGGATTTTTAGCTAGGGTTTCAAATATTATATCTGTTGAACATAATATAAATATAGAGAAAAGTTGGAAACAAAAAATGGCTGATTTCATACTTCAATTTGTTTCGAATAAAATTGTAGCAGTTTCTTATACAGTAAAAAAATCACTTGTAAGATATTTTATATTAAAAAATAAAATTGTTGTTATCTATGTTTCTATTGATCTCAATAAACTTAAAATAACAGCTGACTACGATGTTAGAGAAAAATATGGTTTACCAAAAAACGAGTTTATATTTTTATTTGCAGGAAGCTTAACTTTTCAAAAAAACGTTTTCAATATTATAAAAGCTTTTCATAAGACAAATAGGGGAATTTTGGTTATTGTTGGGCTAGGTAGGGATTTAAAAGCTTTAAAAATTTTAGTTGAAGAACTTAATATTCAGAATAAAGTTTTTTTTATTGGAGTTATACATGATTTGCATTTATTGATGAAGTGTTCAAATGCTTTCATTTTTACTACAAGATGGGAGGGTTTAGGTCTTGTTGTCGCTGAAGCTATACTCTCATCTTTGGCACCTATTATTTCGAAAAATACAGCTTGTGAAGAAATGGTCTCTCATATGCACAATGGTTTGGTTGTAGAAAATTGTTTAGATATAGATCAAATTGCAAATGCGATGATTAAGATTCATGATGATGTTGATTTGAGGAATAAATTGGTATCAAATTGTGGTAAAATTTGTTTTGATATTAGTATAGAAAATAATGTTAATCAATTTTTAAAATTAAAATGAAACCAGTTTGTTATATTTGTAAATCATCCTCTTATTTTTTAATGAACAAAGATGATTTTGATTTGTATGAATGTAGTGAGTGTAAATTAGTTTTTGTTTATCCGCAACCAGAATATAATACATTATCAAATTCGCTCTATTCCTATGAATCAGGATACCAATCTAATAGAGCAAATGAAGATTTAAGTAAAAATAAAGAACTAGAGAGGATGAATTTTGTTTTAGACTTTTTTCAAAGTATAAAAAAAGATGGAAAAATGCTTGATGTTGGGTGTGGTAATGGTCAGACTTTATTTTGGGCAAAAAAAAGAGGTTTGATGCCTTTTGGGGTAGAGGTGAATAAAAGAACTGCTGATAGTGCTATTTCAAATGGTCTTAATGTTTTTAATGGGTTTTTGAAAGATGCTCCATATCAAGATAATACTTTTGATTTTATATTTTTAGGTGAGATAATTGAACATCTAGATGAGCCTAGAAAATTTCTTGAAAAATCTAGGTATTTACTAAAAGAAAATGGTCTTGTTCCAATAACTACC
>CAZFHL010000004.1:0-34915 GCA_964519145.1 uncultured Candidatus Saccharibacteria bacterium
ATAAATTTGGTATAATAGATAGATGAATAGAAATATAATCTTGTGTTTTTCGGTTATTTTGTCTTTTTTTATTTTAAATCCTAAAATATATGCGGAGGATAAAATAGAAAATATAAAACAAAATATAGATGAGCACAGCGAAAAAATAAAAAAACTAGAAGAAGAAATAAAGACGTATTCAAAACAAATAGAAGTAGTTAGCGGTGAAGCCAAAAATTTACAAAACACAGTCAAAGAACTTGATATAAATCAAAAGAAAATAAACACCGAAATAAATAAGACTCAATTAAATATAAAAAAAACAAACCTTGTAATTACGGATTTAACTTCACAAATAAAAGAAGCAGAGGAAAGTATAGAAAACAATAAAAATGCAATATCAAAAACTATAAAAAATATGCAAAGCAATGATTCCTATCATTTCATAGAAAATATTTTAAATAATAAGAGTATTGGAGATGTTTTTAATGATTATGAATCAATTTTACAATTCCAAAAAGAAATTCAAAATACTGTTTCTGTTTTAAAAGATAAAAAAAATAAATTAGAAATACAAATTAAAGACAGGGAGGATTCTAAAAAGAAACTAACTTTATTTAAAGAAGATCTAGACGATAAAAATAAAATATTAGATATAAATAAAAAAGAAAAAAGTGAGTTATTAAAAGCAACAAAAAACAAAGAAACTGTATATAAAACGATATTAGCAAACAAACAAGCGGAGAAAGAAAAGTTTGAACAAGAACTGTTTAAATTTGAATCAGAATTAAAAAAAATAATTGATCCAAAAAGTTTTCCGACAGGAAAAAAAGGGATTTTGTCTTGGCCTCTTGAGAGTATAACCTTAACTCAAGCTTTTGGTAAAACAATAGACGCCAAAAAGCTTTATGTTTCAGGCACACACAACGGTGTTGATTTTCGAGCAAGTAGAGGTACACCCGTAAAAAGTGTACTAAATGGGGTTATTTCAAACACTGGAAATACTGATTTACAAAGAGGTTGTTATTCTTATGGTAAATGGATTTTAATAAAACATCCAAACGGTCTCAGTTCTCTCTATGCACACCTTGATGTCATAAAAGTAGAAATAGGTCAAAATGTAAATACAGGAGATACAATAGGACTCTCTGGTCAAACAGGGTATGCAACAGGACCGCACTTACATCTTACATTATACGCAACACAAGGAGTTGAGGTACAGAGATATACGTCTAGCAAAAATTGTAAAAATGTAGACATACCTGTTTCTGGTCCAAATGCTTATTTAGACCCGATGTTATATTTTTAAAAATAAATTTAATAATTTGTTATAATATAAATATGTTTTAAAGACTGCTAAAATATAAAATCTTTTTAACCAAATAAAAATGCAACCAAATAAAAATATTAAAAATAGGGGATTTATAAAGACTATCATACTTGTGATTGTGTCTTTAGTAATCATAAAATATGTTTACGACATAAATGTAATAGACATTTTCACTACAGGAAAATTTAGAATTTGGCTTGATAACTTTTATAATTTTAGTAGCAATATCTGGCAAAAATATGGCTCTTTAATTAAAAAATTATTTTCTTACATTTTAGATAAAATCAAAAATTAATTAAAAATCACATTTATCTAAATTAAATTATATATAAAAAAGAAGTGCTAGTCGCACTTCTTTTGAATCTTTTATGAATAATATTTCATTTATCTGTAAATAAATTCTCCCCGACCACCACAACATTCACAGGGAAGATTTACAGTCTTATTTGTCCCTTCGACTTTATAAGTAAAAGAACCTTTACCCTCGCAAGCGAGACATATTTGTCGCCATGAAAACTTCAGCTCTTCAAACTCTTTGACTGATTGAATAGTTGATAAGCATCGGGGGCATTGGACTCGACTGACTGTCATCTCTTTGTTATCACGCTTCCAAATCCACCCTTTACTGTCACACTCATCACAACCTTGATAAATGATGAAATCCATTTTGGCTCCTTTCAAAAGTCTACCGAAACATTCATCAGCGATCTGTTATACGAAGTTCTCCTTCTCCAAAACAATAAGTACATGACAGATAAATATGTTGACCATCTCTAATTTCAGTATACTTAGAAAGTCCAGAGCCATTGCACTTTGGACAAGTCTTAATAAGACTTGTTGAATATAGACCTTCTATATACCTTATCATTACACGTTTAAAATATCGAAATAATTCAAGTTGTTCTGTGTTCATTTCTTTGATCTCCTCAACTAGATTTTAAAGTACTATCCATCAATAATATATCATATATAGTTGGAAAGTCAAGTCATTAACTTTATAAAATATTCAATATTTTCTATTTATAAATTATAAAAAGAATTTAGATCATACAAGAACACAAACACATCAAACAGGGGAGAAGGATAAAATTTATATTTTTAAAACAAAAAAATAAATTTCAAAATTCAAATTTAAAACAAAAATAATTATATAATTTAGACCTTAATCCTCCTCTATATTATATGCTCTAAAGATATATTGTGCGACATTATACTCTACTGCCCCTATTGTATAAGTACCGTGAGGACTTTGTCTTCGTATTTAATTTCAATCTTTATTTAGTTTTAATTTTTTGATATTTAGACAATATTAAATAATATGATTTAAAATAAAAATCTTAACTTCACCTAGCCTATCTAGTAGATTATATATTCCAAAACTTATCTGACTCCCCTATTTTCAAATTAAAATTTTTATTAAAAAAATATTTAAAAAAAATAAATTAATTTTAGTATTCATATATTTATGATCTAAAAAAATAATTAAAAAAAACACCCGTTTATAAATATAAACAGGTGTTTAAGACATTATAAAATTTCTAAAATATAATTGGCGATATTATGTGCCTCCAGCGTATGATTTCTATCCATTTTCATTTTAAGAATCTTGTAGAGCTCTCTTTGTGAAAGTTTACGACCAAGACTATGTGCTGTTTCTATATAATCATCGAGTTTAATATAACTTAAACTTAATTGAGCCTTTAGGATTCTCTCAAGCTCATCTATTGTAAGGTTTCTATTTAAAAATGTAACTACTTTAGAAGCTTCATGGAAAGAACCAGCTTTTATATGTATTCTAAGTAATCTGTTAAATGCTCTTATTTTACTAGACTCAGACATCATATTGGCTGTACTGAGAGCTGAATCAAATGAAAAAGATTTTAATTGAATAGAAAAAATTCTATTCAATTCTCTATTTAAAAGCCCTCGACCAATAAATCTGGCAGTCTCAATAGATCCACGAAGCAATCCTTCTCCTATATGAACTTCTAGAATCTCTTTAAACAAAGAAGTCCGCTCAGGTTCTGGGAAAGAATCTATTAATTCATAAGATTCAGTACTCAAAGAATTACTTGCTTCTGATTTAACAGCTTTCCTTAATCCATCTGTCCTATATGGTTCTGGAAGTTTAGAGGCAATAATTACAGCAGATTTCATAAAAACAGAATTCATTGCTATATCAAAGATTCCTTTTAATTTATCTGTACGCATTGGTTCTGGTAACAAAATAGCCGTCTTAACAGAATCCTCGAGATAACCATTGTAAATTTGAGTCTTCAACATATCTTCTAATTCAGAGACAAAGAGATTGCGGCCAATTTCTTTAGCTATACTAACAGCTTGGTCATGATAACCAAAAATCTTAATTTGTGCTTCCAATATCTTCTCTAGCTCTTCGGGCGAAAGTGGACGACCAATAACACCTGCTGTAACTGTGCAATCATCAAATAACCCTTTATCTATTTGAACCGCTAAAATACTCTCAAGCTCAGTATTTGATAGTGACCGACCTATTTCTTGAGCGTCTCTATAAGCACTTGCAAATTCACCCCTAGATACGTCAAATTTCAATATTCTTTTAAAATGAGACCTTCGTTCACTTTCTGAAAGGATTTCTAATGCTTTGCCATGACCCAATCCTAACTTAGAAATTAAATTGTATAATTCTTTCATTACTCTCTCCTTATTCAACAGACTATCTTATTTTAGGATAATGGATATTATAAATATGTCAAATTAAAGAGATAATATGCACACACATTTGCCATATTTCATAAATTAAATAATTTTCATATATAAAAACATTAAACAAAAAATCCACACATTGTGGATTTTTTGTTTAATGTTTCAAATTTTAGTTTAATCTAAAATCCAAAAATATTATCTATTGATAGCCAATTCAGAGTTTATATATTTAGCATATGCATCTGATTTGCTCCAACATCTAGAAGAAGATTTCCAAGGTCTCACACCTTCTTTTTCAAAAAGATACCTAGCATAAGCTGTGTTTCCTTCAATAGTCATGATATCGAAACCTAATTTATTGGATTCAAAATCATGATAATACTCATTGATTTGCATCACACCTTTATCACTATTATTTTCTACTCCACTTAAAACGTTTCCGTTTTTATCGTGCTGTCTAAATCTAGATTCACACTTAGCGACTTCAATCATTATAGGTATATCAGAGAAATAACCTTTAACATACTCCTCGACTGTAATCACTTTTTTTATATCATTCTTTTTTAATGTACCCTGATTTGGTATGTTTTCTTTTACCTCAATAGTTTCAGGAATCATAACTGGATTTCCTGTTGCCCCTAAACCTGTTATGTTTGAAGCGAGCATCATAAATCCTAAAGCAGTAGTTTGTAAAATAAGCCAATTTTTTAATTTTAATCCTTGTTTATCATTTTCCTACTAATAAAAGTAGGTAAACATTTTAAACATAAAAATGATTCAAGGTAGAGACAAAATTTAGTAATATCCTCAGACACGAACCTCAATATTATTGATTTTTTGTCTAAGCCAAATAGTGTCTCTAATCAAAAAATCCAGCATACTAACGATACTGGACTTCCCTAAAAGTATAGCACTATTGACAAATAAAGTCAAGTTGTATAATGTTGTTTTTTACAAAATATCTTTATTTAAAGCCTTATTATACAAAATATGACTTTACTGTTTTTGACTAAAATTCTTTAAAATTTGGGTCTATAGCAAAATATGCATTTACAGATTTTTGAGAGCTAACTACTACAGTACAAACACCTCTTCCACTACAATCCCCTCCCCAACCGGTAAATACTCTGCCTGTAGTTGGTGTTGCTGTGAGTGTTATTGTCGGGCTACCAGAATAATTTTCTGTACAATCACTTCCACAATTTATACCTCCTGTATTATCTACAACCGTGCCATTACCTGATCTTATAACATCAAGTCTATTTGTAGAAGGAGAAGAAACATTTATTGTGACAGAGGAAGAAACTGAGCCAGGGTTACAAGAAAGTGTATACGTTCTGGTATTTGATAAAGCTCCAGTTGATACATAATAACTACTACTTGGGTAAGTAGAAAATGTGATTATAGAAGGATCTATAATACAACTTGTAGCGTTAGTGTAATTCCATCTTAAAAAAGTTCCGGTATTTGGATTTGGTAGACTTGTATTATCTGCCGTCAAACTAACTGTAGCATTTGGTATACTAGCATTAGAAACCGTAAAACTCGCACTAACAGCACAGTTATCTCCTTCATCACTTTCAGATACAGTGTTTGTATTATCTGCACAGACTTCAAATTTGTGAGTACCTGCTACTCCTGTCCAATTCCAATTTTCTGTTTCTGATCCATTTGGAGAAAGCGCTCCTGTTGTTTGATTTGTTAGTGTAGTATCATAAGTGCCATCATTGTTTAAATCAATTCTTAATCTTGTTTGAGAGGATACTGAAGAATTGTTTCCTTGATTTATTACTCTTCCAGAAAAAGAAATTGTTTGACCTGTTGTCAATGTGCCTGAGGTAGATAGGTTGTCGGTAGCGAGGTCAGGTGCTGTACAATTCGAAGGAGCAGTGGTAGAGACTGTAGCTGTATCTGATGTCCCATCAGAGTTTGATGCAGTAATGGTATATGAATAATTTTGTGATGGAGTTAAATTGTATTCAGAGACAAATAGATTTGAACCATTATAAATTGTAGATGCTCCCCTCTTTACTGTATAACTCGTAGCACCAGAAGAAGCGTTCCAAGATAAATTTATTTGTCCTGTACCGCAAGTACTAGGTCCTGCCCAAAAACCAGTAGGAGTAGATGGCGGATTTGAATTTAGAGAATAGCTAGCAGAGACTGTCCTTGCTTGACTCATTATAACAGTACAAGAACCTGTACCAGAACATGAGCCTCCCCAACCAGTAAAAGTAGAACCAGAACTTGGTGTTTGACTTAATGTTACAGAAGTCCCACTTGAAAATGATTCTGAGCAATCTGTACCACAATTAATACCTGTACCTGTAATAGTCCCATTTCCTGTACCATCTTTATTTACAGTCAAACCATATTGATTTGCAGGACTGACTACAACAGAAACACTATCAACAGCGTTTGCTGTACCAGATTTTGAACAAGTAATCATAAATATATATGAACCAGTATTTAAACTAGTTATATCTTCATAAAAACCATTTACGTTTTTACTACCAGACCAATTTTGTGAAGCTACACAAGATGTAGGCGTCCCAGTTGTTGTCCAAGATAATCTAGTTTGATTTGCTGGTCTTTGCATAGAAGTAGGGTTTGCTGTGATAGAAACAGTTATCGGTGTAGGTGCAACCGTAAAACTCGCACTAACAGCACAGTTATCTCCTTCATCACTTTCAGATACAGTGTTTGTATTATCTGCACAGACTTCAAATTTGTGAGTACCTGCTACTCCTGTCCAATTCCAATTTTCTGTTTCTGATCCATTTGGAGAAAGCGCTCCTGTTGTTTGATTTGTTAGTGTAGTATCATAAGTGCCATCATTGTTTAAATCAATTCTTAATCTTGTTTGAGAGGATACTGAAGAATTGTTTCCTTGATTTATTACTCTTCCAGAAAAAGAAATTGTTTGACCTGTTGTCAATGTGCCTGAGGTAGATAGGTTGTCGGTAGCGAGGTCAGGTGCTGTACAATTCGAAGGAGCAGTGGTAGAGACTGTAGCTGTATCTGATGTCCCATCAGAGTTTGATGCAGTAATGGTATATGAATAATTTTGTGATGGAGTTAAATTGTATTCAGAGACAAATAGATTTGAACCATTATAAATTGTAGATGCTCCCCTCTTTACTGTATAACTCGTAGCACCAGAAGAAGCGTTCCAAGATAAATTTATTTGTCCTGTACCGCAAGTACTAGGTGTAGCAGACAAATTTGTGGGATTAGGAGGAGGTGTTGGTGTTCTTTCTCTTGTAAAATCAGCACTATCACAAATAGCCACAGTCCCACTGTCTCCAGGTCCACTATACATAAATACAGGAGCAAAATAATTTCCATAATCAGGATTATTTTGTCTATGATTTGATAAATTTACAGTGGTCTTCCATGTACCATTTCCTATATTTGTACCAGGATACCATCTTTGATCATCGGTACCGCCTTCAACCGACCAAACAGGAAAATTTACATAACCAGCGTTTACTCCGTATGCATATAAATCTATTGTCCCATCTCCATAAACAACAGGAACTGCTGGTGCAGAATTTGAACAAGTAGGAGTCATTGCGGTGACTGTTACTTGATATATTAAGGTTAATCCACAAAAAGAATTATTTTGATTTGTGACTTTTACAGTAAAAGCATAGGTTCCAGGGTCTGTATTTATTGTAGTATTTATTTGACTAGCCATTAAAACACTTCCATCACTTTGACCAAAAGAAGTTGATGTGTTTCCAGAATAAGTAGCAGATGATACACCATTATATTCTATATCAACAAACTGAATACCATCTTGACTTTGTAAGTTAAAATAAAATGGAACAGACTGACCTTGTACCACAGTTAAATTTGTAGAACCAATCACTCCACCAAGCACATCGTTGACTTGATCTAAGGGACACTGACTACCCCCAACAACACCAACACTTCCTGAACCACCAATTGAACAGGCAGGTTCAGGATTGTTTGCAGATTGACAAGTTCCAGAAACGCAGACATTACAATAACTACCGTTATTTAGTCTTACCCCGCAATCATCGTTTGTTACACATCCGCAAGACTCTGCACAACTTCCTGAATACTCACACTTAGTTTCTCCTCCACAAGCACTATTTGGACCACAAACAGAATCATCTGCATAAGTAGGGGCGCAATATTGTTGATAGCAACTCTGATGTGGTTTACAGACTCTTAAAGTGGGGCTATTAATCAAACCTGTAACAAACCCACAAGAACCTATTTGCTCTGTGAAATTACAAGAATTACATATCGATTTAATACCACAATAATCAGTTTGGGCATAACTAATATCTATAAAACCAAAAAAAGATATTATAAAAATTAAAATAGTTAAATTAGATTTAGACATAACACTATTTTACTTTAAAAAACATATATTGAATAAAAATAAGTGTGGATAAATATTGTTTTTAAAACAAAAGTTTTAAACATCCCATCTTGACAATTTCATATTTTTTTGCTTCACTTTAGCTAGAAGGTCTCTAAAAGAGACTGAACCTTGAAATGAAAGGAGCTTACGATGAGTAAGATCACTATGTTTTTAGTCTTGACTCTGGGAGGAAGGCTCCTCTCAGCTCAAGTACTCCCTCAATTTGGTGCCGGTGAACATGCTTTTGCCACAGAAACACCAAAACATCATTCATTGATGAGTTGGTCAAAAGAAGCCTATTTATCAATTGATTTGGAAGGTAATTTATTTGTTCGCAAGACCATTGATGGAACTTTGGTTTGGAAATTTGACAGAGAACAATACAACCCACAAAGTCTTTTCTTTGAATTTTCAGGTAGAAAAAATGTGATAGGTGTTGCATCTGGAATAAGTCCTGATGGAAATTGGATTGCTATTGTCCCTACTTGTAACAACGATGTTACTTGTGGGGCACTATATGTTGGTAAAGTTGGAGAAAAACTTAAACCAATAGTCAAAAAAGGTGACAATATATTAGTACCTGCCGGATTTGTTGATGTTACATTTGTAGAAAGAACTGCCATTGTCTCAAATAATGGTGATGTATTTTTTATCATGGATGCAAATCAACCACAAGTTGGTTTCGTTTTTTCAAGAGGTGGTTTATATAAGTATAGTTCAGAAACCAAACAATTGACAATTCTAAAACAAAATACACTTAGAGAGAGAGTAACATCTTCAGGACTCCAGTTTGATGTAGATGGCACAATTTTTGTAGGAGCATATAATTCAGACGGAATGTCTCCTCGTATACCTAAACTATACAGAGTTAATGGAGGAGAGGAGCTTATAGCTTCTTCTTCTGATGGTGTATCTTATCTCTCTTCGGGTATTGATTTTTACTCGGGTAAATCAATATTTACCAAGACAGATAGATCAAGTTCGGTGCTTTTGACTAAAGAAGTTTTTGAGATTGATCAAAGTCCAAAAAGAATTCTCTATGCTGGTGCTCCTCCTCTTGGAGCTTCTAGTATTGGAGCATTTTATGCAAACGGACTTCAGTCTTTATCATATTATTTAGGATTAATTCCAAATAGTTGGTATGAAGCTTATGGTATAGGATTGATTGATCCACTCACTAAAGAACCGATCAATTTCCTCAAACAAGGAGATTTGATTGGCGGCAAAGTAGTGAATCATTTTAACAATACTAGAGACAATCTCATCGCATCAACTCCTTACAATATGATTGTTGATACTAACAATGGTGTATTTAATGTAAGACCTATTGTCATCAAAGAAATTGGTTATGAACAAAGCACTCGAAGAGTTTCTTTGAGGGCTCTTGCTCCAAACCTAAGCCCAATTATCAGAAATTTTGAGCTCTACGCAAATGGAGTTAGAATATTTCCTGATTATCCGGAATCTTTTGATGTAAAGGTTGACAAAGACGGTCTGACCAATATTTCTTTTATCCCACCTGTAACCGTGGAGGGAGATCAGGAGTTTGGTTTGACTATAGTCACTCTAAACATTGCACCGGGGAGATTTACTTCGGTGAATAAAGCAAAAATAAAGTTGCCTACTACTTTGATTGAATTCAATTTCAAGAGTTCAAGCTATTTGGTAGACAATGGTCAAGAAGTTTTGGTTGAATGGACGAGTAATGTACCTTTAACCATCAATAATTTTGAGACCATTCCTTCTGCTAAAACTGCTGTAAGTATTTGCCTGACAGGAAAAGACGGCAAGTGCCCACCCACCACTTCTGGTAGCTACAAAGTCTTGGTTGAACGGAATACTCAGTTTAGTATAAGAGCAGTAGCTTTAAACGGAAAAATGCTTTTTGAAGAATTTTTAGTCAAAGTAAAACCTCCAGTAATAAACCTTTTTGGTACCGAGCAAAAAAACGATGAGGATGAATTTATCCCCATCAGAGCATGTGGCAATGCTTGGATCAGAGGTCAAAATCTAGCGATTTACAATGAAGAGAATTCGGACGGAAGTGAAAAATTAGGCGGAGTTTCTGTTATTTTTGAATGGAGCAACCCAGCCAAAATATTCAGAGCGACACCTGGTGAAATATTCCTGCAAGTTCCCTGCGTTTTAGGGAATGGCGAAGCTAGAATGCAAATTGTACGAGAAGACGGAGAAGAAAGTGATGGCTTCATCACCACTATTCATCCGAAACCTCAACAAGAAGATAGAAAGTAATATAAAGGGCTTGAGCTTCCTCAAGCCCTTTAATTATTTTATATTTTGTATAATCTTTTCTCATCTACTCATATTTATTGGTGTTAGTTTTTTCATACAAATAAATATAAAAATAAAAAATTTCAAAATATAATATTCTTAAGCCATTTAGATATCAGATCATCAAATCTAATACCCAAAGTTTTTTTAAATATTTCTAAGTTTTTTTCTTTATCATTTTTTCTATCCATTGCTTTGTATAATTCTTTAAAAGGTTCTATTCCAAAAGTATTTATCAAATATTCAACAAATGACCCAGCGATAGAATAATAAAATTCTGCTTCTTCATCTGGTGTATTCATCCAACCCTCTTGAGACATCAGGCTTTGCATGTCTATTAATAAACCACTTTTTAATGCTTTCCTTATCACTTCATTATGTTCATTTAAAAACATACTTTTACCAACCATAAATTCCGCAAGCCCTTCTTGAAATAAGCTAATAGGTAAACCTAGTTGTAAAGAAAGCAAGTGTGTATCCTCATGCTCACCAACTACTTTGTCTTTTTCATTATATATAGCATGTATGGTAAATTCATCATATATAGATTGACCGTACCATCCGTCACCCATAAGTTTTGCTTTTTCCTCTTGAGATGAATAAAAATAATAAATAATTTTATGTTTTGATTTTTGTAGTTTTAATAATTGAGTAATCTTTGTATATGCTGATTCTTGTCTTGTTTTGATACTCTCTATCTCCTTTTCTGCCAAAGAATTTTCTTTCACATTAAAAATATAATGTTCTGATTCATATATTTTCCATGAACATTCTTTGAATTTCGATATATAAAATGGTATATGTTGTTCGTAAATCATAAATTAAGTTTATTATACAATAAAGGGGCAATTTTATCGCCCCTTTTATATTTGTTATAAATATGAAAGTTTCAAAAGACCCTCGTTCAAATCATGGAGCAAATCTTTCTTACAATGACGTTCAGAAAAACTTTTTTCTGTTCCGCCATTTTCAACTGCCGCATGATATGTGCATCCCCCACCGCAAATTGGCAAGTAAGGACACTTTTCATTGATACAATCATCAAGTCGTTTGAAATTTTCGTACTTATTATCACGAGTGTATCCAGAAATTTCTGTAAACACATTGCCAAATGCGTGCTTGTTTTGACCACTGGTACAAAAACACTTTTGCAAATTACCGTCAGGTTGTAACACAGCAGAATGCTTAGCTTGGGCTACACATAGTGGACCAGAAGCGTATTCATCTGGAATTTTAAAACCATAGTCTCGAGCACATTTCCACACCTTTAATGCTTGTTCTGCTTGCCATGTTTCCTCAGTACCCTTAATATTCACAAAAAATGAGGATTCTATGAACCCGATACTGAGACGTATCCTATCCTGTATCCCCTCTTCTGCCATAAACTGAATAAGTTGTGGTATGTATTTTGAGTTTGAATGATCAAGAGATAACCTTATGTCCACCGCTTGAATATAATCAGATTGAGCAAGCATAACCACATTTGCCCAAATATGATCAAATGTTGGACGATTATTTTTTCCATGCCGACGTCCATCATGAATTTCTTTTGGACCATCTAATGTGATCTGAACTCTCTTCCAATTGTATTTGGATAAAAGCTTTGCAATATCTTCCGTGAGCAACTCGCCGTTAGTAATTATTTCGGTCATATACTCGAGCCGACGCCTATGTGCCAATCTAGAAAAACTCTCAACCGATTTTCTAACAATATCTTTCCGTAACAGTGGCTCACCTCCAAAAAAAATAAGACGTAACACTTCAACCTCTGGATGGTTACTACAATACTTGTCCAACCATGTAACTGATTTTTGAAATACGGCTTCAGTCATACCACTCCCACGGTCAACACCATTTTCAAAACAATATCCACATTCAAACTGACATTGTATTGTTGGTTCAACGTGTAAAGAAAATATCCGAGCACTATTATTCCGTGCTTCTAACAACGCATTTTTCCAATTGGCGAATTCATTGACCCCACTTTGCACTAAAATTTCATTAGTATTTAATAAATCTTCGACAAATTCTGGTTTCAATTCGTCTTGGTGTTGAAGCCAATGTTCTAAGTTTTGATACTGAAAATTGGATAGTTTTGCAACTGCCCCAGTTTTAGTATTTTTTAGAATCACAAATTCTTCTGTTTTGGCTTTGATTAAAAAAACACTTGTTGTATACATTAATTCTCCTTTTACAACGAAGGGTTCCTTTTGAGGAACCCTTCTAATGTCTAGTAGCCGCAACCGTCCTTGCCCAAGGCAACATGCCCGGTAACAACGGGTCCAAAACGCAGTCCAACTTTGCCAATTTTGACAATGACAGGCCTCTGTTCTTGGGAAACTGGTTGAACCTGATTTATTTTCAGGTTCGAATCAGAATCAACTATTGTAAGCATTTTTATTTCTCTTTTCTTAAAGTCTCTAGTTAGAAACTTTATACCAAATACGGCTTAACCGTCTGTTTATAATTTTATACACAAATTAAAATTTATACAAATAAATTGTCCACATATTATATCAATAAATGCAATATATTTACTTAACTTTAATTAAAATATATTAAAACAGAATGATTCTTAAACTAAACAAGTGTTTATTTTAATTTGAAGTATCAATAATATTTTTATCTATTTTACTTACTTCAACAACCACTTTTCCAGATATAGAATCTTTATTAATATTTATAATCAAAACGCCTTCGTCTTTATTTTTCTGAGCAAGCAAATATTTTGAAGTAGGATTGTCTATTTTAGACAAAAT
Source organism: uncultured Candidatus Saccharibacteria bacterium (assembly GCA_964519145.1). GTDB lineage: Bacteria > Patescibacteriota > Minisyncoccia > Phycocordibacterales > WO2-35-19 > CAZFHL01. The sequence goes on from CAZFHL010000004.1 coordinate 13,445, forward strand.
ATTCCATTTATTATTTTTTAAATATTTTTCAAATATAGAAAGATTTTCTTCTAAAGTTTTTTTGGAATAATAAATCCTAGTAGAATGTATTTCTTCAGTTCTTTTAAAATAAAACAGACCATTTTTGATTGGAGGTTCGCTCATTTCAACCGGTATATCTTGAGGTAAACCAGTTGGCAATTTATCTAAATCAAATTTTTGTTCAAGTGTGTATGGTGTATTTACCGCAACAATTTCTTCTTCTTTATTTCCTCCTTTTTTAAATACAAAAAACCATATTAAACCAATCAAAACAATGGCTATTATTGGTAATATTATTTTTTTTATATTTTCCATTTTTATTTTAAAGCTTTTTTATTTTAAAGCTTGTTCAATCATCTTTTCAAACTCTGCTATTGGTTGAGCTCCTACCAATTTTTGACCATTTATGAAGAAAGTCGGTGTACCTGTGACGCCTGCGCTTTTTCCATTAGCTACATCCTCACTCACTACACTTAGAGTCTCTCCATTATCTAAACAGCTGTTAAATTTATTTATATCTAGGCCAATATTTTGAGCATATTTTTTTAAATCAGATATTTGTATTCCTGTGCCACCCTTCCCTAAATTTTGGAAAATTAAATCATGGAATTCAAAAAACTTGCCCTGCCTGCCAGCACATTCTGCGCCTTCAGATGCTTTCGTTGCATTTTGGTGAATTGGTAGAGGAAAATGTCTGAAAATAAATGTTACTTTGCCTGTATCTATATATTTAGATTTTATTTCTTTGTATGTGGTATTAAAAAATTGTTGGCAATACGGACATTCAAAATCAGAAAATTCTATTATCTCCACTTTACCTTTACCTATTTTTGGAGCATCATCTCTTGATTTGACTTTGACAATTTGAGATGGTGTATCCCCTACTTTTTCATTTGTACCTCTAGAGTCTACAAATGGTAATTGTCCTAAACTAAAACAAATACTTATAGATATAAGTATTGAACCTAGCAAAATACTAGCCGGTGTAAGTAAATCTCTTTTTTCTATATTGTGCTGTTTCCAAAACATAAACATATTGTATTTATTTTTTAAAATTTAATCAAATAAATATTGTGTATAAATAAGGCTTTATCATTTTTTATTCAAAGCAGTATTTGTAATCAATTAGAAGAAAAGTCTCAAATGTGGTGGACGGATGCAAATACTTGACATATATATCCAAATAGTATATAATATACTGTGGAACTAGGACATAAAATCTGTCCTAAAAAAACAAAGAGGAGAAAAAATATGGATAAAAAACTGACAGCCGATAGAGTGTTCAAAGTCTTCCAGGACTGCTTATTCAAGGATGGTGAAGATTTCACTAATCACGTGAAAGCAGAAGGAATCACCTTTAATGTGGGATTCCATCCTGAAAGGCTTTGGAATAATATGATTGAGATTTCAGAGATGCTGGACGAAATCCATCAGGATTTTCACTCTGAAGGTCAATCATTCTTAAATTTCTGCATGCACAAAGATGGAGGAATTTGGACTGGTCTCCAAACAACAATGCAGGAACTACTCCTTCTAGGTATAGGTATAGGGAGGATTGAGTATACATTCCCTCGTAGAAGTTGGGTAATGCTACCTGGTATAATGCCCTATCTCACTATCAAACCCTAACACCTGTCCCGACCCCCGAGCGCACAGCGCTCGGGGGTTTCTGATTTAAATTAATTTTTCATGCAAAAAACCAGATATAAGACTATCCTTTATCTTCAATTTTAATATTCCACCACATTACCCTCTTCTAAATTTGATTTTATTTCTATCATACTATCATTCCCCAAAAGTCCTGTTTCTATAACCACCTTTTCTTTGTTATTTTCTTTGTCTATTTTGAAAACAAAGCTTTTTTCTTGATTATCTACTTTTTCTTTTTTAATCACATAAACTGGCAATTTTAATACATTTGAAACCTCAGCTGTTTTAATTTTTAAATTAGCAGTCAAACCAGATTTTATTTTGTCTCCCAAATTTTTTGAAGCAAAAGAAACTTTTATTTTATAATTTACAACACCATCTATCACTATTTCTGCCGGCTCTATACTAGAAACAAAACCTTCAAAAATTTCTTCTGGATATGCATCGAAATTTACAATTACTTTATCATTTAGATTTAATTTGCCGATATTTATTTCTGATATATTCGACTCAACATAAAAGTCATTTTGACTTATGATTGATATCAATTTTTCACCAAGAGAAACCGCTTGTCCTACTTTTGCATTTTGACTCGTGATCACTCCATCAAAAGGCGCTCTTATTGAATATTTCGAAAGAGAGGCTAAAATTGAATCAACATTTGCTTCTGCCTCTTTTACTTTCGTTTCTTGAATCAAAATATCTTGATGTTCTAAATCACCATAATTTTTAATATTATTTAATTTATCTTTAGCTGTGATTACATCAGAAATAGCGGTTGAAATACTAGATCTAGCCGAATACACATCTGATTTATATTTATTTACAGTTGTCTCATATTCAAATTCTGCTGGTGCAAAAGAGTTTATGGCATAAGCCATTTTATCCATAAAACTACTTATCTCTGATAAATATTTTGTAGTCAAAACAGCCTCATCTAATACATTATTTTCATTTATTAAATTTATAGAAGTCTGCCATTTCAAAAGTAGACTTTCTATCTTTTTTCTTTCGCTATTTAACTCCAAAACTGTATCGTTTGGTATTTTAAAATAATGGACAAAATTTCCATCACTGAAACTAACTTCAAAATATGGATTGTTTGAATTGTTTTTAAAAAACTGATCCGATTTATTTCTTACCGCATCATCTGCCGATGAAAAAGCCTCTCTTATACTAGCTTCAAGATTTCTATAAGCACCGCTATAAGAAACAGGTGTAGTGTTTTTAATTTCTTGGAATTTTATTTGCTCAGATCTCAAAACAGCTCTTGCTTTAGAAAGTTCTGCTGTTTGATCTCCTGATTCTATATTTGACAGCAAATCTCCTTTCTTTACAATATCTCCAACCTTAACATAAACAAAACCAACTCTGCCAGATTTATCAAATCCCAAATCAGCACTTTGATTTGCTTCTACATTTCCTGTCGCTCTCACCTCTTCAGAAATATCTCCCCTTACGACACTCACGGTTTGCTTTTTTTCATCTCCTTTAAAAAAGAAAAAGGCTAAAATTAATATCAAAAAAACTAATCCTATTTTGTAGAATTTATTTAAAGACATTAAAAAGTTTTTTATTTTAAAAATCATATTATCTATTATATCACAATTATTATATTTGTTTAAAAAAATTTTTTAGAGTATTTTTAGACGCCTCTTAAATTTTCATTTTCAAAATATCATGTATATCTTCTAGTCTTGTTTCTCCTGAGACTCTGTCTATAAATTCAACTTTATTATTTAAAATATTTTTTTCTCCGACAATTATCCTATTTGGAATACCTATAAGATCACTCTCTGCCAATTTTTCTCCAAGTCTTACATCTCTATCATCATACAAAACATTTTCGACACCCAAATATCTGTATATTTTTTCTGCTGTATCATTTACTATATGATTTTGAGAATTTACCAATATCAAATGATATTTGAAAGGAGCCACTGACTCTGGCACTACTAAATTTGATTCATCAGAAAAACTTTCAACCAAGACACCCAGAAGTCTTGTGATACCGATACCAAATGAACTTAAAAATACCGGTTTCTTATTTCCATCTACATCTGTTATATAAAGTCCCATTTGTTCGCTTTTTTTGCTACCAAAATTAAATATATTACCCACTTCTGCTGTTTTCTTTTTTTCAAAATCATCTGAAGACATACCCATTTTTCCCAAAGTATCTTCATTAAAAACCTCTTCATTTATAGCAACTTTTTCTTTTATATTTACAAAAACATCATCTTCCCCTGCTTCACAAATAGTTTGAAATTCATGACTAAACTTTTCTGTAAAAACACCCCCAGAAGCGCTAGTTACAAAAGTCCTATCCTCCAAGCCAACTTGTTTAAAAATATTTTGATAAGATATAATTGCTCTATTATAAAAATCATTGTTTTCTTCTTCTGACAAAGAAAAGTGGTACATATCTTTCATGATAAATTCTCTGCAACGCATAATCCCGCTTTTTGCCCTCACCTCATTTCTCAATTTATTTTGAAACTGATGCACTGTTATGGGCAAATCTTTGTAGCTAGCAATATGATAATTCATCATATTTGTTATAGGTTCTTCATGAGACCAGCCAAAACCAATCTCTGTGTCATTTTTTAATTTAGATTTAAACCAAACATCTACATTTGTATCATCCCACCTATCTGTTTTTTGCCAAACATTTTTATCTTGTATTGTAGACATCAATAATTCAGAAGACCCCAAATCCTCCATCTCTTTAGAAACTATTTTTTTTATATTATTTAAAACTCTTAAACCAAGTGGTAAATACGAGTATACTCCTGCCATCTCTTTATTTATATATCCAGAACGAATAAGTAATTTGGCATTTTTAGATACCTCGTCAGACGGAGCCTCCTTTCTTGTTTTAGTAAAAATATTAGATTGTCTCATAAAAATATGCTATCAAATTTTCACAAATTAAACAAACAGAAAATTAAATTAATTTAACAATATCTTTATAAGTAACAATGAGCATCAAAATTAAAAGTATCACAAACCCTGCAGAATTTATGATTTGGATAAATTTAGGATTTATAGGTTTTCTCAAAATTGCCTCAATTCCCACAAATAACAATCTGCCTCCGTCTAAAGCAGGAAAAGGTACCAAATTTATGACCGCAAGATTTATAGAAATGAGGGCTGTAAAAGTGATAAGATAAACAAAACCCAAATCACTCGCCTCTCCTACCAAACCCACGATACCAACAGGACCAGATATATTTGACATATCCGCCTCACCAAAAATCAAATTTCTCAAAAGATCAAAAAGCCCGATTATTGTTAAATAGGTAAATTTAAAAGATGTTTTAAAACCTTCTATTATAGATTTAACAAAAGACAATTTCACCTCACCCACCATATCTACATTTACCCCTATTACTTTTTTACCTTCAGATAAAATATCTGTTTGTTTTATTTTGAAATTTAAAATATCTTTACCTCTCAAAATTTCTATATTTAAATCACTGTTCGATCCTGCAATAAACCCAGAAAAATTGTTTATATTTGGATTCACGAGTTCATTTCCAGAAAAAGATATTTTATTTATTTTATCGCCATGTTTTATGCCAGATTTTTCAGCTGGGTAATTTTCTAACAAACCAACTACTGTTAGGATAGGATTTTTTACTTGATCTTTAAACTCTCCATCAACTGGCGCAGGAATACCGAACATAAAAGCAATAGAAAAAAGAATGCAAGCAAACAAAATATTAAAAGAAACTCCTGCAATCAAAATTCCAGCTTGCCATTTTTTAGATATTTCTGTAAATCTTAAATTTGTCTTTGTTAAATTATTTTCATTATTTATATTTTGATCTGGTTCATAATTTTCTCCAAGTATTTTTACAAATCCTCCAAATGGAATCCAGTTTAAACTAAAAATAGTTTCTCTCCATTTGCCCAAAATTAAAGCTCTAGGCGGATAACCAAAACCAAATTCATCTACCCTCACGCCTGCTTTTTTGGCAACTAAAAAATGACCCATTTCATGTACCAAAACAAGTATTCCTAATATTATTATAAAAATTAAAATGGTCATTTACTGTGTTTTTATTTCAGTTTCCTTTTTGTTTGTAATATCTTCTAATTTAGCACCAATATCGTCAATCATTTTTTGGACTTCATCTTTTAATCTAAATTTTTGATCCTCTCCCATACCACCCTGTTTTTCCTTTTCTTCTATTTCTTTCAAAATTTTATCTCTAAATAATCTTAAAGAAACTCTGGATTCTTCAAGTTTAGATTTTGCTAATTTAACAAATTGCTCTCTTCTCTCTGTTGTAAGTTCTGGGAATATAATGCGAACACCTCTGTCATAAGGAGAGACAGAGAGACCTAAATTTGAATTAGTAATAGATTTTTCAATGTTTTTTATCAAACTCATGTCCCAAGGTTCTATTTTTATACTCCTGCTATCTTCAATCACAATATTTGCAAGCTCTCTCAAGCCCATCATACCCCCATAAGCATCGACTTGCACCGAATCCAATATAACAGGAGTGGCTCTTCCTGTTCTGATAATAGAAAGCTCTTTTACAAGCCAATCATAAACACTTCCGATATTTGTTTTGAATTCATTAAAATTAAACATAAATAATTGAAACTCTTTTAAAATTCTTTCTCAATAAATTTTAAGAGAACATGCCCTATTATATCACATCATAACAGAAAGCCATTCTAATATCATTTTTGGGGAGGAACCTCTGGCAGATAACAAAATTTTACCTGTCAAAATATTTTTCTTTTGATTTAAATCTTCAACCTCATATTTTTCCAAATTATTTAACAGATTTTTTATGATTTCTTTGTCTGTTTTTTTATTTAGACTTCGAATCATTGCAAACTTTTCTTTTAAATTGGATCTAAAAAATTTTAAAGTTTCTTTTTCTACACTTACTTCTGGCTCATTATGCAAAACAGAAACCCTTGATAAAATAGTGGGTATAATGCCTCCTAAATTTGGTAAAGATATGAAGATATAAGTACCAATAGGCGGTTCTTCTAAAACTTTTAAAAGAGCATTTTGAGCTTCATGACCAATTTGTTTTGTCTTTACTAAACAAACCTTTATATAAGATTTAATCGGTCGCAAAAAAATCCAATCTTCAAAATCTCTGACATCGTCTATCCTGAAATTTTCTAAATCTAAAAATAAAAAATCCGGATTTGATTTTATATCAAAATCCAAATTGCTTAAAAGCAAATTGTCCATATATTCCAAAATATTTTCATTCCCTATAACAATATTTGAATGTTTTAAATTTTTTATCATCTTTTTGAAATTACCATCCTTTTATATCTATCTATATGCTCTAGCGCAACACCTGTACCATTTGCAACACAATAAAGTGGTTTGTCTGCCAAAACAGCTTTAACACCAACTCTTCTAAAAACAAGTTCGGTTAAATTTCTGAGAGAAGATGTCCCGCCCGTCATTATGATACCTTGATCTATTATATCAGAAGCAAGCTCAGGCGGTGTTTCTTGCAATACATCTTTTATAGCTTTTATTACTTCTCTCAGCTCTTTAGATATAGCTTTTACTATTTCATTTGTTTTCAATTCTACAGATCTAGGTAAACCAGATATCAGATCTCTTCCTTTAACAATCATGGATAACTCTTCGTCTAACGGAAGAGCAGACCCTATGTTTATTTTTATATCTTCTGCCATCTTGTCCCCTATTGCTAGATTAAAATTTTTCTTAACATAATCAATTATACTTTCATCAATTCTATTTCCTGCGCATTTTACAGAAACAGAAGAAACAATACCACCAAGAGATATGACGGCAACATCTGTGGTGCCACCGCCAATATCGGCAATCATATGACCTTTAGCTTCATATATTGGTATCCCTGCGCCAATAGCTGCTAGTATTGGTTCTTTAACAACAAAAGCTTTTCTTGCTCCTGCCTTTATAGCTGCTTCTATCACAGCTCTTCTTTCAGTAGAAGAAACTCCAGCTGGTACAGATATCAAAACTTCTGGTTTGAAAAAGGACCATGAACCGAGAGCTTTAGAAATATAATATTTAAGCATTGCCTCTGTCACTTTATAATCAGCAATCACCCCGTCTTTCATTGGTCTATAGGCGACAATAGCGTCTGGTGTCCTACCTATCATTGTTTTTGCCTCATTTCCAACTGCCAAAATACGATTATCTTCTAAAGAAATAGCCACAACGGATGGCTCATTTAATACAATACCTTTGCCAGGTACAAAAACTAAAGTATTTGCAGTGCCCAAATCTATACCAAGTTTTTTAGAAAAAATATTCATTTATAATTAAATAATATTACTTTAAAATATAGTTTCAACCTACCTTAATACAAAAAATATGGTGAAAATATTTTATAAATACAGGTAATTAACAGCTTATATTTTTATATTCTTGCTACTTTTCGCTTTTTGATTTTTACTTATACTATGTTTATCATAGAATGCTTACCTTTTGCCAAAGTTGGAGACAAAGAAACCTTGTCATATTTTTCACCAAAACAAATAGAAGAGGGTTCTATTATAAAAGTTAGCATTAGAAATAAAAATGTTAGCGCTTTAGTTTTAAATAGCAAACCAGTAGAAAATTTAAAATCAGAAATAAAATCAGCAAATTATGTATTAAAAAAGATTGGTGAAGTTCAGAGTAAACCTTTTTTGGAAATAGAATTTTTAAAAGCAATAAAAGACACTGCTAGATATTTTTTGACTACTGAGGGTGCCATACTCTCCCATCTAATACCAAAAAATTTAGTTGAAAAACCAAACCTACTATCATTGATAAAAAATGAAAATATTGAAACAAAAAGTGTTAAAGACGGGATTTTTATTTTGCAAAATGAAGAAGAAGAAAGGTTGATGTACTACAAATCTTTGATTCGACAAGAATTTGCAAAAAATAAATCTATCTACATTTGTCTGCCTCAAAATGAAAATATTTTATCTTTAAAAAATAAAATAGAAAAAGGTATAGAAAAATTTGTATGTCATTTTCATAAAGATATGACAAAAAAGGAATTTATAGATAAATGGAAAATTGTTTGCACGAGCAAACATCCACTTTTAATAATAGGCACAGGCAGATGGCTTTTTATCCCAAGAAAAGATATAAGCATAATAATAATAGAGAAAGAAAATGAAGAAGGTTGGAGGACACTAAATAGACCTCAAATAGATTTGAGATTTTTTATAGAGTCTTTTGCTAAACACAAAAAAATACAATTAATTATTGCCGATACATTTCTTAAGATTGATACTTTGTATAGATATAAACAAGGTGAAATTTTAGCATTCGAAAATACAAAATGGAGAATAAATAGAGATTTTGAGACAAAGTGTATAGATCTAAAAGAAAGTGTAAAAAAAGAAAAAGAATTTAGTTGTCTATCAAAAGAGGTAGTGGAAATAATGAGAGAAAAAATCAATAAAAAATCCAATATTTTTATTTATGCTTCAAGAAAAGGAATTTCTGGTTCTGTGGTATGCAAAGATTGTGGTGAACAAGTCAAATGTAGCAATTGCAATTCCCCTATGATTTTATACAAATCAAAAAAAAATGAGGAGAAGTTTTTTAAATGTAATCAGTGTGGCGAAATGCGCGACACCCTTGAAACTTGTCGTAAATGCAATAGCTGGAAACTTAGAGATTTTGGTATTGGTATAGATAAAATTTCAGAAGAAATAAAAACCAAATTTCAAGATATAGAAATATTTGAAATAAATAAAAACAATATTTCTACTAGTGCCCAAATTAAAAAAGTTATTGAAAATTTTTATCAGACCAAACCAAGCATACTCATATCTACCGAGCTGGCTTTACCATATCTATATAAAAAAATAGACACCACTATTATTGCATCTTTTGATTCTCTTTTTTCTATACCAGATTTTCATATAAAAGAAAAAATATTTAACATAATGCTCAATATAAAAAATATCACCAAAAATTTATTTGTCATACAAAGCCGAAACAAAGATGATAGCGTCATAGAATACGGAATAAAGGATGATTTGATAGAATTTTATAAACAAGAAATTGAAGAAAGAGAAACCTTGGATTATCCGCCCATAGGAATATTTATCAAGATCACAGCAAGAGGCACAAACTCTTTTATAAACAAAGAAACCGAAAAACTGAAAAGTATATTTGAACCATTTAAAAATTCTGAATTGATGAAGATTACAATTTTTAATTCATCTTATGAAAAGCAAGGTGAACAATCTGCGGTAAATGTGATAATAAAATTAAAAAAAGATTTATGGATTTCCTGTATTAAAAAACCAACAGAATCAGAAATTTACTCATTATTCAACACTTTAAAATCACTCCCGTTGCATTTAGAAGTCAAAATAGACCCCGAAAACCTATTATAATAGACCTCTTTCAAAAGTCTCATGTACCTAGGAGTTTGATCAAAGCGAGCTTCGCAATAATTTTTTAGCAAATAAATGGGCTTCTTCCAAAAGTCTTTCTTAGTGTAGTTTTTGATAGACACGCATAAAAATCTGCTGATTTTTTGCTATGCTCGTCAGGGTCATCTTGCGCAAGTCTATCAAAAACTACACTCACGACGACTTTTGAAAGAAGCCCAGTATCAGTGGTTCAAAAAGGTATGATGAGAAAGAGTTTTGTAATTCAAAGCAAAAAAGATTTTTGAAAGAGCTAATATTATAGTAAAATTTAAGGTATTGTGATAAATTATTGCTATGGAAAATATAGTCCAAAAAGACAATAAAATATTGAGAGAAATAGCAAAACCTGTTTCTATTGCTGATATTAAAAGTCGCAAAATAGAAACAATCATAAGGAGAATGATAAAGGCTCTAAATGCAGAGGATGACGGGGTGGCCATAGCAGCCCCACAAATAGGAGAAAGCGTTCGTGTATTTGTGATATCCAAAAAAATATTTGAAATTATGGATTCTGAAAAAAACAAAGAAAGCGATAATGATAAAAAAGAAAGAAAAGATTTAATTTTCATAAATCCTGAAATAGTAAAAGTTTCAAAGAAAAAAAGTAAAATGGAAGAAGGGTGTCTTTCAGTCAGATGGTTTTATGGAAAAGTAGCAAGGAGTGAAAAAGCTATGATAAAAGCTTATGACGAAAATGGAAAATTATTTACAATGGGGGGAAGCGGACTTTTGGCTCAAATATTTCAACATGAGATGGATCATTTGGAAGGAATTTTATTTACAGACAAAGCCACAGATTTAAAAGATATGCCTCCTTCAAAAAATAAAAATGCTTAATAAAGAAACACCTTTAATATTTTTTGGTTCATCAGAATTTTCTGTATTTGTATTAAATGAATTAAAATTGCACAAATTATACCCTCAATTAATAATCACTACACCGGATAAACCAAAAGGCCGTAAACTTATAAACACCCCTAGTCAAGTTTCTATTTGGGCAACAGAAAACAATGTAGAATGTATAAAACCAAATTCTTTAAAAAATAATCTGGGAATTGTTGAAAAACTAAAAAAATATGAAAATCCTATTTTTTTAGTTGCTTCTTATGGAAAAATGATACCAAAAGAAATTTTTGAAATACCAGATCAAGGAACCTTAAACATTCATCCTTCTTTTTTACCAAAATATAGAGGAGCCTCCCCTATCCAATCTCAAATATTAAATGAAGAAAAAGATTTTGGAGTAACCATTATGAAGATAGCTGAAGAAATGGATGCCGGACCAATCGTCATCCAAAAAGCAATAAAAAATGAGAATCCTTATGAGATAGGGCGAATCGAACTTGAAGAAAAATTGGCAGTTGAAGGTGCTAGACTTTTTTGCCATATATTACCTGAATGGCAAAAAAGAGTCATAGACCCAATACCTCAAAATGATTCAGAGGCAACATTTTGTAAAAAAATAGAAAAAGAAGATGGTGAAATAAAAATAGATTTTAGTGATTTTACAAAAAATGCAAAAGAAAATATTTTAAAAATAAAAGCATTTGAAGGTTGGCCAAATACATATTTTTTCTTTCAAAAAGATGGCAAAGAAATTAGAGTAATAATAAAATCAGCAACCTTAAAAGATTCTAAATTAGAAATACTCAAAGTAATACCAGAAGGAAAAAAAGAAATGGATTTTAAAGACTTCCTCCGCGGTGTTTAAAATTAAATGCATAAAATAGATTTCTTTCAAAAGTCTTTATCGCCTTAATTACAAAACTCGTCGAAATCATACCTTTTTGAACCACGGATACTATTCCATAGTTTATATACCCTACTTTCTTCTAAATCTTTTACCGACATCAAGAAATCCTTTTAAAACATTTTTTATTATAGCCCCACCCCTTCTCAAAGACCTCAAAGCTCTTTTCTTTCTTGAAGAAAGAGTGTGGGCTACTTCATCTTTTAATTTATCTATTGAGGTGTATATATCGTCTGTTTGTACTTCTATATAAAAATCTTCTCCATTTGCTTTGAAAGCTATCTCAGCTCTGTATATGTCGCCAGACTTGTGATGATTTGTGGTTTTAGCAACTTCTACATTTACAGAAATATCTTTATCATCAATAAATTTATTTAGGGAAGATATTTTTTTCTCTATATATTCAGAGACAGCAGGAGAAATTGATAAATTAGTGGCCTTTGTATTTATTTTCATATATTTACAAATTATTTATAAAAGATACCGAAACCAAAGACATATATATTATATCTCAAAATAAGATAAATTTCTACCAAAAAATTTAATCAAATATACTTATCAAATACTTATCAATATTTGTTTGTTCCAAATCATAAAAGTATATTTTATCTTCATAAAGCCTCTCTGCCAAACTTTTGCCTACAAATCTCCAATGCCAAGGTTCAAATTGATAGTATTCATTACCTTTAGGGTAAGAGAGTACGAAGCCAAATTTATAAGCATTTTGAATGAGCCATTTATACTCATCTGTCTTTTCAAAAGTAGTAAAATTCAAACCAATCTTTTTTGAAGTAAAATCAAAAGTAGTACCAAGCTGATGTTCAGAATAACCTTGATCGGCAGAAAATTTGTTTGCTCCACTTCCAAAGGAAACTGAATAATTGCTTTTTAAACCTGCCTGTTCATCAAATGATCTGTAAGATGATATGACATATAAATTTAAACCCTCCCTCTCCCCTGCCTCAATCATATTTGAAAGAAAAGGTAGTACTTTTGTATGTATATATTTATCTTTTTTTTCTTCAAAAACAAATTTCTCTGGAATTTTTGATAGCTCATCTGGCACATAATGCTCATTTAAAAAATACACTTTTGAGTATTTTTGCAAAAGCTCTTTATCTGTTTTAGAAAGTTTGTCTAAAGTACCAACGGTGCCAAAAATCTGATTGATTTGATTTTCAAATAAACTATTTTTACTTTTTTCTTCTTCTAAAACTTTATTTATATAATCAAATTTTTCTTGTAAAGAAGTTAGATCTTTTTTCGTATTATTTAAATCTAAATTTGTTAAATTTAAATTATTGTTTTTTTGATACAACAAAAAACCTAAAAAAATTAGGCCTCCAAAAAACAAAATAGATACAATTTTGAAAAAATGTTTTTTAAAGAAAATAAAGAAAACCATAAAGGTATTATACCACAACAACAAAAGTATTTGCCTTTAACCCCCTTTTTCTGATAGAATAATCCCATAAGGGTTTCCTTATACATTCCGCGGTAGCTCAGCTGGTAGAGCGGCGAGCTGTTAACTCGTTGGTCGTAGGTTCGAGTCCTACCCGCGGAGCACATAAATAAAAGCCAACGAATTCGTTGGCTTTTATTTATGTGCTCCGCGGAGCGACTAAACTGCTTTAGTCGCATGTAGGACTCGAACGGCGGAGTATAAAATTTTTAGTAAAAAATTCTAAATGTTTTTAAAACCAAATATTAAAATTTATTTTTTTAGGACATAAATATTATGTAGCGCCAAAAATGTGGAAAATCGTGCGGAATCAATTTTTATTTTTTTAAGGACATTAATAGTATGGCGCGCTTAAAATGTAAAAAAGTCTGCGGAATCAATTTGTAAATTTTGGACCGTAAATATCTGGCACGTGGTCCATTTTGGTGTGAGTTTTGGTATAAACGTAAAAAGCCCCGATATGGGGCTTGAAAAGCGTACACGGGGTGATTTAGGGGCTAATAATACGTATCTTTAACCTACAATCATCGTTTATATTTAGGTAACTTTAATTGACCCTTGTATCCAAAAGAATTAAGAATCGCTTGCCAGGTTATTTGCAAAAGTTCCTGCATGGGGACATCTTGAGAAATGGTTATTGGATCTTCTTTCGAACCCATCCCTTTTAGACTTGACCATTCCATACCTCTAGATTCAATTCCGCCATCATGAATGAATCCTGATCTAACTTCATACCAAAGATGATTTATAACATCAGAAAAAGTCTTGATTTCTTTTTCATATTTAAAAACATCCTCAACTTTGTATCTATTTGCAATGTCATTTTTAACCTCAGTTGGCAAGTTGTCTTCTAAAAACTTAACTATCTTCTTGCGTTTCGAATCTAACCGGCTTTTTCTCTTGCCCTTGATAACAAGTTCTAGCATTCCAAACATCACCACAGTCATAAATTGTGACCATGATATTTCAGAATAAAATTTTGATAAGGTATGTTCTCCTTCTTCTGCCTTAAGAATATATTTAAGTGGTTGGGCATGGATTTCAAAATGCATAACTATCATCGTTAAACTTTTCCGTTGTTCATCGGTCAGTTTCTCTAGAATAGGTAAAAAATCTTCCGTTAGTTCATATCCAATATATTCATACTTAGTGGGTCTTTGTCCCCAAGTGTCTACACGTCCAAAATAACCACTTTCTTGACTCAGGACCTCAACTAATTTTTGGTTTAATTTTACAATTTCATTCATTAAATTTTATTTGTTCGGTTTTGCTTTCTCCGGAAAAGCAATCTCTAAGGCACCTTGCTGAAAACCGTCCGCCCAACAAGTTGAACCGCGTCCTAGGTTTTGCGCAGTTTGATCAAATTCTGATAATAAATCTTCTAGAGACCTATCAAAGACTTTTCTTATCCAATCTTTTTCGTCCCTAAGTAAGCGTGTAATGATTGGTATCGAGGAATTAATATAGATATACAAACCAGCAGAAGGATGGCCAATCATTGGTCTTTTGGAAGTTTTATCGAGAATATCCATTGGAGAGATACAAAGCAAAAATTCTCCGCGATAAAATTCTGATTCTTTGTCCCAGAGAGGATCATCAGGATTTAACAATCTATCGACAAGTATTTTTGTATATGAAGCAATTGGATCGCACCATTTTCTATCTGGGTAAGCATCATAAAGAGGATGGAAGATTTCGGGACCACGCCTTATCATAAAAAGTATATACGTAATAGGCAGAGGCTCATCATAATGAGATCTTCTCAAAAGATTTATTTTAAGAATTCTTTTAAGAAGTTTGTCACGTTTTTTTGCAACTCCACCTATAAATATTAGATATAAAGCCACAAAAAGCGGGTAGTAGCGCGCACTTCTACCAAGCTCTGTATAAGATACTCCAGAGGGCGGTTCAATTTGTCGTGCCAGATAAGAAATAGCCTTAACAATCGCATCATCATAAGTACCTTTTTGGTCCTTGAGCACAAGACTAATTATTGCCAACCAAAATTCTTTTGAAACAGACTCAATCTTATTAATTATTTCTTGACTCTGCACCTTATCAACTGAGCTGATTGCCCACGGTATCTCTTGAGACTCAATAAAAGTATTAATCTTTTTCGCTTCCTCAAACAAACCTTTTGTGACTTGATCTTCTTCTTTCTCAAGTAAAGAGTCAATTTTTTCTGTAATAGTCTGGTTTTGTAATATAGTTTTTTCTACTTCAGATTTCTGTTCCGTCTGCACCAGGACATCTTTTTTTGTTTTGGAACTGTAATTTTTAATCTTCTTGATCTGGGATGATAAATCTGAAACTTGGCGCTGGAGATCACTAATAGTTTGCTGAAACTCATAAGTGTGTTCTTCAAGATGCTGTCTGAAAAACCTTGTAAAATCACCCGGTTGAGCTTTCTCTGATGTGGTTCCATTTCTAACATACACATCACCTCGATAACGCTTGTGAATTTCATTAAAGAAAACATGTGGTGCATTACGGGTAGGTGGGACCACAAGCACTCCCCATTTATTTCCTGAGTCATCAAAGATGAACAAGTGTGTGGTTATAAATGGTCCAATATATTTTTTAAGCAAATCATCTATTGTCGCTTGGAGATGGTCTTCATTATTTGGAAATACTGAGTAAGTAAGCTTATTATTTGAAGCTCCGAACACAATAAATCCATGATTTCTGTAGTAATGACTATATGTATTTGCTAATGCTGAAATATCCTTTAACATTTCAGCCTGATGTTGAGTATCAGAAATATCGAAAGTTGCCTTTAGATCGACCTTAGTGGTTTCACCAGTAGAAATGATCTTTAACAACAGTTCTCTGAGTGATTCTCTATCCCAAGGTATGTGAAGATCATCATTTGTACTTGTGTTAGTTAAACTCATATATTTTCTAAAGGATATACATCAAAAGCGACCTCATCGTATGGATGAACTTCTTTCATTGCTTTAATTACTGCATCAATATTTTCTCTCGCGCAGACAGTTTCAATTCTTTCTTCTTCGACTTCCTCAAATTTTCCAACTTCGCCAATGTGAGGATTTGCACCTTGCTCTGGTTTAAACCTACCAATTCCTTTAGAGGAAAATGAGCAGTAAGTATAATTACCGATTTTACCAGCACCTGCTTTGCCCATAGCCTCACGGACCACATCTGTATGGGTCTCTGGGACGAATACGACAATTTTTACGTTTTTAGTTGCAACAGAAGGCATATTTTTATAATTCTTTAAGTGCCTTC
The DNA here is from genome assembly GCA_964519145.1 of uncultured Candidatus Saccharibacteria bacterium. Classification (GTDB taxonomy): domain Bacteria; phylum Patescibacteriota; class Minisyncoccia; order Phycocordibacterales; family WO2-35-19; genus CAZFHL01. Next base: position 30,004 of record CAZFHL010000004.1, read on the forward strand.
AATACTTCCTCAACATTCCCTGTGTGAACGAGAAAAAAGCGTAGCTTGCTACCACCAAGGTTTTCCCATGTCTCACCAATTTCGACCTTATACTGAGTATCTTCGTTACTAATTCTATCTCCACCTTTCCATTCAAGAGCGACGATAACCTCTTTCTTTGTCACAGCTACAAAGTCAGGATAGAATTTACCTTTTCTCCAACCTTGGATATAAAACGGATCCATTTTCTCTCTATTTCGGACCCAGTATTTAATGTTAGGTAAAGCATCAAGATCAAGTCTGTTAACGAAGGTTAATTCTTCACCATTCAACTTATCAATCTTCTCGTAGTAGTTTTTATTAAATTCTTGAGGAACCGCTTGCTTGAGAGTTATGGAAGACGAAAAAGCATCGAAGGTTTTAACAACAAGTTTCTTTTTCTTTAGGAATCCATCAAATCTTTCCTTTGCATATTGCTCAAGGATATTTTGAATAACTCCATTTAGTTGATCTGCTAGAACGTATCTATTTACAGATAATTCTGAGATTGTGTATTTCTTGAGCTGATATTCGATTGCTTTATCTAGAAAAGCTACCTTATCCGACTTATTTAGAAGTGTATATTTAAGTTTTTTATCAAGCCATTGGACCAGCTCATTCTTTGTGAAGTTCTTATCTGAATAAGTGAGCTTAAGAGTCATCTGTGCGCCTCGAGTCCACTCATCATCTTTCTTGATATCGATAACTGCTCGACCGTCATTGTCGTAATGTACCTGAAAATCAAACTTTGCATCCTGCTTTGAAAGCTCAAAATCTTCACCAACAAGATCTTCGAAAGATAGTCTGTCGTCTTCATACGCCATCATTGGAACCTTCAAAGTATCTGATACGGCTTTCTTTGATTCCAACTCATACACAGCATCCTTTTTATCTGCACTAATAATATCGGCTCGGCTATAACCATTACTCTCAAGTCCACCAATTATTTGATTAGCTGCTTCATTGAAATTTTGAGCTGATGCAAAAACATAACTTCGATTGAAGTCTTCGTTAGCTTTTCTCTTCGCATAAGGCATACGGATAATACGTCCGATAATCTGCTCAACAGCAATTTTTGATCCAAGGTTTGCTACTGAAATAAGTACATAAGCAAATGAACAATCCCAACCTTCAGCAAGGGCGTTCACTGTGATTATGTATCTGATCTTGCAAGTCTTACTAAACAAATCAACACCTTCTAACTCATTCTTCTCAGATGTCTTTATTGCAATTTCTTCAGCTGGAATCTTTCTATCAAGTAAGAATGTTTTCAACTGCTCAACGGTAATTGTTTTACCATCTTTATTTTGTGGTTGCGCTTGTAGGAGAGCGATAGGGCGAATATATTCACCTTTAATTTTCTTTGCATCTTTCTCGAGTTCTATTCTCTTTTCAAGACCACGCTCTACAGCATTTTGCCACTGAGCGGAACTTTCAAGAACAATTGGAATCTTCACCATCTGCTCAGCCTTCAATTCAGATGCATGGATCTCTACAAGAATATTGCTTTCATTTCTTGGGGTAGCGGTATATTCAACAACAAAGCTTGGATTGAGATCCTTGAGGAAATCGATTGATAGTTTTGTGGTTGTTTTATGTCCTTCATCAATCACAATTAACGGATTGCTCATACGGACCACGTTGGCGAGCGAGTTTATCACCGTATTTTCCTCATCTTTTTCAAGGTTATCTTCGTTGTGTAGATTTTCGAAATGACTAAGAAGTGATCCGTTCTCTTGATACACCTTATATTTCTTTTGTAAGCTCTTTTCTTTTCTGAATGCTTCAAGACTTGAAATAATAATACAAACATTGTCACTCACATCATCCTTACGAATACCCAAAGCTTCCTCGTTTGAGAAAACCTTTACTCCATTTTCAAATGCCTCATCAAGAATTCGGCGATGAGGATCCTTACGGTCCTTAAATTTACGAAGAGTTTGGGTTTTAATTGCCTCAGACGGCACAAACCACATAACGATACCTCGTTCCATTTTGTGCTTGAGGGCAACAGTCATGATCTTCTCAGTAGCATGACAACCTACAAGTGTTTTACCTCCACCCGTTGGAATCTTGATACAAACAAACGGAACATCACCAAAAGCTTCACCTTTGTAAGGTTTCTCTGTCATCCCCATAAAAGCGTACTTGAGACCAACTTTCTGTAATTCTCTCAGAAAGTTCTCTAGTGTTTCGATTGTATTCTTTTGGTATTTTTTGAGTTCCATATGATTAATATATTTTTACTTCGTAAGGGATTTGTTTGAAGACGATGTTGTATTGCGTGAGCGTTTCGTCATCGAGCATACACCGATCGGCATACACGACTTTTTTGCCTTCGGTTTTCCTAAGTTTTTTGATAAATGACTTATCGAGATCATTTACCTTTGGCTCTTTGTAAATTAGATAAAACTCGGTATTAACGTCTTCGCCGATAAAGTTTCCATCTATATCTTTCTTATCGATATTTCGTTGTGTCTCTGTAAAGTAAATATAAGTAGCAAACTGATTAAAGTCACAGGTCTTTTCAATGTGACCCATCTCATCGAATAAGGGTTTATCTAGTTCGCAGTATTCGAAGCCGTCTTTGTAGTCATATTTTTTAATTGCTCGCTTAACTCGTTCAGCGGTAATGTCTTTAGCAATAGCATCTTCCATCTCTATAAGAATAAATTTCCTTTTACCTGAGACAGAATTTAGACGAATTACAGCTTCTGCGGTTGTACCTGATCCCGCAAAAGAATCGAGAACTATAAAATCATCACCCTCTACAGATTGAATTAATTTTTCAATCAAGTTATATGTTTTAGGGTGCGGAAAAACTTTGCCTTCTATATGCTCTTTTAACTCCTCATTACCTGAGCTTTTAACGCTGATTATAGATCTAAAAAGAAAATCATTAACATCATCAAGAAATTGTATGAAGCTCGGTTGAGTTTTTTCATCTTTTGCAAACCAGATCCTTCCGCAAACAACAGAACCATCGTGTCTTATAAATGGGGCATCGCACTTTAAATATCCATTTAATGTATCTTGTTTGTATCTCCAACCATTATCTGGGACTCGAGTTGGTTTATTAGTTAAGGGATGAAGTACGTCATATCTAGGACCTTTATCTGAGTTAGGCCAACTAACATTTATTTTTCCCCAAATTTTATAATTATCATCTAAATTGCAATAGAGTGTAATACCACGATCGTAGCCCTTCTTTTTATAAAATTGTTTTAACAACTTCTCAGCCTCAGGAATTGGAACTCTTTTATTTTTTAAATCAGAGACAAATTCATACACATCGTCTAAACCTTCTTTAGGCATTTTCAATTTATGCTTCAGAGAAGCATTTTTTGCATATAAAAGTATGTATTCATGGATATTTCCTATGCCTTTGTCATTTTTAGGAATACGCTTATTCCATATAATCTTCTCTATAAAATTAGATGCTCCAAATATCTCATCCATTAGTATTCTTAAATGATGTTCTTCAACCTCATCGATACTAACGAATATCAATCCATCATCCGATAAGAGATCTTTTAAGAGTTTGAGACGAGGATACATCATACACAGCCATTTATCATGACTAGTTAAATCTTCACTGGCTGGACCAACAACTTTTCCTAACCATTTATTAATCTTTGCAGAATTTACTTTATCGTTATAAACCCACTCCTCTTTACCAGTATTGTAAGGAGGATCGATGTAAATACACTTAACCTTTCCATAATAATGAGGCATCAAAGCCTTCAGCCCTTCGAGGTTGTCTCCATGAATAATCAAGTTCTGAGATTCATCACCAACTGAGGCTGTCTTTATTTTCTTAAGCAATCGAAAAGGAACCTCTTTGTCGTGGTTTGTTACAGTTTCTTTTCCGATCCAGTTTAGTGATGGCATATAATTATTTTTCGTTACTGTGCATTAATTTCAACTGAAAAATAGCATCGGTCCTCAACTTTGCACGAGCTGAATCTTTCTGTGAATCAGACAACAATTCTCCCAACCCATCCAAGATGTGCTTATTGTCCATCGACTCCAATTGTTCTATAGCTTTTTCCAAAGTGTTCTTATAAGAAATACTAGATCTATCTTCAACAATCTTCTTATTGATAGGCCAATTGTTCTTTGCGAAATACTGCACGTCAAAAATATCTCGACTAGTTTTACCGATTCTCTCAAGCATTGCCATCAACTTGTGGGCAAACATGTCTTCCTGGACCATGACAAGCATGGAGATGCCCAACAAAGTTTTCATTTCATACTTTGAACCAAACTGTCTGCGATTTACTTCAACTTTTATGTTTTGAGCCTTAGAGTCATAAGAGATAACACTTCTCAAATTGAATCGCTGTATGTATGAATGTGTAATCTTTCCATAATTACTGATGATCTTGTTTATTTTCTCAAACACCTCGTTTTCTTTTGTCTCATCTAACAAATCAAGATCTATATCAACTGAATTTCTTGGCAAATCATAGAACATCATGGCGGCAGTACCACCTTTAAATCCTAAGTAGGGTGCAATAGAAGTATCGGAATAGATATCCTTCAAAATTTGCAACAAGATATTCTTATGTTTTGAGTAATCTAATGTCATATTATTTATTTACCTGATTATCTTGGTAGCTTTTGAAATATTCCTTTATCTTCTTCTCTAAACGCTTGTTGTGGTATATAGGCAAAATCTCGAAAACCTTATCCCAATTCAAATTAGCTAAATTATCAAAGTGATAATCCTTGCTTACATACACACGATCCAAAAATGCACGCTCACGCGTAGCTATTGCATAGCCATCTTTATGTTCGATGCCAGATGTATTACTTAAAACATAATCTTTCATTCGGACGAATGTGATTTTCTGTTCACCTACGCTGATTTCCCGATTGATATACGATGCAA
>CAZFHL010000005.1:0-13364 GCA_964519145.1 uncultured Candidatus Saccharibacteria bacterium
CTTCTGCCATTTTTTTGGTCAAAGTAGTAGCAATAACTCTACCGCCATTTTTAATATCTTTTTGTGCTTCCTTAATAAAATCTTTAACTTGGCCTGCATACTTTTCTTTTTTACTACCCTTTATCTCTCTTATTGGCTTTACAAATATTTCTGGATCAAGGAGCCCAGTAGGTCTGATGACTTGCTCTGCCACAACTTTAGAGTTTTCTATTTCATATTTTGATGGAGTAGCTGAAGTATATATAACTTGCCCAACCCTCTCTTTAAATTCACCGAAAGTAAGAGGTCTGTTATCTTTTGCGCTCGGTAGTCTAAAACCATGATCTATTAAAGATTGCTTTCTTGATGCGTCCCCTGCATACATGGCACCTATTTGAGAAACAGTAACATGGGACTCGTCTATTATGGTCAAAAAATCTGGATCGCCTTTAGAATCTTTAGGAAAATATGAAAGTAAAGAAAAAGGTGGCTCACCTGATTTCCTACCGTCAAAATGTCTAGAATAATTTTCTATTCCATTACAATATCCTACCTCTTTTATCATAGCCAAATCATAACTAGTTCTTCTCTTGATACGATCTGCTTCTAAGACCTTTTTTTCTTTTTCAAATTTTTTGATTTGAATATCTAATTCTTTTTTTATATCTTTTAAAGCTCTTTTGATATCTTCTTCTGATGTAATAAAATGTTTGGCAGGAAAAAGATAGAAAAAATCTACTTCTTTTATGATCTCCATGGTTAAAGCATTTATTTTTTGAATTTGAACAATTTTATTATCTTGTATTTTTAAATTATAAATTAACTTTTCTGACACAGGCATTATTTCTATATTATTCCCAATAGAGCGAAACATTCCTGGTTTTAAATCACTATTTGTCCTTTCATAATGAATATCTATAAGTTTATGTAAAAAATCTGTCCGATTAAAAAAAGTGTCTTTCTCTATTTTCATATTTACTTTTTCGTATTCATAAGGAGAACCTAAACCATATATACAAGAAACGGAAGCCACAATGATAACATCTCTTCTGGAAAGAAGGGCTTGTGTAGAAGCGTGCCTCAACCTTTCTATTTCTTCATTTATCATTGCCTCCTTTTCAATATATGTATCTGTAACAGGCATATAGGCTTCTGGTTGATAAAAATCATAGTAAGATACAAAATAATGAACTTCGTTATTTGGAAAAAATTCTTTATACTCTTGAGCAAGTTGAGCTGCTAAAGTTTTATTATGAGCAATAACAAGAGTTGGTTTATTTATTTGATTTATTACATTTGCCACAGTAAAAGTCTTACCGGATCCAGTAACACCAAGAAGGGTTTGATGCCTATTTAAAGATTTTATACTTTTAACCAAAGTTTCTATAGCTTTTGGCTGATCTCCAGCTGGATCAAATTTGCTTTGTAAATTGAAATGTTGATTTTTCATAAAGAAAATATAGCACAAAAATAATCAAACTTTGTATCTACTTAAAAATTCATCTTTAAACTCCTCTAGCCTACCATCTAAAATGTTTTGACGAATTTGCGACATTAAATTATTTAAAAAATAAATATTATGAATACTTGCCAAAGTAGAAGCAAGCATTTCTTTTGCTCTAAATAAATGAGATAAATAGGCGCAAGAATAATTTTTACAACAATAACAACCGCAACCATATTCAATTGGTTCTAAAAAATTTCTATATTTTGAATTTAAAATATTTATCTTGCCATTTTTTGTATACAAAGTTCCATTTCTGGCTATACGAGTGGGTGCCACACAATCAAAAGTATCACAACCATTTAAAGATCCTAAAATTAAATCAATTGGCTCCCCCACACCTAAAAGATGTCTTGGTTTTTCTTCTGGCAATATCTTATTGACCCAGTTTACCGCATTTGACATATCTTCTTTTACAAAAGAACCACCAATTCCAAACCCATCAAAAGAGATATTTGAAGCGGACATATTTGCAATTTGTTTGGCGCTCTCTAATCTTAAATCTTCATACCTACCGCCCTGTACTATACCCATCAAAAATTGTTTATTTTCTGTTTTATTTTTATCAAAAGCAACTAAACATCTCTCTGCCCATCTATGTGTTCTTTCCATTGCTTCAATTAAATATTCTTTTGAAGCGTGTGGCGATGTACATTCATCAAAAGCAAAAATAATATCTGCTCCTATATTTTTTTGAATTTCTATTGATCTCTCTGGTGAAAAAAAATGATCAGAGCCATCTATAACAGATTTAAATAAAACACCATCTTCTGTTATTTTAGCTTTCTTTTCTCTATTTTCATCATACGCTTCTATGATTTCTTCCTGTGTAGGGGCATCAGAAGCTATAAATTTTGATAATTTATTTCCAAATGCGACCCCTAACGAAAAGGCTTGGAATCCTCCTGAGTCTGTCATTGTAGGCCCCGCCCAATTCATAAACTTATGCAAACCGAGAGAGTCTTTTATTATTTTTTCACCAGGTTCTAAATATAAATGATAAGTGTTCGCTAAAACTACTTGTGATTTTGTATCTCTAATTTGCTCTGGGGTTAAAGATTTTACAGTGGCTTTAGTACCAACAGCAACAAAAGCAGGAGTTTCTATACTCCCGTTTTGTGTTTCTATTGTCGAAACTCTTGCCAAACTCTTTTTATCTCTCTTATTTATCTTAAAAAACATAATTTAATTTGTAGGTACAGAAGAAACATCCAAAAGTTCGACTGTAAATATCAAAGTAGAATTTGGTGGTATAGGTCCAACTTGATTTGGTCCATATGCAAATTCAGCAGGTATTATGATAGATCTCACACCGCCAACTTTCATACCTCTGATACCTTTTTCAAATCCAGCTATTACATCTCCCTCACCTGCTATAAATTTAAAAGGATAACCTAGATCTCTTGAGGACTGTACTACCGTACCATCTTCGAGTGAAAGTATGTAGTGCATACTTATCAATTTACCATCTTCTATAGGTAGTCCAGAACCTTTAGAAACATCATTTATAATAATTGGACCTGTATTTTCTGTCTGAGATAGAGCTATTGCACTTGTATTGTTTTCACCATTTTTAAAGAGCATACTCATAATATTTGAACCAAAAAAAGTATAGGACACGAAAAGTATTGCCATCACTACCGCAATCCACTCATTTTTAGATAATTTTTTCATCTTTTTAAAAGATTTAATACTAATAATTAATGTTAATATTCTTGCATTACGAAACTCTTTCTCATCATACCTTTTTGAACCACGGATATTTTTTTGCTAAAAAATTCCTCGAGCTCGTTTCGTCAAACTCGCTAGGCTTCAAAAAGGTATGATTTCGACGAGTTTCTTAATTCACAATAATATAATATCATATTGCCTTATTATTTAAAAATATTACAATGATTATATGAAAACTAAAAAAATATTGACATTAAAAGAGATGGCCGAGGCTACAAGAAAAAGAGTTGAGTATATAGCAAAAGAATTTACTGATGGTTTTGATTTAATCCAAAACTATCCAAAATCAGTGACATTTTTTGGATCAGCAAGAACAGATGAAAATGATTTATATTACAAAAAAGCAGAAAACTTGGCTAAAAGGATAGTAAATGAACTGCACTATTCTGTAGTTTCTGGAGGTGGCCCAGGTATCATGCAGGGTGCAAACAAGGGCGCCTTTGAGGCAGGTGGAAACTCTGTAGGATTAACCATAGATTTACCACACGAACAATCTTCCAACCAATATATGACAGACAGTGTAAATTTTCATTATTTTTTTAGCAGAAAAGTTTGTTTGGCTTTTTCAGCAGAAGCCTATTTATTTTTCCCTGGAGGTTTTGGCACATTAGATGAATTTACAGAAATATTAACTCTTCAACAAACCCAAAAGATACCGAAAGCTCCTATCATACTCGTAGGAGAAGAATATTGGAATAATTTAGAATCATTTTTCAAAAATCAAATCTTAGATAAAGGAATGATACAAAAAAAAGATATAGAAATTTATAAAATAACAGATGATGAAGATGAAATAATCAATATAATCAAAAATGCTCCAATTAGAAATAGTTTAACATTTGATCCGGGTGAAGAAAGAGAAGACGAGACAATATTAGGAGTTGGTCCCATAACGGAATTATCAAAGAGACATTGTACTCCATGTGAAGAAGGAGACGGGGCAATAAAATATTCAGAATTGCCAGAATTTTTAAGACAAGTAGAAGGTTGGACACTTGAAGAAGACAAAAAAATAGAGAAAGTCTATCATTTTGAAAATTTTAACAAAGCAATTTCTTTTATAAACAAAATAGCTTCTGTGTCTGAAAAAGAAAATCATCATCCAAACATATACCTCTTCAATTATAAAAATGTAAAAATTGAGCTGGAAACACATTCAATAAATGGATTGTCTGAAAATGATTTTATATTGGCTTCAAAAATAGATGGATTGGATACAAAATAAGCTCTTATTTTTAAAATAGTCAAAATAATTAATTCAAATCAAAACACCACTTTTATAAAAAGTGGTGTTTATAAATTAAACTTTTTGATTTAGAGATTCTCCAATAAAACTTTTAATTTCATATTTTAAATATGTTTCTAACTCATCTTCCAAGTGTATAATATGTTGAATTCTTACTAATCTACCATTAATATGCTTATTCAAAATTAAAATATTAGGATATATAAATTCAATAACCAAAGATTGATCTTCTTTTTTTATAAATCTAACATATGTATATATATAGACCTTATCATCTCTATTTAAAATCTCACTAATTGAGATAGAAAATTCCTTAGATTGTTCATTTTCTAAAAGAGCATTGACCGTCAAGCAATCAGAGATTATCTCTCTATAATTTTTCATCAACAGAGAAATTCTATTTTCTTTATATAAATGGATTAAAAATCTAATAACAAACCCGATAATCAAAACTATCCACAAATAAAGAATCGTCGATATAATAATCATACATACCTCCTTTTATATATAATAATAATTTAAACAAAAAGTAAAGAGTCCAGCCTACGCTGGACTCTTTGAGTGATTGAAAAGTCTCTCCAAAATACATATTTCTACATTTTTATATATGGTCAGAACAGGGTCATCTCCATATCTAACAGGTATCTCTATATGCCTAACAAAATGACCATATTCTCCCAAAATACAATAGAAACGCCTACCTGTTTTGTGAAAAGAATAATATATTTCCCCTTTATATAAAACATTTATCCTGAATGAATAATCTAAACTTGTACAATCTGAAGACAGAGTGATTACATCAGAGACAAGACATTCTTCAAATTTAGACTGAAAATATCCTAAAAAACATTGCATCAAATCTAAATCATTTATATTATCAATCCTATTTACTATATTTCTGGGCTGTTCATTTTTCTTTATATTTTGAAAGAAAATAAAAATCATAAAAATAAAGAATAAAGCCCATGGCAATATTGGAATCCAGCTTGAAACATCTCTTACAAAAGAGTGAATCTGGTACAACAAATCATAATAATAATCGATCATTTGTCACCTCCTTTTTATATTATACAACTAATAAATTATAAAGCAAACTGTTCAATATTATTTACATTTACACTATTATGATGTATTCTTAATTCAGATTAAAGAGAGGAATGACTTACATGTCAAAAGTAATTGTTCAAAGATGGGAAGAATCAGAAAATGGTTGGGCTCTTAGACCAGACGGATATTCTTTACATATTACAGATGAAGATAGACAGAATTTCATACAAGATTATTGGGATAGTATGCCAGAAGAAGTTCCGGATGAATACTCTAGGCCATCTGTAGAACCTTATAAAGCAAGAGTAGACAAAGGAACTTTTGCAGAAATCAGAAAAAGCAAAAATGGTACTCGTCATTTTGATCGTCCACCTTTGCCACTAAAAAAGGTGCTACGAAAAATTAAAAAAACAAAAAGATAAATAATTTCCTTAAAGATCGACATAAAAATTGTCGATCTTTTTGTATTATCTAAAAACAGTAAAATTTATTATTTAACGTCTTAATTATATTGTTGTGGACTCACGGGGAATCGCACCCCGGACTCGTCCATGCCATGGACGCGTGTTACTACTATACTATGAGCCCGTACCATTAAATTTTTTAAAAATTCATATAATACAAAAAATTCTTATTTAAAAAATATACATTTTATTTATAAATAAAACAAATTATATATTTGAAGTCGAAATAGTTTTTGGAGCTTCTATCTTATATTTTTTCAAAATCATATTTTCTATCTCTTCTCTGTTCCTACCATACTTAGAATATGAAGATTGTTTTAATATATCTACTTGGTCATTGTTCCCTTTTGGAGGCGGAGGTATTTCAATATTAAAGGGTTTTGCAGGCTTGCCATTTATAAGCAACCTAACTAAAGCATTTCTATTATCTATATTCATTAAATCATTTCTAGTAAAAGTAGGCGCAAATTGTTTTTCTAAATATTCAGAATCTTCAGCACCTACCCTAAAAGCACAAATTGAACCGACGTTTCCAAAAACAGCATCCCTAGTTTTTTCTTCTATTTGTGCAATAAATTGATGAGCAATATTTAAAGACAATTTATATTTTCTGGCTTCAGATAGAATAGTAGAGATAGAATCAGTGGTTATATTTTGAAATTCGTCTATATATAAATAAAATGGTGGAAAATCTTTTCCAAACATATCAACCCTAGAAAGAGCGGCCATCAAAATTTTACCAACCAAAATCAATCCTATCAAATTTGCGTTTATGTCTCCCAGCCTTCCTTTGGATAGATTAACCAAAAGTATTTTTTTGTTATCCATAATGTCTCTAAAATTAAAAGACGATTTTTCTTGTGCAATAACAGGTCGCATTATTTCATTTGCCAAAAATACATCAAACTTGTTTGTCACATATTGAACATAGTTTGATAGACCCTGTTCACCTGTAGTCTTTTCGGCATTGATCCAAAATTGTTTTACCAGTGGGTTTCCACATTTAGCCAATTTTAATTCTCTATAAGCTTTATCAGAAAGAACTCTCGACATATCTACCAAAGTATTTCCAGAAGCTATATCTTCCATCACAAGCAAAGCAGAGTTTCTAAAATATTGTTCAAAAGCAGGGCCCATAGACTCAGGCACATTACCATAAAGCTTACTAAAAATACTAAATAATTCATTTACAACAAATGTTTTTTGTTCTGGAAATTTTGGATCATATTCAAGCATATTTAAAGCCATTGGCTTTTCGGTAAAACTTGGATCAAAGTATATGAGATCATCATATCTTTCTTTTGGGACAGAAGCGAGCACATCTTGAATATCAGAACCGTGCGGATCTATCATACAAACCCCATTCCCCATCAAAATATCTTGTATGATCATCTCTTTGAGTAGAGTAGATTTACCTGTACCTGTTTGACCTATACAATAAAAATGTCTCAATCTATCCTCCTCTTTCATATTTATATTAGTAGATATACTTCTGTGTTTATTTATACCCAAAAGAAGACCATCACTTGCTATATCAAGAGGAGCAGGAGCAGTAGCGCTTCTTGATTGTCTTAAGCCTTCAGACACAGAAAGAGCTTTTGTATGAAAATGCATAAGAGTAGTTATTTCTCTCAAATTCATAGGCATAAAATAATCACTATTGAAAATACGAAAGCTAAATTCTCTAACAAGATTTCTTAATTCCTTTTTTTCTACACTTTTCCATTCTATTGAATTTCCAATGGTATTTTCAAATTGATTAAAACTCGATTTTAAGCTAGACAATATTTCATTTGCTTCTTCTTGTGTATTTGAAGATGCAAGCAATCTCAAATTGCACTTCACTATAGGAGAAGATATTTTGTTGTTTATCTCTGTCAAAGCACCTTGGTCTATTGGTTCTATCTTATCTTTTTCATCTTTTTTCTTATTAAAAAAACTTTTTTTAATAGTTTGAAATATTTCTTGACCGACTCCTTCTGGTATATCAATAGCTTCTTTAAGAGGAGTACCTTTTTGGATTTTAGTAATAGCCCCTTTATATTTTTTCAAATATTCTTCTCCTGAAGGAGACCAAACGAGCTGTATAGCTGCCCCCTCCCCATCTCTATTTACTTTTGAAAACGAAGACAAAATAACATTTAAAGGATCGTGAAAAAAATTATCGTAAGTTTTTATCGGAAATATAGGATTTTTAGCAAACATCGCATAAGAACCAACAGTAAAACCAGTTTCATTGAAGATATTATAATCATCTGGTTTTTCTGTGATTTTTGCATTGTGGAAAATAGAAAGTATTTGTTTTTCAAACAAACCTTTACTTGAAGATGGTATAGCAACAAAAAAAACTATTTCTTGAGAAAAATTTGGATTTGCAATTTCAAGAGACATCCACTTTTCTTCTTTTTTGTTGTCAGAAATAGAAAGCATACCAGAATAAAATTGTTCCATACCAGAAATTATTTCCTTTAAGACTTGATGCTCACCTTCTCTCATTGTAGATTCTGGTATCAAAACTTCATAAAGAACCATATTTAGACCTTTAGAAATCTTTTCTTTCATATCTATCCCTGGTATGGTAAAACCTTCTTTTATATATTCTGCCACAAATCTATGGAAGTCATCTGTAATATGAAAATTTGACATCTTTTCTACTACACTTAGAGCATTTTTGATGCCTTTTTCTTTTGCAAGATAAACCAATTTGCTAATTTGTTTGTCATGCTCTTCTGGAGAAATTTTTAAAACAATATCTACAGTTTCATTTTCAGACATTTTAAAATCATTGTGTAAAGTGTCATCTACGGGTAAATTTTTATATTCAGAAATAGTTTCTTTGGCAACAGCCATTTCATCTTTTACAAGTCCTACGCTTTTTAGCTCTGCTTCTTTTTGGGAAATTAAGTTTTGTAAATAGACTATCTCTTCTTCTTTATTTTCAAATTTTTTTTGAGGTGCTTCAATTTTATATTCCATAAGAGATATTATACAATATAATTTAAAACTTTTTTAATATTTGTGTATAAAAAAATTCTTTACAAAGCTCTTGAGCCTAAAACATTAAAAATTTTATTAAGAAAGACTTTTGAAAAGTATAAATAAAAAAAGAAGGGGGATGCTATCCCCCCTCCATGGTCAACTGATTTTTGGAGTTAGACTCCCCAGACTAGATTACCGGCGCGAACGCCGCTCTTTTGCTTCATTATACCTCCTTCTCAGTATAATAGTCTACACTCAGTGTAGACCCTATCTATGATAGCATATCTAAAAAATCTGTCAAATATGTCCTGTACCCTTTAATTTGGCCTCAAGAAGTCCAATACTTCTTTCAGCTTTAGGATTTTTTTTACGCAAATATTTGATATATTCTTTCCAGTCATAAGATCCATTTTTAGAGGGTTCAGTCTCTTTACCTTCAGCGTCAAACATGCGCCATTCATCTAAGACAGAAAAATTCCTCAAATAATCTACCACATTATTAGGAAAAAACTGAGATTCCATCAATCCATCTCTTTTAGCAAGCAAATAAGAAACACGATAATCATGATCAAAACCATAATTAGGAAGAAGAATATCCACAACTTCGAGTAGATCAGGGGTTTTTCTAGATTCAGGATTATAACTACAGGTATCCCCTATTTTATAACAAGGAAAAGGTATTCCTTTTTCTTGACAATTAGTAGCTGATTCTAAAGAATCATACTCATTAAGACAAATTGTACAAACATACTTTTGTACGACAACATCAACCTTTCTTGGTTTTGACATTTATCTCTCCTTTTTTATATAGGAATTTATCATACAATCTCGTATTTTAGAGACTATGGCGATATTCCATCCAAATGTATACTATAATATTTATACAATAAAGTCAAATTTTATAGAAAACATTATCAAAAAATTTAGCGTTTAAGAATAATAGCGTTGTAGTATTTTAATCATCCCTAAAGTACCATTTAAGAGAATTTATTTATTATGTATAGCGAAAAAGATACTTAAACAAATCGCAATTATTGATAAAAATAAAGTCCATGAATTGAAAATATATTGTCTTTTGCGATCCAATACCCTATCTATAATTTCTATATATTTTAAACCTTCATCTATTTTTTTAATTATAATAGGTTCAAAATTAAAATAGCTTATCATATTTTGAGGATTATCGACCAAATCATTGAACAATATATCGGGTGTATCAATTTTTTGAAGAATAATAAAAAATTTTTTTGAGATATTCTGATATTCCAAATTATATTTATTCAATTTTCTTGAATATAATAGATATATAATTCTTAAATTATGAATATCAACTATAAGTTTTTTTAATTCATCTAGAGAAGGAAATAGCTCATATTTAAAAACCTCCATTATCCTTGTTTCTCCATTTGAATTTAATGTATCCTGCATACAATATTTTATGTAATTTTGTGTCACAGATAATTTCCTTGTCATCACTTGAAAATTTCTGCGACCCCACCTCGTCTGTTTTTTCTGGTGAAAAAACATGACTGTGGCTTCACACTTCGCTCGCAGGCAAAGCAGTTTGCCTGCTTTCCGCTCGTGTGACCCTACGCGGAATCGGTCACACATAAAATTCTGCTGAATTTTTGCGCGACCCCGTCTCGCGCCGTCGCGCTCCGACTTTCGATTCTTTTAAAACATAAAGACTTTTATGTTTTAAAATCACAAAAATTATGCAAGCAAATTTTTGTGACCCTACGCGGAATCGAACCGCGCTTCCCGCCTTGAAAAGGCGGTGTCCTAACCGATAGACGATAGGGCCAAAACAGCCGTCTAAATCATTGTTGGCCGTTTTGTGATGTGCGTACAATATGCGTCACTAAAGGATGATTTAGACGGCTTTTATTCCTTTACTCGATAAGCACCTCCTCTCTATATACAATTTACCAATTATATACAAAGTAGTCAACAAAAAAACAAAATGATTTGATAAAAGTTAGAAAATATTGTATTTTTTATTTATGATAATTTTAGGTATAGAAACAAGCTGTGACGAAACAGCTATAGGTTTAATAGAAGCAGAGGGTAGTAATGAAAATATAAAATTTTCATTATTAAGTAGTAGTGTAAATAGTCAAATAGAAATCCATAAACAATATGGAGGCGTAGTGCCAATGCTTGCCAAAAGAGAACATTTAAAAAATCTCCTCCCTATCTTGATAGACGTTTTACACAAAAATAATATGATAAAGATTGAAAACAGTGAGTTTATGGAAGATACGCTAGAGAAATGTAAGAAAATAGAATATCAAAAAGATTTAGAGGAAATTTTAGCATATTTTTTAGAAAATTTTGAAAAACCAGAGATAGACTTGATAGCTATAACAGTAGGACCAGGACTTGAACCAGCACTTTGGACAGGTATAAAATTTGCAGAACAATTGTCAAAATATTGGCAAATACCACAAATAGCTGTAAACCATATGCAAGGGCACATAGCATCTGTTTTGCCATTAGAAAATACTGATTCAATTAAAAATGCTGAGGTAAAATTTCCTGCTCTAGCCTTGCTTATATCAGGAGCTCATACCGAATTGATACATATAGAAAGTTGGTTAAACAAAACAAAAATAGGAGAAACACAAGACGATGCAATAGGAGAAGCTTTTGATAAAACAGCAAGAATGCTTGGTCTACCATATCCAGGAGGCCCAAAAATATCTAAATTAGCAAAAAAAGCCAAAGAAAATAATATAAAATTAGAGATAAATTTTCCAAGACCAATGATTCATTCAAAAAATTTAGATTTTTCTTTTTCTGGTCTAAAAACTGCAGTTTTATACTACATAAATGCTCAAAAAAATATTGATGATAACAAAAAAATGGCTATAGCTAGAGAATTTGAAGAAGCTGTAACAGAAGTTTTAATCTATAAGCTAAATAAAGCAATAGAAATACATAATCCAAAAAGTATTATAATTGGCGGTGGTGTTATAGCAAATGAATATATAAGAGAAAATATTTTAAAAATACAAGAAACAAATCCTGAATTAAATATATTTATACCTACCAAAAATATGTCCACGGACAATGCTGTTATGATAGCAATGTCTGGTTATATCTCTTATATAAATAAAGAGAAATTTGAATTTGAAGCAAACGGTAATTTGGATATCGGTATATAGTTTTACATTTTTTAAAAGTCTTTCTCAATAAAACCTTTTTGGACCACGGATAAAATTTTGCTAAATTTTTCCTCGTGCTCGCTCCGTCGAGACTCGCAAGGCTCCAAAAAGCTTTTATCTTCAACAACTTTTAAAAAACTTTGTTTAATTGACTACAGAATTATCTATAACAATTTCCCCATCCCTTACAAGACCTGCTTCAATAGGTAATTCTTCTTTAGGTAAAGGTGGTAAATTTGAATCGTTATCTTTATTTGGATTAAGAAACCAATTTAATACAGTTACAGTAAATACGATTACAAATGGAAGTATAAGACACGGTATAGATAATATAATCGATATCAAGACTATTATGAGTGAACCTATGGCTACAACAAGACTTCTTAAAAATCTTTTTTTAGATACATTGCTTACAAGTGTTCCTATTAAGGACGCCACTAAACATAGTATTATGAATAGAATCAAAAACATAATGAGGCATCTATAATCCATACAACAAGACATACACCCTGCTCCATCTTTTATCTTAGGGAATGC
This sequence comes from uncultured Candidatus Saccharibacteria bacterium, assembly GCA_964519145.1. GTDB lineage: Bacteria > Patescibacteriota > Minisyncoccia > Phycocordibacterales > WO2-35-19 > CAZFHL01. The sequence goes on from CAZFHL010000005.1 coordinate 12,655, forward strand.
AAATAAAGAAACAGCTGCATTACTAAGTATCTTTTTATTGTCCTTTTCTAATTCAACAACTTTACTCTCAAGGACATTATTTTGTGTCTTTAATGCACCAGCAACTTCTCCTGATTTTACAATTGTTTGAGGAATAGAACTTCTATATGAAGTTGATTTCGATTCAGTATAATTTGATGTCTTATATGATGATATAGCATTATTTAATAGCTTTCTAAATTCTATAATTTCATTTTGGTCCGCATCAGAAAGAGATATTAATGTATTACAGTATATCTCATTTATTTTCTTTTTTGTAAGTATATATACAAATCCAGTAGGTTTTGTGTGGCCCCAAGGAGTCAATATGTCTGATTTATATTTATTTTGGAATCTAGATACTGCTTCATATGTGGAATTATCAAAGACAGATGTCAAAGACAAGTTCTCTTTTTCAAAGACATTTAGAAATACTTGTACCTTAAGAACTTCTATCGGGTCATTCTTCCATCCAATCTTTAAATAATCTCTTAAGTATGCACACGTAGATGCACCCAATATTTCTCCAACAGGAGGAGTTCTTCTACCACCACTTCTACCACCACCTCCTCCACCATTTGTAGGAGGGTTTGAAGGAGGATTATCTTTCGCCTTTATAGAAGTTTCAACAGTAGAAGAGTTATTGCCTGTATTTGGATCACTCTCATTTGCAGAGACAGTAGATGTATTTA
>CAZFHL010000005.1:13464-23868 GCA_964519145.1 uncultured Candidatus Saccharibacteria bacterium
CTTTGTTTACTTCAGATGAAGCCACTAAAGAATTTGTGATTTGAGGGAGGAGACATTTAGGTAATTTAACTTCCACATCTACAGCAGATGAATTGTTTAGATTATTAGTGTCTTCTTCTAATGCAGAAACAGTAGCTAGATTATGAATAAGATAATCTGTAGCAAAAGAAACATCAGATTTTACTTTTGCATTTATAAACAACATCTCTGTTGCACCATTTTCCATATCACCTATTTCCCAAGTCGCATTTTGATTATTATAAACTCCTTTCGTTGTAGAAGCTGAAACAAAATCTAATAAACTTGATAGATTATCTACAGCTTTTACATTTGTCGCCTTATCACCACCTAAATTCTTTACTTTCACTGTATAAATAATGTTTTCTGATTGTTTAGGAGTTACATTATTTACAGTTTTAGTAATTTCTAAATCAGAATATTTTTTAGCAATTGTAGTACCACAAACAGATTCTATATTTCCTATAACAAAATCATGCCCATCTCTACTTGTAAGATCTATTTCAAAAACTATAGCTCCTACTTTTGTAAAATCAGCTCCATTTCCAAGATCTTTAGTAAATTCAGAAAATTTAATTTCTTTAGATAAAATTGCAGAAGGTGCTCCATATAAAGAAACTTTTGCAAAAGAAGAATTATTCACATCAGAATATACAGTTACTTTTATTGGAATATTTTTGTTATCTGTAAAGTCAGCGCCATATTTAAATTTAATAGCATCTCTTGCACCATTTAAAGATAAGTTTAAATTATTCAATCCTGAATAATTTATTTTATTTGCATCATTGTCTGTACCATCCCAAGACAAAATCACAGTGCTATTGTCCTGAGCACCATTGTCTATAGAAAAGAATTTACCAATACCTGTGTAATTTATTATATTTGAGTAAGAAGTATTACCATTTGAATTATGTACTATATCTAATTCTCCACCTATACTATCCCCTGTATTCATTGATACATAACTTTTGATAGAACCTATGTTTGTATTATAGTTTGTGATCCTAGAAGATGGATTTTGAAAACCATCTATAACCAATTCTGTACATACGCCACTAACTGTTTTTTCTTTTATTACAACTGTTCTTGTGGCAGTTGCACTCAATCCACCACTATCTACAACACTGTATTCAATTGTATAACTACCAACAGTTGCTGAAGAAAAATTACCAATTATTGAAACTTTATTTGTTATATCACCATCTTCTTTATCGGTAGCTGTAAAACCAGGTTCAGTTATATTATCACCCACATATGCAATAAAAGGACTTGGTTCTGTCAAAGTAATAACAGGTGGAGTATTTATATTACAATTTGCATTTACATCTAACTTATACATCAATCCAGCAGGATTATTATAAGCCGTTATACCATCAAAAGGAGTCACAGAATGATTTGTGACTTCAATAATTAAATTATTTTCCCCATTTTTAATAAAAGAAGCAACATTTATAACATCTTGCTCCATATCATTTGAATTACCTTGAGCTATCCCGCTATCTGCAACCAAAGCATTGTTTATCCAAATTTTATAATAATCATCTGCCGCTATATACAAATTAGCAGAATTTATATTTCCATCGAATGAGAAATTTTTTGAAAATGTTTTAGTAGTTGTACCAACAAAATCTTGAACTACAGATTCTGACCAAATCCATGTTGCTGAAGGTATGCTTGCTGTCCATAGAGGATGGATAAATTCTATAGGCACAGCATTATGTCCATCTACCATATCAGAAGTATTACTCAAAACTGAAATAGAACAATCAGTTTGATTGTTATTATTCGCACTTACCGAAATAACAGAGACTGGCACCAAAGTAGAAAACACTGCTAAAAGCAGTATTGCGCTTACGGTTTTAGAAAATTTTTGTATTAATGATTTGGTCATGTTTTTTCCATTATCCACATTTTGCAAAGGTGGTCAAGATTTTTAATAATTTATTAACAAATATAGTATAACAATTTATTCTTTGTATGTCAAATTTATATAATTTTATATATTTATAAAGGACACACATAAAACCTTTATTTATAAGCATATTTTTTAAAAATACCGAACTTAGATTAAATTTTGTTTTTTAAAATTTAAATAATGTCTTTTATTTAAATTTTTCAGCCTTATTTACAAGGTTTATATAAAGGACATTATTCTAGTGTATGACCTTTATAAAGCAGGAAGTCTTTTACAACTTTAACTTTACCTCTATTTAATATACAATTTATAATTATGAATAATAAAGAAGTTAAATTAACAAAACCTTATAACCCAAAAGACACAGAAGATAGAATCTACTCAGCTTGGAAAGAGAGTGATTTCTTTAATCCTGATACTTGTATAGAAAAAGGTGTGACAAAACCAGATTCCCCTCACTTTTCAATAGTTCTCCCTCCTCCAAATGTGACAGGTACACTCCATATGGGTAGTGCATATATGATCGCTCTTGAAGATATAATGGTCAGATATAGTAGAATGAAAGGTATGCGAACTCTTTGGATTCCAGGAACAGACCATGCTGCCATAGCCACCCAGTCAAAAGTAGAAAAAGAAATCCAAAAAAAAGAAGGAAAAAATAGGTTTGACCTTGGTAGAGAAGAGATGCTTAAACGAATAGAGTTATTTGCAAAAGAAAGTCACGACACCATAGTCTCACAGATTATAAAACTAGGAGCTTCACTTGACTGGTCAAGAGAAGCTTTTACACTTGATGAAAAAAGAAACTTGGCTGTAAAAACTGCTTTTAAAAAAATGTTTGATACTGGAATTATTTATAGAGGACATAGGATTGTGAATTGGGACCCGAAAGGTCAAACCACTATCTCTGATGATGAACTGGTTTATGCGGAAGAAAAAGCTACTCTATATTATTTAAAATATGGACCATTTACTATCTCAACTGCAAGACCTGAAACAAAGTTTGGAGATAAATATGTAGTGATCCATCCAAAAGATGAAAGATATAAAGAATACAAGCATAACCAAAAAATAGAGTTGGAATGGATCAATGGACCTATCACCGCAACCGTTATAAAAGATGAATCAATAGATATGGAATTTGGAACAGGCGTGATGACTATTACCCCATGGCATGACAAGGTTGATTTTGAAATAGCAGAAAGACATAAATTAGAAAAACAGCAGGTAATAGATAAATATGGAAAGCTACTAGATATTGCTGGCGAATTTGCTGGTATAAAAATAAAAGATGCCAGAGAAAAAATAGTAGAAAAACTAAATCAGAAAGGTTTAATTGTTAAAACAGAAGAATATACTCACAACATAGCGACAGCCGAGAGAACTGGTGGGGTTATTGAGCCACAGATAATGGATCAGTGGTTTATAAATGTAAACAAAGAGTTTGAATACGAGTTTGACACATTGCCAAATATAAAAAAAGGAGAGAAAGTTAGTTTAAAAAAACTAATGCTATCTGTTATAAAAGAAAATAGTCAAAGTATCAACATAATCCCAGACAGGTTTGAGAAAATATATAAGCATTGGATAGAAAACCTCAATGACTGGTGTATATCGAGGCAAATATGGTATGGACACAGAATACCAGTTTGGTACAGAGGTGATGAAGTCTACTGTGATATAGAAGCGCCAAAAGAAGCCGGGTTTATACAAGACGAAGACACACTAGATACTTGGTTTTCATCTGGACTTTGGACATTTTCAACTCTTGGTTGGCCTGAGAAAGACAAGGATCTACAATATCACCCAACAACCGTACTAGAAACAGGCTATGATATTCTTTTCTTTTGGGTTGCAAGAATGATTCTAATGTCAACTTATTTACTTGGCCAAGTACCTTTTCAAACTGTATATTTACATGGTTTAGTTAGAGATGGTCAAGGTAGAAAGATAAGCAAATCTCTCGGAAATAATATAGATCCAGTAAATATGATAGAAAAATATGGAGCAGATGCGGTTAGGATGGCACTGATTGTTGCCGTTGGTCCAGGAAATGATAGTAAGATGTCTGAGGAAAAGTGTAAGGCCTATAAACTCTTTGCAAATAAAATCTGGAACATTGCTAGATTTATCAAAACCTCAACTGAAAAAATAGAGGGCAATATTCCCCTATCTCCCGAAAACCAAAAATTAGTAGATGATTTTGATAAATTAATAAAAGAAATAACAAAGGAGATGGAGGAGTTTAGATTTTATTTAGTATCTGAAAAACTATACAACTTTATATGGCGTGAATTGGCAGACAAAATACTTGAAGAAAGTAAGCCTATTTTATCTGGACAAAATGAAGAAGCTAAAAAAGAAAGATCTTTTGTGTTAAATTATATTTTAAAAAATTCATTAAAAGCATTGCATCCTTTTATGCCATTTATCACAGAAGAACTTTGGAGTATTTTAGAATATGGGGATAAAATGCTTATCGTTGAAAGCTGGCCTGTGGTAGAATAATAGGCATGTCGGCTTTATCTACTATACTCATTTCTATGTTAGGTGGGATTTTGCCTGCCCTACTTTGGCTTTGGTTTTGGCTTAAAGAAGATCGTCTCCACCCTGAGCCTAAAATAAGAATTGTTTTTGTTTTTATAATTGGTATGCTCTCTGTGTTTATAGTACTACCATTAGAAAAATTGGCTTTTGCACTTACAATGCAACAAATCACAACCTTTACTATTTTGATATGGGCACTAATAGAAGAAGTGTGCAAATATTTAAGTGCATACATAAGCTCACTCAAAAAATCTGATATGGACGAACCAATAGACGCGGTGATATATATGATCACTTCAGCGCTTGGTTTCTCTGCATTAGAAAATACTTTATTTATATCAAAACTTATTGATACAAGATTGTTTTCTGAAAGCATAATAACCGGAAATTCAAGATTTTTAGGAGCAACACTTTTACATGTAGCCTCTTCAGCTATAATCGGAGTTTTTATGGCTTTTGCTTATTACAAAAAACCAAAAATAAAAAAAATATTTTTGTTCACAGGCTTACTACTGGCAACCATATTGCATACAATCTTTAATTTGCTTATAATTAAACTTGAGAATGAAAGATTTTTTGTTTTTGCAGGTGTATGGGTTCTCATTATCTCAATAATACTCATTATAGAAAAAGTTAAAAAAGTTAAATCATAATAATTAATTAAAAATAAAATGCCAAAAGAAAAAAAATCATTTTTCGAAAGGATAACAGGTGCGATATCAATTCCTGAAGAAGAAATAGATAACGAAGAAATGTTTGATAATCAAATATCAAACAAGTGGAATAACGAACCAGAAGAAGGCGAGCTTTCTGTTGATGTTTATCAAAATTCAAACGAAATAATAATTAAAACGATGGTGGCAGGCGTAAAGCCAGAAGATCTTGATGTTTCTATTACTAGAGACATGGTCACTATAAAAGGCAAAAGAGAGACTGAAAAGATAGTAGCGGATGAAGACTATTTTCATAGAGAGTTATATTGGGGTACTTTTTCAAGAAGCATAGTTTTACCAGAAGAAATAGATGTAGACAGCTCAGATGCCATAGAAAAGCACGGGCTCTTAATAATCAAACTTCCAAAACTAGACAAAAACAGATCAACCAGACTAAAAGTTAAGGGGAATTAGTTAGATGTACAGACAAATTACAGCAGAAGAGCATAAACTTCATTTTGAATTAGATAAAGATTATAAAGTCGATGGTTTTTTGGTATATGGTACTTATAAAAAAGATTCTTATGAACTTGTAAAACAAGCTTTCCTAAATATTGATAATTCAGCACAGTGTAAATTTATAGATTATGAATTTCTCAATTCTATTTTAGAAATTAAAATTGGTGATAAAAATTATTGGTTTGTCATTTCTTATGGTGGTGCACTACTTAGTGAATATACACACCTTGCTTGTATTTTTGGGAGTAGAAAAAATATTTTGATTGGTAGTTGTGGTGGTTTAAAAAAAGGTGGTAAAAGCGGAGAAATAATCATACCAAACTATAGCTTTGGAGAAGAAAGTTCTGCTAAGGTATACCAAAAAGAAACAAATAATCACTATTCTGATGAAAAACTGAACGAACGACTATCTATTGAATTAAAAAATAATGAATATACTATTTATAACGAACCAATAGTAACCTGCCAAGCAATGATGGGAGAAACTTGGGAAGATATCCTCTTATGGTCAAAACAAGGATATGCTGGTGTAGAAATGGAATCATCCACTCTTTTTGCAGTATCAAATCATTTTAATGTTCCAGCATCTGCGATAATTAGAATTGGTGATAATCTTATTGAAAAGCAAACTGTTCGAGATGAAGAATATAAAGATGCAAAAGAAATAAGGAGAAAAATAATGGGCGATATTATAAAAATCTCTATTTTAGAATTGATTAAGGATTAAGTTTGTAAAGTATTAGAAAAATCAATTATATTATATCTAAAATAATATTCGTTAATTCTTAAGAAAATAGAATAATGTAAATAGGAAAAACAGTAAAGAGATAATAGGAAGATTGGACAACTTCGAGATTTAAGTCAATAAATAAAATAATAAAAAAACAAAACTAAAGCCTTGTTTTTTGTAAACAAAAACACTATTCAAATAGACAGTCGGTCTATTTGAATAGTGTTTTAAAATACTCCTACTGAGCAGCAGCTAAAATGCGAGCAAGTTTCTTATTAGCTTCGTTTAAATCAAAAGCTAAAATTTCACACCTATCACTTAAATCCCTTCGCCACTCAGTAATTCGTCTAACTTCATCTTTATATTCAGCAACAACTTGAAGTAGACGAGCATTTTCTTGAAGTAACAAAATTCTCTCGCTTTCAAGCTCAGCTAGAGCTCTCTCTAACTCAGAATTTGATCTTCCTTGTTGCACTCCGTCATAACTATATTCTGGACGAATTGCACCAGTCTTAACTTTATGCAAGAGAGCTCTGATATCCTCGAGGACAGTCCCCTCCATTCTCAAATCATAAAAAAGCTCCTGATGATTATGGTGAGTCCTACATCTAGGCATCAATTCACACTTAGCTTTTCCAAAAAAATAAACACCTGATTCCCTTTGACCCATACAAGGAATAGATTCACTATAAGTAATCCACTCAATAAACTCTCTAAATTCTTCTGGAATTTCTCTGCAGACATTCCAAGTGATGTGCATACATCCACTAGATACAAATATATACATATCATTGATGCTCATCTCTTGATTGCCGGATTGATTAATTTTAATTTTAAATCCAGAAAAATTATAGATCTTGTCATTTAAGTATAAATTTACGGTCATTTTTTCCTTTCCAGATGTTCAGGAATTAAACATGCCAATTGGCCAATTTATTCCACAAACATTCTAATCATAATATAATCATAAAAAGTATTTTATGTCAACTATATAGTCTTTTAAAAACCAAAATATCTGGATTTTATATTGGTGCCGAGACCCAGGTTCGAACTGGGGACCTATTCCTCTTCAGGGAAGCGCTCTACCAACTGAGCTATCTCGGCAAATGTTAAGTTTTAATTATAATCTAAAAAATGATTATACTCCTATCAAAAATTTAATAAGAGAAATACTCTAAATTAAACCTCTTTTAATTTAGCATTAATTTAACAAATTTCCAAATTGTTTTAAATCCGTTTTTAAAGAGCCATAAATGTCTATAGCACCATCTAAATATGGTTCTATGTAGTAATAAAGACCTATAGAAACAGCCAAAATAGCTGTCCAATATAATATTTTGACCACCCTACCCCACATCATACCTCTTTTTATGGAATGAAGCATTCTATTGTTTTCCTCAGCTAATTCAAGAGTCTTTTTTATTATTTCTCTTTCTTCTGGTTGCATAAATTTACTTTTTAAACACCTAAAACAGATTCTACTTCTGACTGATCAAAACCTACCAAAACTTTGCCATTTATATCAATCACAGGTACACCCATTTGCCCGCTTTTTGTAAGCATTTCTTCTCTCTTTTCTAAGTCAGAAGCTACATTATATTCTGTATATTGTATACCCTTTTCTTTAAAATATTCTTTTGCCAATAAGCAAAAATGACAAGTAGGGGTAGAATAAATTTTTATATCTTTTTTTATATCTGTATTCATATATTTATTAAATAATATTAAAAACTAACATTAACAACTTCTCTTGCCTTTACATCATCATCTAGATCAAAAAATTCCATTTTAGAAAAACCAAATATTTTAGCAATCATATTTGATGGGAAAGTTTCTGTTGCAATATTCAAATCTCTAACATTTGTATTAAAGAATCTCCTAGATGCTTGTATTTTATTTTCTGTATCAGAAAGTTCTCTCTGAAGTTCTAAAAAGTTTGTATTTGCTTTCAGGTCTGGATAATTTTCAGATAATGCGAAAATAGATTTTAAAGTAGATGAAAGCATGTTTTCAGCTTGACTGTGGGCCCCTTGCGTCTCTACTTTCATAGCCATATTCCTAGCTTCAACGACTTTTTCTAAAGTAGAGCTTTCATGAATAGCATAACCTTTTACTGTATTTACTAAGTTTGGAATAAGTTCGTATCTTCTTTTTAATTGGACTTCGATATCACTCCAAGCCTCTTTTGCTTGATTTACCAACTTCACAAAACGATTGTAAGCAAAAACAAACCACAAAACAAGAATAGCAACTAAAATTAAAACAATAGTGATTAAATCCATAGTATTTTGTTTAAAATATAATGACTAAATATTAACATATATAAATTGTTATACCAAATTTTAGATAAGGTTTTCTTGAGAAAGATTTTTGAAAGATACTCCATATAAATACACAAAAATCACCTTCAAAGGTGATTTTTGTGTATTTATGATTATGATATTAATAAGCCGGATTTTGTTTCTAACAACAATTTGTCTTGGCTTTAAATCACTTTAAAGCTCTAATTTTGGTAATCCAAAATAATAGCGGTTCAAACTGATATAAATATCAGAATACGACCTTGCACTCAGGTAAGGGTTTAGCCGTTGCACCCTTTATGTTTCCATAAAGATTTACCCTGTAAAGGGTAGTTTCTTCTTTTCAAAAGAAACCGTCTCTGTTCGCACCTCGTAGATCACTCTAGACAGAAGTTATCTGCTACCTATTTTTAGTTAATTTACTAAAGAGTGTCCGGACTTTCCTCTTTATATTTGAAGAAATACAAAGTAGTTGTCTGTATCATAATCTCTATATATTATATCATATCTATTATATATTTCTATATATACAATTATTTATAAATGTTTTAATATGAAATACAGCTAGTTAATTGAAAGAGGTCAAAAAAATGGAAATAAGTTTTCTTGAAACCCTATTTTATGCTTTGCTTAAAACTATAGGATTATTTGGTTTATTATTTGGTCTAGTCTTATACCTGGCAAAATCACAAAATGTATTTACATTTTGTGATGAAAAGAAATCTATGATTGTCACTGAAGGTGGAAAATTTCACAAATTAATATACGCAGATCAGGATTATGTATATGACGAAGAAGTACATGAGTTTAAAAAAGTTGGATCAGAAAAAATAATAAATGGTAAAGTTGTTGGTGTTTATAAAAAAGAAAATACGGGTTTTATGGGTATTCACTATATAGGATTCCCTTTTATACATCAAATTGAAGTCAGAGATTTTTCTTGGATAGAATTAGCAGGAGAGAGTGGTATTGCTACTTTAAAACCTAGAAAAGAAAAAACAAACCATTTTAGACGCATGGCAACATATGCTTTTGGTGTTAAAGATCTTGAAACATTTGGTAATTTGCCAATTGATGTAGATATTATTTTAGTTTTAGAAAACACATCTCCATATAAAGCAAGGTATAATTCTAGTGATTGGCTACAAGTTGTAATAACTAGTATAGAATCTGTCTTGAAAATACAATTAGGAAGCCTAACGATAGATCAAATAAGAGAAATGAAAAACCAAGATACTGATCCAAATGCGAGAGCATTGAATGATGCTGTTTTCGGTCTATTTGACCAAAACATAGAAGGAAACATATATGAGCAAGTTGGTCACAAAGTGCTTAAGTTCAAAATTATTAGATTTGAACAAAAAGGCGGAGCAGATATAGTAGAAGCAATTAGTGCAAAACAGGTTGTCGAATTAAGAGGTCAAGCTAACATTAGAGAAGCAGAACTTGAACTTGAAGCTAGTATAAAAAAAGCAGAAGCAGCTAGAAAGTTACAAGAAGTAGACATAGAAAGGGCTAATAAACTTGGAGACAGGTATAAGTGGGACAGATTGGCAGAATCCAGTGTAGATACATATGTTGAAGGTTCAGGAAGAGATGATAAACCAAGAGATATAGGAATAAACATAGGAAATGGGGGCGAATAATTTAATCAACCGTATAGCAATATACGGTTGACTTTTTATATTAAATAATATATAATTTTAGAAGGAGGAAAAATGA
>CAZFHL010000006.1:0-23123 GCA_964519145.1 uncultured Candidatus Saccharibacteria bacterium
AAATTTCTTGAAAAATGTAGGAATTTACTAAAAGAAAATGGTCTTGTTGCAATAACTACCCCAAACTTAGATTGTTTTTGGTCTAAAAGTACACTATATCTTTATTATATGTTTAACATACCATGGTCTTCTGTAACACCTCCTTATCACTTGTTTCAATTTAGTGTTAAAAATTTAGATAGACTTTTAAATCAGCAAGATTTTGTATTGGCATCTAGTCATTTTGTGCCTATGACAAAATTAAGATATGAACTGGGTATGTTGCATTTAGTTAAGAGATTTAAAAAAAATAAAAGTATAAAAAATTTGTTGTTTATATTGGTTTCTTTTGGTCTATATACTGTTTTATATATATTAAATTTAATTTTGAGATTATTTTTAGAAAAAGATTTTAATATGGTGAGAATTTATAAAAAGAATAAAATATGAAGATTGTCATTATTATAAATAATCTAGGTTTTGGAGGGGCTGAAAGGTTAGTTGTTTACGATATAAATGAAATGATAAAAAGAGGTATTGATGTCTATTTAATCACGCTTAAAAATAAAGAAAAAAATCTAATAAATCAGTGTAATCTTTCTAAAGAAAAGCATATTAAGAATGATTTCGGGAGTTTACTTAATATTTTTTCTTGGATTAAAATTATTAAACAAATAAAAAATATAAAACCCGACATAGTATTTACACATTTGTGGTATTCAAACGTTATAGGTGTTATTTCTTCTAAATTTGCAAATGTTAAGAAAATAATAACGTTTGAGCATAATGTCTATGATAATTTAAAAACTCAAAAAATGTTTATGGTTGATAGATTTTTACAATACTTTGTTAATAATATTGTAGCGGTTTCATATGCTGTAAAAGAATCTTTAATTAAACACAAGATATTGTCTTCAAAAATAAAAGTTATTCAAAATTGTATAGATTTAGATAAATATAAAAAGGATGAAAGAACAGATATTGAAATTTATAATATGAAAAAGGAATTTAAAATTGAAAAAACTTTTAATTTTATTTTTATAGGCAGATTGATAAAACAAAAAGGTTTAGATATTTTGATAAAATCACTGAAAAAGTTATCTTTTACCGATTACAAATTGTTGATTGTTGGTGAAGGCGATGAGCTACAAAATCTTATGTCTTTAGTTGAAGAATTAAATCTGTATGATAAGGTTTTGTTTTTGGGTGTTAGATCTAATATCAATACATTATTACATTTATCAGATTGTTTTATTTTACCATCGAGATACGAAGGCTTGCCGATGGTATTATTAGAAGCAATGGCAACAAATAAACCTAGTATTGTTTCTGATTTTGATTCAGCAAAAGAGCTTATAGTCGATATGAGTACTGGTTTAATCGTTCCAAAAGAAGACATCGATGCTTTAGCGGGTTCTTTGAATAGAATATATAAAGATAGTCTTCTAAGAGAAAAAATTATCCATAATCTAAAAAATTCTAAAACAGATATATCAATTGTTCAACATGTAGATAGATTGCTTGATTTTTTGAAATAGATTATCATATTTATTATGAATGATTTTTCAATTAAAAAAATTGCCAGTGAATACATCTATAGACGCTTTCCTAAAGCTTCTGTGGCAGAAAAAGAAAAGTGTATCAGAGATTGGACTAATAAAATGAAAGATGCAAGAGCTCTTGTTCAGGATTTTAAAGAGAGGATCGGCGATCCAAATGGTAAAAAGATATTAGACGCAGGGTGTGGAAATGGTGGTATAAGCATTGCTTTCAGTGAAGCTGGAGCTCTAACCTATGGAGTTGAAATAGAAAAAGATTTGTACGAAATATCAAAGCAACATGCAAATGCTTTATCTGTAAATTCAAATTTCTATTTATATGACGGAACAATTCTTCCTTTTGAAGATAACTTTTTTGATTTTGCAGTTTCTGCTAGTGTTTTAGAGCATACTGATGATCCTGTATTTTATTTAAAACAGATTTTTAGAGTGCTTAAACCAGAAGGTATGCTTTATTTAGGTTTTCCAAATAAATGGACACCAAGAGAAACACATACCCAGGTTTTATTTTTGACTTATTTACCAAGATTTATAAGACCATTTGTCATAAAAATTTTAAAAAGGAATCCTCTTGAGGCAAATAATTTACATTTTTATAGTTATTTTGATTTAGAAAATATGTTGAATCATATCAATATAGATGGTTTTTCTTTTAAAATTATAAGAGAGGAAGGTAAATCACAAAAAGGTTTAAAATTTTTAATCAAAAAAATTCTTTCTTTATTAGGCTTTTCGTATAAAGTTTTTTTACCACACATTTTGGTTGTTTTGAAAAAGTCTAAAATATGACAGATGTCAAAATCGCAGTTTTAATACCAACAAAAAACAGATTGAGTCTTTTAAAGAGATGTATTTCGAGTGTTTATCAGCAAACGGTGTATCCAGATGAGGTGATTATAGTGAATGATGGTAGTACAGATGGTACTTCTGAATACTTAAATGAAATTAAAGATATTTATAAAAATTTTAAAATTATAAATAAAGATAAGAGTGGGGGTGTAAATAGCGCAAGAAATATAGGTATTAATTTGGCAAATTCTGATTGGGTTGCTTTTTTAGATGATGATGATGAGTTTTTGCCAAAAGCTATAGAATTAATGAAAGAAAGAATTTTAAATGATTTGCCAAATAATTTTAATTTGGCTTATTTTAATACAGAAATTGTAAATTCTGTAAATAAATTTATTGGAGGATTTCAATTTAAAAATAATGAGCTACATTATGATCCTACTTATTTTGACACAATGACAAAATTTAATTTAGTAGGGGACTGTAAGCCTGTAATAAGGAAAACCCTTTTTAAAAATGAAAAATACAGATTTCCAGAAAGAGTCAATGGATTTGAATCATACACTATGAATTTAATAGCTAGAGACGGAAAAGGTATAAGATATTATCCTGATATATCAACAATTATACATCAAGAAAATATTTTAACTGATAGACTTAGTATCAATGCTTCTAGGAAAAATCCATTACCTTTACTAGTTTTACATCTTAAGCAAATTTTAGAACATTTCAATTTTTATATTAGAAATTTATCTCTATTCTTTAATAAGATTATTACAATAATAAGATTATTTATTAGGTTTATTATAAATGAATCAATTATTTTTTATAATATTTTATTTAAAACATAGTAGTGATAATAAGTTAGAAACTGTTTTATTTGCTAAAGTTTAAATAGGTTTTGTATCCTTTGTAAATTTTCTAAAAAATATCTTAAATATATACTAAATGTAATATAAAACTTTTTATTTATTTTTAAATTTGAAAACCAAAGAACTCTCATTTGCTCAAATCTTATATACCACTTATTTTTTAGATTCATAAGAATTTGGTTGATTTTGTTTTTGTTTTTCATAGATAAAAATTCTTTATTGTACATAGAATTATTGTGCTGTCTTTGTTTACGCAAGACTTTTGGTATAGAAACTATTTCTCCTATAATAGAAAATCTAGATATTTGGAGCATTTCGACTCCTTTGACTGTTTTTTTTGGATATTTAATACTACTAAATATATCTCTTATTTTTTCTGTTTCCATCAATCCATAAGTACATAAAAAAGTTTTAGAAACTGGATAGGTAAAGAATTCACATATCCTTTTCGACCAAGGTATATCTTCTCTTATTTTATGTAGATTCTCTATTCTTATATGATTACCTCCTTCATCTATAGATTCAAAGTCTCCTGATACCAATATGCAATTTGGATGAGACTTTATATATAACAATGTTTCCTCTAAAAAATTTGTTTCTAATAAGTCATCTTGAGCAAGTTGGGTGAAATATTTTGTTTTTACTTGATTTAATACAAATTTATAATTCCAATTTGCTCCTCTGTTTTCTTTGTGTTTAATATAATTAATTCTACTGTCAATATTTTGATATCTTAATGATATTTTTTCGGTATCATCAGTTGATCCATCATCTGATATGATCAATTTAAAATTTTTATTAGTTTGATTTAAAACTGATTCAATTGCTTGCGCCAAAAATTTTTGACCATTATAGATAGGCATACAAACTGTAACATAAATATCTGATTCTTCTTTCATATTATTTTTGATATTTTTTCATTATTTTACTAATAAGCTTTAATTTTTTGTCTCCTTTTAGAAAATTGTTAAAGTTGTGTACTGTGCTTTTTGATTCTGATTGCCAATGTGTGTATTTAGATAAATATTTTATTTTCTCTAAAGCTAAAGCTTTATCTACTTTATTTTTGGCTTCAATGTACTCAGAAAACTCTGGATGATAATTTCCAAGAGATTCAATAAATATATCAAATGGTAATAATTCTTTAACTTTTCTTTTAATTTGCCATTTCTTGAAACTTTTTTTTATTTTCATTAAATTATCAAAAATATTTGTCCAATCATCAATCATTTTAGACAGTGAAAATTTTTCCAAAGCATATCTTTTGGCATTTTTTGATAACTTGTTTCTCAATCTTTCATCCCTGTATAATTTATTTAATGCTTTTGTATACTCATTTGTATTTTTTGCAACTATACCTGTTATGCCGTCTTTTACCATATAAGATTCCATTGGGTTGGCTAATACTACAGGTACAGCACCGACGGTCATTGCTTCTTGCAACGCTAAATCACAAGTACCATAATGTTTTGGAACTAAAGGATAGCCAAACAAGTCAAATGTTTCCAGATGTGACCATTTTTCTTCATCTGATATAAATCCGGTAAAATTAAATTTGTTTTCAATATTCATCTCAATACTATTCTTTCTCATCGTATCAGCATTCGGCGATCCTATGACTATAAATTTGACATCTTTAATTTTTGTTTTAGCCGACATTTGTAAAAAATCTGGGTGCATTTTTGCAAAATCTACCGTACCAATATAGCCTATGTTAAAATCCTTATGTGGTCTTTGTTTAAGTGTTCTAACATGATCTATCGTTCCTGTAGACCAAATATCCTTTAGATTTTTTTTATAATTATCTTCTAAATTGATAACCTCGGGCACACCATAGCTCAAAGGGGTGGTGAATACAAAAATATCTGGATATTTTAATAATTTTTCTGTTAAATTATTTGGAGCTGGGTGACCAACTATATGACTCCATATAGCCATTCTATTTGGAGGTAATTTTTCACGAATCATAAAATTTGCTAGTAGCGGGTGATTCCACCAATGTATTAAAATTATATCAGAATTTTCTATTTCTTTTTTAATAATGTTATGGTTTTGGTACACCTCACCGATTATTTCTGGAAAATTTGGATTTTCAGAAGCTATTTTGGCTCTTTCGTCTACATATCCTAAACAAATTACTTTATGTTCAAATTCTTTATTTTCAGACGCTTTTAATAAGTAGTTTACAACGACACTCCCGACTCCTCCTCCTAAATGAGGTGTTATGTGTAATATTTTTTTACTTTTCATATCTTTCTTTTGGTATGCAATATAATACTACACCTGCTCCTGCCCAAGTATGCATACGGATAAAATAAGAATATTCTTTCAAGTTTTTAATCGCAAATAAGGGAGTTTTCCATAGACCATCTTTATTATGATATATAGTAGCTGTTATTATTGGTCTATATTTTTTTATTGTTTTTATTCCACCTTTTAAACAATTTAGCTCCTCTCCTTCCAAGTGCATTTTTATAAAGGTGGCTGGTATATTTAAAAGATCCATTGTTGTTGTGGTTTTTATTTTATTTCCATACTTGTGTATTTTTGATGCAAAATCAAAACCTTCATAAAATTTTATTTTTTTATTTTTATCACTCAGGACTTTATTTATTATTTTAATTGATTTTATATTTTTTACATTTTCTTTTAATATTTTTAAATTATTTATATCTGGCTCTATTGCATAAATTTTCTTATATTTATTTTTTACTATTTTTAAAAATTTATCTATTACAAAACCTTTATGTGCCCCACAATCCAAAAATATTTCATCATTTTTTAGTGTTTGTAAAATTTCATCTATAAAAAACCTATTATCGTCTTCTATTTTTGTATTTTGAAATTGTAATTCTATTTTTAATTTTCTCCATGCCAAAAATTGTAAATAATTTTCTTGCGAAGTATTGTCTTTTAAATTATCAAATAGTCTTTTAATATTATCTTTTTCTTTTTTATTAATTTTTCCGATTGACCAACCGTTATTTAATGGATGATTTGTCTTATTTTTTTGAGCAAAATCATAAAATAATTCTATTTTTTTATAGCCATTTTTTTGTAAGTATTTTTTAATTGGTATGATAGGTGAGGTGACTATACAAATTATTATCAATTCAGATTTTTCTTTTTTGTTTTTAAATATTTGATCAGGGTGCAATATTTTAGTGTTTTTCCAAAATGGGTCTTTTTTATATTTTTGAGCGTATATATCTATCACATAAAGTATTGGTATTTTTTTGTAATCTAAAAATTCTTTTGCCATTCGTCCTAATTTTCCTGCTCCGAATAAAACTACTCCATCTTTTGTGTGATAATTAAAATCAGATTCTTTTTTTGTGTCAGAAGATAATATATTTTCTAATATTAAATTTTTGTTTAATTTAGAAGACAATCTTATCCCAGAGTATTCTTTTGTTGGCCAATTATCCATCTTTATATTATAAAAGCCTATCAATAAATTAATACAAATTCAACTATTTTTTAAAAATCTTTTTATAGAAAATAGCACAATCATAATTGTGCTATTTATAAATCAATCGATTCTTTCGAGTAGAGTCTTTCTGAACTGGTCTATGTTATCATAAGTCGCGTGTGTCATTTGACCACAATTGCCACAGGTTTGGTGACACTTTCTTTCTCCTCTGAGCATCATTTTCCTGTGTTCGTTCATTTTAAAACCATTCCAAATTTGAGGCAGTGTCTCTTCGTTTATATTTCCAACAACCAATTCTCTTTTCCAATCTAAAAAACAAGCACTCACTGTACCATCAGAATTTACAGAAAAGGAATAAAATATATAAGGGCAAACAAGTCTTTCGCTTATTGGTTGACCGTATATGCCTAAATCTTTATTTACACTCAACCCATTTTTTGAAAAATCAAAATTAGACCAACATTGCATGATATGCTCTATATTTATCTCATCACAGATATCTCCAAAAATTGTATAAAATTTTTCTTGATCTGCTTCACTTATAACATCACCATTAATTTTGATGTTAATGACGCATTTGTCTCTACTTCTCTCATAAAAATCAGAAATATTTTCTACTAATTTATTGAAGTTAATTTTTCTCCCACAAAAAGCTTCATATTGTTCACTTGTTAAACCATAGATTGATATATTCAATCTATCAAGTCCAGCAGTGATAATCTCTCTATTTCTTTGTGGATTTAAAAACAGAGCATTTGTGGTCGTGTCTATGATTTCAGAATAACCACTTTGTTTCGCATAGGAAACCATATCAACAAATCTAGGATTTGAAAGAGGCTCACCGTCTTTATATAACCTAAAGACTTTTACTTTTTGTGGAAAATATTTACAGCCATCTATTGCCTTAGTAAATGTTTCAAAAGTCATAGGGCCATAATTTCTACCAATAGTCGATCTCATTAAATCATGATCTCCTGTTGGACAAAAATCACACTTTAGATTGCATTTGTCAGAAGGGTCTAGACTTGCAATAGAAGGTGTTTTTAGGGGTATAAAGTCTGGCAAAAATGGTCTGTTTAAAGTACGAGCTCTGCCTTGTATTACCGCTTTCATTTTTATTTCCTTTCTCAAATTACATTCTCATTAAAGAATGATTTAGATTAAAAATAAAGTCAATATAATCAATTTTTTATTTGAGAGAAATTAAAGCTAATTATTAAAGAAAAAATGTTTCCTATAATACGGCCAAAAATGACACCTAGTATTCCATAAGTATACCCGCCTATAACCATAATAGATATATTAAATATTGGATTTATAACATTAAATTTAAAAATGTTTGAAGATCTTGTGGCAAAAAGGGAAGTGATAGATAAAGTGCTTATAGTTGATAAAATAACAGCAATTATATAGACACGAGAATAATTTATAGATTCTATATATTGGGGGAATACTATTTTATATATAAAGGGAGTGAGTAATATATAAACTAATCCAAAAAATATTGCCAAGATTGCAAATTGTTTTATTTTTTTAGGCAATAATTTACTTACTTCTATATCTGTTTTTTCTGATAATTTTGGAAAATAAACTATCGATATGCTTCTTATGATACTCATAAATTTTTCCGGTATGTTTGAAGCAAATGCATAAATAGCCAAATCTTTTGGTCCAAGTAAATGAAAAATTACTATATTGTCTATATGCAAAGCCAATATGGGTAGTATGTTTGAAAAACTGAGTTTCTCGCCATAATTTATAGCCTCATCTTCATTTTTATTATTTGGCTTATCTTTTTTGTTTATATAATATAAAGAAAATAAATTTCCTAATAAATTCATTGTTAGTCCTGCAAATATTAAAAATGTAGCGTTTGGGAAAAAGAATATACTAAAAATTATACCACCGTAATTTAGTACATTTATAATTTGATTATAATAAAAAGCTGATCGAAAATTTTTTTTACCAGTGAGATAGGCGCTCCATGTATTTAACGAATTACTGATCGGGAGTATGAGAGATATTAATGTTATTGTTAAAAAAACAGAAGTATTATTTTGTAGTAAATAATATATTGATATCATTATTCCAATTAAAAATGGTACAAAAACCCACTTAAGTTG
This sequence comes from uncultured Candidatus Saccharibacteria bacterium, assembly GCA_964519145.1. Lineage (GTDB taxonomy): Bacteria > Patescibacteriota > Minisyncoccia > Phycocordibacterales > WO2-35-19 > CAZFHL01. Next base: position 8,756 of record CAZFHL010000006.1, read on the forward strand.
GGTCTTGATAGATTGTTTTAAAACTCCTTCAATCCCTCTGGAAACTGCTTGGGTAACGCTTGGATTCATTCCTGTTAGTGTTAAAGCGCCTATAAGAGATGAAATTGATATGAAAAATTGATAGGTACCAAATGTTTCTTTATTTATAAAATTTGCAAATAAAATAGATACTATTAAAGATAGTATTGTGGTGATTATTATATTTAGATTAACCCAAAAAGTGTTTGTGATGATGTAGGACATATCCAAACCTGTGTATTTGTTTGTCTTGTTTATTAAGGAAATTATTTTATTTTTTATTTGCATATTTATTTGGGCTTTTTCCAAAAGTCTTTCTCAATAAAACCTTTTTGGACCACGGATAAATTTTTGCTAAAATTTTCCTCGAGCTCGCGCCGTCGCGCTCGCTAGGCTCCAAAAAGGTTTTATGTTCGACGACTTTTGAAAAAGACTTTAATGAAATCATAACAGATAAATGGCTTTTTTAACAGACTTTAATATTTTTTAGTTTTTTAGTACAATGGTTTTTATATGAATACACATCAATTAAAATATCTTACATTGGCTGGGATTTTTGCTATACCATTTGTACCACTTTTTGTCAGTACTGAGCTGTTTTTTCCGTTTATTACAAGTAAAGCGTTTTTGTTTAGATTATTGGTTCAAGTTATTTTTGCTTCATATTTGGTTTTATGTATAAGAGATTCATCTTTTAGACCTAAATTGAATAGAATTTCCGTGTCTGTTTTGGTTTTTGTCTTGGCTATATTTTTGGCTGATATATTTTCTGTAAATCCTATAAAAAGCTTTTGGAGTAATTTTGAAAGGATGGAAGGTTTTGTAGGCCTCATACATTTTGCAATTTATTTTTTCATAGTTTCAAATGTTTTAAAAACAAAAGAAATTTGGTTAAAATTGTTTTCAACAAGCCTTTTTGCTTCTATGATAATGTCTATTTATTCACTTTTTCAAATTTTCGGTAAATTTCCAATAAATCAAGGTGGTGTTCGTGTAGATGGGCTTTTAGGCAACGCATCTTACCTTGCTATATATTTAGTATTTCATATATTTTTTGCTATTTTGGTTTATCTAAATACTCAAAATAGAAACTATAAAATATTTTTGTTTTTGTTATCAATACTCAATATCATAATACTATATTATACAGCTACGAGAGGTGCTATGCTTGGTTTTATTGGAGGTTTATTTATATCTTTTATAACATTACTATTTAATTCAAGTAAAGGAGATTATATTCGTAAAATAGCAGTATCTGGATTATGTATTATATTGGTCTTTTCAGGTCTTTTTATTGCTTTTAAAGATAATGGCTTTATAAAAGATAGCCCCGTTTTGAGTAGGTTTGCTTCCTTGTCTTTAGATGAAGTGAAGACACAAGGTAGATATTTTATTTGGCCGATGGCAATCAAAGGTTTTATAGAAAATCCTATATTTGGTTGGGGACAAGAAAGTTTTAATTTTGTTTTTGCTAAATATTACAATCCTGAAATGGTAAATCAAGAGCCTTGGTTTGATAGAGCGCACAATACTTTTTTGGATTGGCTTGTTGTCGGAGGATCTCTTGGATTTTTGTCTTATATTTTTATGATTATTTTCACTATATTTTCTTTATTTAAAATAAATAATAATATTTTAAATACCAAAGAGAAAGCTGTACTCGCAGGATTGTTATCTGCATATTTGTTCAATAATTTATTTGTTTTTGATCAAACAAGTAGTTATATATTATTTTTCACTTTTATAGCTTTCATTTCATTTTTAAAGAATATAGAAAATGAGACTTTGTTTGAAAAGATAAATAATAAATTAAGTAATTTGAAATTTAAAGAAGAATCAAGACCTATTTTTGAATCTGGAATTTTGATCGGTATTTTACTTATAATATATTTTGTAACTTATGTTCCATTTAGACAAAATACAAATCTATACAAGATACTTCAATTAAATAATCAAAATCAGGTAGCGTCTATTGATTTATATAAAAAATTATTAGAATCAGATGGACTTGGATTTTCTGAGAGTTTAGAGCATATTTCTCAATCAACAATAAATATGCTTAAAAATCCAAATATACCAAACGATTTTAAATCTAAGATTTTTGATGTAGTAAATGAAGGGTTTCAGAAACAATTAAATATGACCCCAGAAGATATAAGATACAGGACATTTTATGCTGTCTTTTGGTCTAAATTTGGTTGGTACGGTAGGGCAATAGAAGAATTAAATTTAGCAAAAAATATTTCTCCTAAAAAACAAACAATTTATTTTGAACTTATAAATAATCTGATTTTAGACAATAAATTAAAAGAGGCTTTTGAAATTGCTAAATATACTTATGAACTTGAGCCAGATTTTTATGAATCAAAAATTATTTATGCTTTAACTGCTTATTTGGTAGGTGATATAAAAACAGGGGATATTGTTTTTGCAGAAATGGATCAGATTCAATTGGTGTTTGATGATAGATATCTGTCTGTCTTAGCAAATCTAAATATGAATAAGAAAGTTTTTGATACTGTGAAAAAAAGGATTGAATTTGAGCCAAATAATTTAAATCACTACATCACTCTTACAGCGAGCTATCTACAGTTCGGTAATAGGGGTGAGGCCATCAAAACTCTAGAATTATTGATAGAAAAAGAACCAAATTTCAAAGAAAAAGGGGAGTATTATATTAGCGAAATAAAAGCAGGCAGAAATCCTTGATATTAATACTAATCTGTGGGTTTCCAGCGAGGTACTAGCGTTGCTGTGCACGGATAAATTTTTGCTAAAATTTTCCTTGAGCTCGCGCCAGTCGCGCTCGCTAGCCTCCAAAAAGGTTTTATGTTCGACAATTTTTGAAACAAGCGCATCTCAGGATATTTTTAAGTAATCCACATCAATACTTGCGTATTTTATAGCTATATGATATTATCTGTATGTGAGTGTGGTAGAGTGATCTCCACATAAATGAATGTCTGCGAAAGACCGCCAGCAATGGCGGTTTTTCGTTTGTATTCCATTTTATATTTTGTTATACTATTTAAGGTTTTAGATTGCCGTGGACAGTGGTTCGCACTCACATATAAAGACATTTTTTTGGAGCTAGCTTCCACTGTCCGCGTTAGTTTGAAACCGATTATTTTTTTAATACAAATATAATGTCAAAAGAATCAACATTAGAACAACTTAGAAGAGAGCTTGAACAAAGCCAAGAAGAATTAAAAGACAAAGAAAGGGAGAGAGACAGATTAAAACCAAAAGTAGAAAGATTGAAAGACGAATATGAAGATACAAAAAAGGAATTTGATGAATTGGAAAATGAAATTAATAAAATTAAAAGTGATATAGAAAGACATCAAAGAGAATTTGAAATAATGAGAAAAGAATTAGAAGAGGTTACTGGTACAGATGGGAAAGATCGCAAATAAATCAGAGCTAAATAAATTATAATTATATGAAAAGTTTTTTAATTATTGCAGGCACCATTTTGGTTGGTATTCTTTTGCTTTTTGTAATCCAAAAAGGTTCTTCTTCATTTTCAAATGATTTAAGTTTAGGAGTTTTGCATAGTACAGACAATGTCAAAGGTACAGCCAGTTCAAGTGTTGTTATAATGGAATACAGTGATTTTGAATGCCCTGCTTGCAGGAGCTACTATCCTATTGTAAGAGAAGTTGTCCAAGAATTTGGCGGGCAAATTGCTTTTGTTTACAGACATTTTCCTCTTACAAGTATCCACAAAAATGCTGAATATGCTTCTAGAGCTTCTGAATCTGCAAAAAAACAAGGAAAGTTTTGGGAAATGCATGATCTTTTGTTTGAAAAACAAAGCGAGTGGGCAGATAGTAAAGACCCAAATATCCAATTTAAATCTTATGCAAAATTGCTTTCTTTAGATTTAAATAAATTTGAAATAGATATAAATAGTGATGAGGTCAAAAATTTTGTAAGAGGGCATAGGCTACACGCCATAAAGTCTGGTTTAAATGGCACACCCACTTTCTTTATAAATGGAGAAAAGATATCAAATCCAAAATCAGCAGAAGAATTTAAAACTATTGTTAGAAATATTATTTTAAATCAGAAGTAATATCTTTTATAAATACATAATAAGTCTTTTCAAAAATCTTTCTGAATAAAACCTTTTTGGAGCACGGATAAATTTTTGCTAAAATTTTCCTCGAGCTCGCGCCAGTCGCGCTCGCTAGCCTCCAAAAAGGTTTTATCTTCGACAATTTTTGAAAAGACTATAAAATATCAACAGATTTTGTTTGTTTATATTTTAGAGAGTTGTAAAATTATTTATATGAGTTATTCTGATATTTATTTTGCAATATTATCTGTTTCTACTTTAGCCATTGCGGGTGTATTGTTACTCTGTTTATTTTATTTTCTTTCTATTTTAATAGATATAAAAAAGCTTTCTAGATTGGCTAAAAAAGAAGTTGAAATGATAGTTAGGGGTATAGAAAAAGGTATGAATATTTTTGGAAATAATCTCTCTGATGAAGCAACATCTTTTGTTAAAACCTTATTTGGACTTCTTTTGTCTCAATTTGCTTTTTCTAAAGGCAAAAAAAGATCAAAAATTTCTAAATAATATTTAGTTTTATGATTAAATTTTTAAAATTGATTCTGTATATAATAGGTTGTTTTTTTATAGTTTATACTTTGGCTCAAAAATCTGGCATTCAATTTTTAAAAAAAGCGAATGCTTTTGAATGGCAAAAGAAAGTAAATATATATTTTCCTTATGATACGGCAAATAATAAATGCGAGATTAAAGATGTTTATCCTATAGTAAGAAAAATACCGAATTCAGAAAATTTAGGATTGGGAGCTTTGGAATATCTACTCAAAGGCCCAAGTCTTTTAGAGTCTAATATCAAATCTTATTTGAACAAAGAAATTTTGATACAAAAATTTGAATTAAAAAATCAAAATATTTATATTGATTTCAGTAGCTCATTTAATGATATTTTGATGGATGAATGCGTTTCCAAAATGGCAAGAAAACAAATAGAAAAGACTTTAAAATCTGTTTTAAATAATGTAGATGATATTTATATATCGGTAGACGGTGAGGTTGTTGAATAAATCTTAGATATAAAAATAAGCAAATTATAAATTTGCTTATTGTAGACTAGCGTATTTTTTGATTAACGACTCGATTTCTTCTTGCACGTTTATTTCCTCACCCATACACTTTCTTTTTCTTATAAGAGACAACTCTTGTTGAAATTTTTTATTTATGGGAAACATATCTATATTGCCCCATTTTTTATCAAATACTTTTTTGTCAGTATCTTTTTGCATTTTTTTATACTATTATTTTTTAGACATAAAGTCAATGTATTTTAAAGAGACACCTTAAACAGCAGTTAAGTTCCCACTATTTCCACTGTATATTTCAGTTTGAGCTATTATTTTAGGACCAACTGATATTATTGAATTAATTGTTCTCACTCTTCTTATTTTATTTGGTGTTCCTGTCTTCAATCTAAGTGATTCTGTTAATCTAACCAAATCATCAATTAGATCGTCTGCACTTTCTTTTGTTATATAACCTTCATTTTCTGCTTCTCTTATTTGAGTTGTTATCGTATCTAAATATGTTTTTAATATCCAAAATGCTTGAAGTTTAGACAATTTACCTAAACCTAACATTTCAATAAGGCTTTGATTGTCTTGTTTTTTGTATTCTACACATATATCAAATAAAGCCTCAAACATCCTTGCCTGGTCTTTTATTGTTGCTTCAAAAGTCTCTCTATCACTTTGTGTTATCATGGTATTTTCTATTTCTTTTAAAGGCAACATTGCTTCTTTTACATACTTCCTATGTTCTTCTATTATTGTTTCTTTTTCCGCTTCAGCTGTCGCATTATTACTCTTTATTTGTATCAGATTTAATTGATCTACATCTTCTCCGTCAAAAATCATTTCAATCAAGTCTATTTTTCTACTTGCATCTAATACATCATTAAAACCCAGAATAAACTTTTGAGTAGGTCTAGATTTCAATAATTTTATTCTTTCTCTTATAAAATGAATTGTACTTTTTATACCCTTTGCGTCTAAAAAAGATCCTATTGTTTTTAATCTTTCAAATGTTTTTGGTCGGAGGTCAATATTTTTACTCTGTTTATTTAAAAATTGAATGAATTTAGTTTCTAATTGTCTTATTATGTTATCTATGTCTGCATCTTGTAAATCTATACATTTTTCTACAAACATATTTTCTATTCTGGCAAATTTGTGGGTAGGATTATGTGATAGTTTTTCTACTATAGCTTTAAGTAAAAGTTCTAGTAATTTTTCATCCTCTAATATATTTTTTCTTGCTTCCGATAGTATATCATCATAATCACCTTTACTCATTTGATAAATATCAACAGGGTCTTTTAAACAACCAATGACTCTGTTTTTGCCAGGAAAGTGATTTGGTCCACTATTTTCTCTTTCTAAAATTGATATAGAATTCATAATCTACTTTGTATCAACTTTAGGGATAAAAAGCAAACCTAAAAGTGTGAAGAAGGCCAGAAATAGAAAAGAGGTAGAGTAAGAAAGGAAGGTGATTATAGGTATGGCTATGAGAGGGGCTAGGATAGAGGATAGAGGCCTTGTCATCCTAAATAGGCTTATAAGCCCAGTGTCTGTTTCTTTTATGTGTTTAAAGAAATAACTCTCTCCTCCTATTTCTACCAAACTCGCACCAATTCTTGTGATAAAAAGTAAAATCGCCCAATGTATAAAATTTGTTGATTTTAAAAATGGTATTAGTAAGGTGGAAAAGAATATAATTATAAAACCAATTACCAAAAGCTCTCTTTCTCCAAATTTTTTATCGCTCAATATTCCTGCTGGTAATTGAAATAATAAAAATGGCAAAAGCATTATGGTAAAAATAATACCGATTTTATCCCACCCAAAACCAATTTCTTTTACTAAAACAAGTGGTAGATAAATGACCATCCAGCTATAAAAAAAGTTTAGAATAAATTGTGAACATAATATTTTGGCATTATCATTAAATTTTTTCAATGATAAAAATATTTTTATGATATTGGTTTTTTGTTTTTCTGTGTTTTTTATTTTTTTGAAAAATAATAAAGTTATTAAAAGCAATAATACTAAAGAAAGAGAAGATATGGTATAAACCTTGCTGAAATCCTCTTTTATTATAAATGTAGCTAAAATTAAAGGAGAGAGTACCCATGCAATATTTTGAATAGTTAAAAAAAGTCCTCGTTTGCCACCTGTTGTACTCTCGGTTTTGATTTGTTGTTCCAAATTTACATCTAAAGAAAAATACATCATTGATTCAGCCCCTTGATGTATCAGAAAGAGTGCTATAACCCAAGACGCCATATTTATATTACCCATACCAAAAACTGCAATAGCTTCTAGCCCTATGAAAAATAAAAAAGTAGCAACACTGCCTTTATATTTAAAAAGTAGTGGGCCAATCCATAAACATAAGACACTTAATATTGAACCGAGAATAAATAAAATATTCAAAAGAGCATCATCTACAAACTTTTGCAATAGTGATGAATTTAAATAAGCAACACTTGCATAATGCACTGCTAGCAAAAACCCACCAAAATAAACAAATCCTAATCTAGTTTTCGGACTTACATTTAACATATATATATTATATGTTATTAATACAAATTTACCAAAATAGATATTAATTTTTTAAACTCCGAGTACAACAGGAATAACAATAGGATGTTTGGCAGTTTTTTGAAATAGAAACTGAGCTACTGCATCTGTCACATTTGATTTTATATAATCAAAGTTTATGGGGTTCATTCCTCTTGTTGTATCTTCTATTGTTTTTTTAATGATTAGTCTTGTGTGTTGAAGTAATTCTTGAGATTCTCTTAAATAAACAAATCCTCTTGAAATTAAATCAGGAGATTTACGAAGTTTACCAGATTTTAAATCTAGTATTGCTACAATTACAAACATACCATCGTCGGCAAGCATTTTCCTGTCTCTCATTACTACTTCTTGAACATCGGCTACTGCAAAACCATCTACCATAACAGGGGAAGATGGAGCGGTTTCTTTTATAGCTATTATTTTTTTACCTTCGTCTTGGATTTCTATTATCATACCGTTGTTTGGAACAATAATATTTTCATTTGGCATACCTAAAGATTGTGCTAATTCTTCATGAACACGGAGCATATAATGGTTTCCATGAATTGGTATAAAAAACTTTGGTTGTATTTTTTTGTGTAGCCACTCCAATTCTCCTTTGTTTCCGTGTCCAGTAGAGTGAATATAAACATCAGATGTTCTGTAATGTATGATTTTTGCCCCTTGTCTTGTAAGATTGTCTTTTAATTTTTGCACAGCTCTTTCATTTCCTGGAATGATAGAAGAAGATAGTAGCACAGTGTCTCTGTTTGATATTTTTATATATTTATGGGTTTTATTTGCCATACGCATCAATGCTGCAAATTCATCCCCTTGTGCTCCTGTGGCAAGGACAATAACTTTATCTGGAGGGTAAGAATCCATTTCTTCTACAGGCACGACAGTTTCTTTTTTAACTTTCAATCTACCTAAAGCCTTTACTATTTCTATATTTTGCTTCATGCTCCTGCCTTCTACTATAACTTTTTTGCCACATCTTTCAGATGCTTCTATGATAGCCATAATTCTTTCAAGTTGTGATGCAAAAGTCCCGATAATCAATCTTCTTTTTGTATTTTTGATTATCTCTTCAAGATTTTTATGAACTATTTTTTCTGGTGTAGAAAATCCTGGATTTTCTACATTTGTAGAATCCATCATGAGTAATAACACTTTATCTTTTTCTGTTTTCGCATTCTGAAATTGATTGTATTCATTTTCTTCTTTTTCTGTTGGTACTCCGTCTACATGTTCTAATTTTATATCTCCTGGGTTTACTATTTTTCCATAAGGAGTTTCTATTATTATACCCATTGAATCAGGGATTGTATGAGTTACTGAAAAGAATTTTATTTTAATTTTACCAAGCATTATAGTATCTTCTTTTTCCACTATCTTTATATCAAGAGGTGGTAGGTGAGGAAATTCTTCTTGCCTTTTCTTTATCATTACAGCAGTAAGCTCTCTCGCGTACATTATAGGGTTTCCAATACGATACATTATATAAGGAACACCTCCTATATGATCAAGGTGTCCGTGTGTTATAAGTACTCCCCTTATTTTATCTTTTCTTTCTTCTAAGTATTTTGTGTTAGGTAGTATATAATCAACCCCTGGAGTATCTTCATCTCTAAATTGAAAGCCTGCATCTACAATAACAATATCGTCACCAATTTCTATCGCTGTCATATTTTTACCAATTTCTTCTACACCTCCAAGCGGAATTATCCTTATATTATTTAATGCTACTTTTGGAATAGACAATGTTTCTCTTGTGATAACTTCTTTTTTTTGATTTTCTATGGCACCAAATCTAGAATTTGTATTTACAAATTTTTTCCTAGAAAATACAGAGCTTCTTCTGGGTTTTCTTGGTTTATTTTCTGGGGCGCCATCTTTTTTAGAATCAGCACTATTTCCGATACGAAATGTTCTTGGTCTTTGTTTGTTTGTTTCATTCATATTTTTAATTTTATCTTTCTATTAATTTTATTTATTGAGAATATCCCAGACCTTGTCTGTTTCAATATACCATTTTGTTATTGAAGCAAATCTTTCATCTGGAGAAATTACACTATCAAATTTTATATTTTTTACTTTTTTGTTTTGTATATATATCATATCTGGGGCAAAAATAAATATTGCAGGAATATCTTTTTTTATCTCTTCTATTAAAATATTTCTATTTATTTTTCTAGATTCTATATCCATATTTCTTTGTAAATCTTCAAGCATTTTATCGACTTTAATATTTGTATAGAGAGATATATTTAGTCCCGGACTGTTCCTTTCAGATGAGTGCCAGAATGGATATAGATCACTATCCTTACTTATTATTTCTCCAAATAAAAGAGCATCATATTTTCTTGTTTTTATAATGTTTTGGCTAAAATCACTAGATTCAAATACTTTAATGGAAACCTTTGCCCCTATTTGTGCCCATTTATCTTTCAAAATTTCAGCTGTCTTTTTAAGGTCTTCGTTATCAGATGTATTTAGAGTAAATTCGAATCTAATAATACCAGAAGATGTCTTTTTTTCAAATACCTGTTCTTCGTTTAGTTTCCATCCATTTTTAATCAATATTTGTTTTGCTTCCTCGATTTTTGTATCTAAATTGTATTCTTCTGTTATTACATTTTCTGGGCTAGGACCATTTATTGGTTTCCCAAAATTATTTAGAGTAGATCCTATTATTTCTTTCCTTGGTGTTGTCATATCTAAAACTTGTCTTATTTCTTTATTTATGAAAATTTGAGCATTATTTTGATTAAAAAATACTCCAAATATTCTGGGTAAGGTAGATCTGTATCTTATAGAATCAGATTTATTTATTTTTTTGATGTTATCTGTATCTATGTTAGATAAACTGTCTATGGATTCATCGAAATAACTTTCAATTAATTTTTCTTCATTTTGAAAAAACTTTATTACAATATTTTTAATCTTTGGTCTAGTTGGTTTATATTTTTTGAATGATTCAAGTGTTATTTCTGATGCTATACCTGCCTTGCCTTTGTTTACATTTTTTATTTTATAAGGACCAGAACCTATTGGACTAATATTAAATTCACTGAATGGGAATTCCTCACTACTTACATTTTGCCAAATATGCTTCGGTATGATGCCTATTGTTAGGGAAGATAAAAACATTGAATATGGTTTAGATAAAGTAAATTTTATTTCTTTATCATTAATTTTTTCTATATAAACTCCTTCCCAGTTTATTCTTTTTGGACTTTTTATTACAGGATCTATAATTTTTTCAATTGTAAAAATGATATCATCTGTGATGATAGGCTTACCATCATGAAAGTATATATGATCTTTTAATTTAAATTGGTAGGATTTTCCATCTTCAGATATTTCATAAGATTCACTTAGATCATTTATAAAATTTCCATTCTCGTATTTTATTAGACCTGAATATATTATATTTGATAATGATTTGTCTGTATCTGATATTGCTAAAATAGGATTTATAAATCTGGGAGACCCAATCATTCCTTCTCTAAACTCTCCTCCTAATGCAGGAATTTCTGTGACAAATGAATTGTTTACTTCAAATACCATAATTATACCTGTTATTATAAACACAATAGAAGCACAAAAAAAGATTATTCTTTCTGTAGGGTTCATTGCTTTTACTACGTATTCTATTTTGTTTATTATTTTGAGATGTCTTAATTCTATAAATATAGCATTTAAAAAAGACATTGCTCTATTTTCCTTTTTCATTTAATTTAAAAAATTTAGTTATACAGTAAAAATATATTTAATATTTTAAAGTTATTTTATTGTATGAGATTTATTATTGTTGATGCAATAAAAAGGCAAGCAATTATTATTGTTGCTCTAAATATCCAAAGTTCAAGACCTCTTCTTGTTCGGTTTAAGCTCTCGTTATCGCCACCTCCAAAGCTACTACCTAAAGAGCTTTCAGATTGCTGAATTAAAATTAATATTCCTAACAAAATGGCCAAAAATATTTGAATATAAGAAAACATACTTACTTTAGATACTAACATACAATATTTTTATTGCAAATCTTGATAAAGAAAATAGATGTAATATAATGCTTTGTACGAATGGTGATTTAAATTACCATTTTGAGATAATTATCAGTCTTAATTTATATAAATATTATGAAGAAACAAGAAACAAAAAAAACAAGGAAGATTATACCTTTAGGGGATAGGGTTTTAATCAAACCACTTTCTGTTGATGAGTTATCTAAAACATCTTCAGGTATTATAATTCCTGATACTGTAAGTAAAGAAAAACCAGAACATGGCATTGTTGTTGCTATTGGGGATGGTTTGATGAAAGATGGCAAAAGAATCCCAATATCTTTAAATATTTCTGACACTGTTATTTTTTCAAGATATGGATATGACGAAATAAAACTAGATGGGGAAGAGTTTTATATTCTTAAGGAAGAAAATATATTAGCAATTATAAAATAATAAAAACTATGGCAAAACAAATTTTATTTAATGAAGACGCTAGAAAAGCTCTAAAAAGAGGAGTGGATGCAGTAGCAAATGTGGTAAAGGTGACAATAGGTCCAAGAGGTAGAAATGTTGTTTTAGATAAAAGTTTTGGTTCTCCTACTATTACAAATGATGGTGTTTCTATTGCTAAAGAGATATCTCTAAGAGATAAATTTGAAAATATGGGAGCTGAAATTATCAAAGAAGTAGCTAACAAAACAAATGATATTGCTGGAGATGGTACTACGACTTCTGTTGTTTTAACTCAAGCAATAATAAATGAGGGAATGAAGCATACTGTTATGGGTGTAAATGCTATGAGTTTAAGATATGCAATTGAAGAAGCTTCTAGTAAAGCTGTGGCTGTATTGAGTCAAATAGCAAAACCTATTAAAAATAAAGAAGAAATAAGACAAGTAGCTACAATATCTGCTGAATCAGAGCAGATAGGTGCGATCATTGCTGATACCATAGAAAAAGTAGGTAAAGATGGAGTCGTAACAGTAGAAGAATCTCAAACATTTGGAGTGGATTCTGAGGTTGTAGAAGGACTCGAATTTGATAAAGGTTTTATCTCTCCTTACATGATTACAAATACAGAGAGAATGGAGGCAGAATATAGAGATGTGCCAATATTGCTTACAGATAAAAAGATATCTTCAATAAAAGAGATATTGCCTTTGCTTGAATCTTTGGCTCAATCTGGCAAAAAAGAATTAGTTATATTGGCTGATGATGTAGATGGAGAAGCCCTTTCTACTTTTATAGTAAATAAATTAAGAGGAGGGTTTTCTGTTTTGGCTGTTAAAGCTCCAGGTTACGGTGATAGAAAAAAAGAAATACTTGAAGATATTGCGGTTACTGTAGGTGCAAAAGTTGTTTCTGAAGATGTAGGTCTAAAATTAGATACAATAGGTTTGGATGTATTAGGAAAGGTGTCTAAAATAGTTTCTAAAAAAGATTCTACTATTATAGTTGGAGGCAAAGGCAAAAAAACCGATATTGAAAATAGAGTTTCTACTCTAAAAAAACAAAAAGAAGAATCTGATTCAAAATATGATAAAGAAAAATTGGAAGAGAGGATTGCAAAATTGAGCGGCGGGGTAGCTGTGATAAGAGTAGGTGCTGCCACTGAAACTGAAATGAAATATTTGAAATTAAAAATAGAAGATGCTGTTTCAGCCACTAAAGCAGCTATTGCAGAAGGGATAGTAGCAGGAGGAGGCTCTGCTTTTATCAGAGTTATTAAAAAAATGAAATCAATGAAAGCTACAGATTTTGCTACTCCTGAAGTAGCACTTGGCTATGATATTATTTTAAAAGCTTTAGAAGCTCCTTTAAGACAAATAGTTTTAAATACAGGCAATGCCGATGGCTCTGTTGCTGTAGAAAAAATTATGAATTCTGATAAAGAAAACGCAGGATTTAATGCAATGAAAGAAGAATTTTCTGATGATTTAATAAAGGCTGGAATTATAGATCCTGTGAAAGTCACAAGGACTGCTCTTCAAAATGCTTCTTCTGCTGCAGGGATATTGCTCACTACAGAAGTAGCTGTTGCTGATGAACCGGAAGAAAAAAATTCTTCAAATTTACCGCAAACTGATTATTAAAAAATTGAAAATATAAAATCAAAAAACCTCTAATAGAGGTTTTTTGATTGATTAAAATATAGACCACACCTTTGAAAGAGATTTAGTATGGTTAGGTAATGTGTGTACACATTACCTAATATACTTGACAAATAATTTCGATTTGCTATAATATAGGAAGTAGAGAGTCCGAGTTGCCTCTGTTCGTCCGGCAATCTTAATCAGGTCTCTTGTGTGAACCAAAGACTTGATATGGCGCCCCTGTTGGTTCGGCGCTTTTGGACTCCGTTGTGATCCTCGGGAAATGGTTGTAGATTTTAGTACTACTGGTCTGCGGTACTTTATCTCCCTTTCCCGAGGATCTTGGGTCGCTTCAAAAGGCGACCTTTTTCATTGTTAAAATTTTAAAATATGATATATTTATTTAGTGATTGTTTGACCAGAATTGTCTGAAAGTTTAATGGTATAAGTATAGTTTTATAAGTTTTAAAATTTAAATATGGGCCTTTAGCTTAGTTGGTAGAGCGCCTCATTTGCAATGAGGAGGTCAGCGGTTCGAATCCGCTAAGGTCCACACTATAAAATTAGTTCGAAATTTTATTGTTTTTTAAATTAAAAATATAA
>CAZFHL010000007.1:0-22150 GCA_964519145.1 uncultured Candidatus Saccharibacteria bacterium
TTCGACGACTTTTGAAAAATTTAGTAGTCAAACTTTCTATTTTAAATTCTTTTTTATATAAAAATCTTGTAAAATACCTACCATATTGCTTACAAACCAATAAAGAGAGACTACTCCTGATATACTCCATGACACAAAAAACACAACAACAGGGAGTGTAAATTTCATTTGTTTTGCTATTATTTTTGAAATATCTTGATTATTATCTTCTAAAGGAATATTTGTGTTTATATTTGAAAAATGCATTTGAAAAAATGTACTAATAGAAGCAAGCAGTGCTAAAAACAAACTTTTTTTAGAAATATCAAAAAAACCTAAAAAATACATGGATATATCATTTGGAACACTAATAAAAGAGTATAATATTTCTTTGTTTACATAAGGTAAACCTGATTTCATAAACAAATGGTAAAGTGAGTATATTATAGGTATTTGAATAATAAGTATTAAAATACTGGACAATGGATTTATTTTATTTTCTTTATAAAATTCCATTATTTTTATAGCTTGTTCTTGTTTGTCCTTATATTTTTCTTTTATAGCCAATAATTCTTTATTCTTTTCTTTCATTATATGTTGTGTAATGAAGGATTTTTTTGTTAAAGGATAAAGTATAAACTTTACAACAATAGTTATTATTATTGTAGCTATACCAACATCAATAAAATCTATGTTCAAAATTAGAATTAGAAAATTATATAAGGGTATATATATAATTGTTTTTAATATATCTATCATTTATTTTTATTTATTTATTAAATTTGAAATTTCAAAAATGTTTAAAATTGATTTTTTAATAACATCTTTATTATATTCTATTTTAAAAAAAGAAAATCTTATTAGATAATCATTTTTAACCATATTAAGATAGGGGATTATCTCTCTATAAGCAATTCTTCTTAATTTATTCCTTGAAACAGCCTTTTTTGCTATTTTTTTTGAAACACTAACAGAAAATCTAGATTGATTACCTTTATTTTCAATAATCTTAACCAAAAAAGGTTCTCTTTTATAAGAAAAACCATTATTAGAAAACAAATTATATAAATTTCTAGGTATTCTTCTATTTTTTGGTATCATATTAAACTGATAATTTTTTTCTACCCTTTCTTCTGCGGTTTTTTAAAACCTTTGAGCCTGTTGGGCTTTTTGCTCTTTTTAAAAAACCATGAGTTTTAGATCTCTTTCTTTTTTTAGGTTGATATGTTGTAGACATAATATTTTTTGTTAATTTATAAAGTAAATAATATATAAAAGTACTTATTCACAGATTATAAACATTTTTAAATACAAATACAAGTTCCATAAAAATATTTTGAATATATAATAGATTATATGGATACTAAAGAATTATGGGAAACTGTACAAAAAGATATAGAAAAAACTATATCTAAAGCCAATTTTACAACTTGGTTTAAAGATACGAAAATATCAAACTTTGATTCAGGTATTATTTATTTAAGTGTCCCAAATACTTTTGTACAAGAATGGTTGCTTAAAAAGTATCATCAATCAATATTAAAACTATTAAGACAAGCTTCCGAATCTATACACGCATTAGAGTATGTTATAAAAGAAGATATTAAACAAAAAAATCAATTTATACCAATAAAAAGTATTGATATAAAAGAATTACCGTTATCAGAACATTATATAAATAAAGAAGACAATTTAAACCCAAGATATACATTTGAATCATTTGTTGTTGGGCCATTTAATGAGTTGGCTCATGCAGCTGCTCAAGCTGTAATAAAAAACCCTGGTGGAGCTTATAATCCATTATTTATATACGGAAACACAGGTCATGGTAAAACTCATTTAATACAATCTATTGGTAATGCTTTAAAAGCAAAAGATTCTAATAAAAAAGTTTGTTATTTAACATCAGAAAAATTTATAAATGATTATATTAACTCCGTTCAATCAAATAAAGTTAATCAATTTAAAGATAGTTATAGAAAATATGATCTACTTATAATGGATGATGTTCAGTTTTTATCTGGAAAAGAAAAAACACAAGAAGAATTATTTCATTTATTTAATACAATGAAAGAAAATAACAAACAAATAGTTTTTTCTTGTGATAAACACCCTAATTTTGTTGTCGGTTTAGAAGAAAGATTAAAATCAAGATTTTCAGCTGGTATGGTAACAGATATACCAGCACCAGATCAAGAATCTAGAGTTGCTATTATAAAAACAAAATGTAGAGGTATTAATTTATTTCTCGATGATAATATTATAGAATATCTAGCTGATTCAATAAAAGGAAATATAAGAGATATAGAAGGGGTTATAAATTTAATTGTTTGCCAAACTGAAATTAAAAACAAAACACTTAATTTAAATGAAGTAAAAGAACTTGTTAAAAATAACCTTAAACAAAAGAAATTATTATCTTACAAAGAAGTTGTTAAAATAATATCTGATTTTTATAAAATAGAAGAAGAGTCTATATATGAAAAAACAAGAAAAAAAGAAATAATAAAACCTAGGCAAATAATTATGTATATATTAAGAGAAGATTTTAGTATATCTTACCCATCAATAGGTGAGAAGCTTGGTGGAAGAGATCACACAACAGTTATTCATTCTTGTGAAAAAATTAAGAATGATATTAAAAATGACTCTTCTTTGTTAAAAGAGATACAAGAAATAAGATCTATAATAAGTTGATTTCTTGTGGATTACTTGTAATATAGATTGTGTATAACTTTAACAAAAATGTTGATATAAAATTTATATAATTTTATATACACCATTATAAACAAAAAATATTTTAAAAAAACAAAAAATATATTGATAATTATAGATTCATAAGTAATCCACAAATAAACAGTTATTATATAAAAATTCTTTTAATTTAAATAAATGAAAATAGAATGTGAAAAAGAAATATTAGAAACAGAAATCCAAAAAGCTTCTAGGTTAGCAAATAAACATCTAACACTTCCTGTTTTGTCTTGTGTACATTTATCTACAAACAATAATAAATTAGTAATTAAATCTACTAATTTAGATATTGGTTTAGAGATAGATATAGATGTTGAAACAATAAAAGAAGGTAGTGTTGCAATACCTGCAAATATTTTTTTAAATGTTTTATTATCTATAAAAAGTAAAAATATTATTATTGAAAAAGTTGAAAATAATATAAAAATAACATCAAAAAATAGCTCATATTTAATAAAATGTCTTCCTGAAGATGATTTTCCTTTAATACCAAAAATACAAACAGAATTATCTATTAATATAAAAATATCTGATTTTATTTATGGTTTAAAATCTGTTTTATATAGCGCATCAAATTCTAGTATTAAACCAGAATTAGCTAGTGTTTATATATATAAAAATAATAATAGTTTGTTTTTTGTTTCAACAGATTCTTTTAGATTAGCAGAAAAGAAAATTAATATAAAGTCTGATTTTGATTTTCCTTCAATTATAATACCTATTAAAAATGTTAATGAAATTATTAAAATATTTAATGAAAAAGATAATAATGAAATAAATATTTTATTTGATAAAAATCAAATAGTTTTTAAATCAGAAAATATTTATTTAGTTTCGAGGCTTATAGATGGTAATTTCCCTGATTATAAACAAATAATACCAAAAAGTTTTTCTACAAATGTAACTCTTTTAAAAGAAGATATTATAAACACAATTAAATCATCAAATATATTTTCTGACTCTTTAAATCAATTAAAATTTAAAATAAATCCAAAAGAAAATAAAACTGAAATAGAAGTAAAAAACAATGATATAGGTGAGTTTAATGAAATAATAACAACAACAATAGAAGGTGATATTTTAGAATTAAGTTTTAATAGTAGGTATATTATAGATTGTATGCAATCTATAAACTCGGATAGTATTGTTATGGGATTTGCTGGCCAAGGTAAACCTCTTTTAATAAAAGGTATTTCTGATAATACTTTTGTTTATATAGTTATGCCTATGAATAAATAATTATGTTTAATGTATCAAGTTTTTTAAATAGATTTTTAATTTTAGATAAGAATAAAAAAAATAAAACAGATTTAATTATAAAAATTATTAAAAAACACACAAATATATATTTAAATAAAGAAAATATAATTTTATCAGATGATTTTTTAAAATTAAAAACAACAAATGTTTTTAAGAATGAAATCTTTTTAAATAAAGATTTAATAATAAAAGATTTCAATGAAAATAATATTTTCCTTGAAATAAGATTTTAATTAAAATTGTTTAATTCTGCCCATTTTTGTACTCCATACTCCCATCTTTCTAATTGAGGATCTGAAAATGGATTTGATGGATATTCACCTCTAGGGTTATCTTTATCAACCCAATTTAATATAGAATGAACTCCACCTATTATGGTATTGTTTTCAACAATACCACCTTGCCAAACACCTCTTAATACAGGCTTTAAATCAGTTTGATTCTCTATTAAAGGTTCTTCAAAACTATCACTATTTATTTTATTTAAAGCTATATTCATAAAAGATCTCCACATAGGGGCAACAATAAATCCAGCAACTTTCTTTTCCATTGGTGTGTTGTTGTTGTTTCCTGCCCAAGCTCCAACCACTATATTTGGTGTATAACCAATTATCCAAGCATCTTTATAATCATTTGTTGTACCTGTTTTTACAGCAACATCTTTGTTTTCAAAATAAAGAGCAGAAGAGAATCCAAAAGCTGGAGCCCTAGCATTGTTATCTGATAATATATTAGATATTTTTAAAGCTATTTCTTTATCTAAAATATTTTTTTGAATAACATCTTTTTTATATAAAATATTCCCGTCTTTATTTTTTATTTCAATTATAGGATTTATTTCTGATTTAATACCATTATTTGCAAATACTCCATAAGCACTAGTTATTTCAAGAGGGGTAACTTCTCCACCTCCAAGCACAAGTGTGAGTCCATAATCACCACTATTTTTTAATGATTCCATACCCATATCTTTTGCTAATTTAATAGAATTATTTAAACCTGCCAGATAAAGAACTTTTACTGATGGTATGTTCAGAGATTGAGCCAAAGCATTTCGGAGTGTAACAGGACCTCTAAATAAATTGTCATAATTTTCTGGGGCATAACAACCATTTCCTGTTGTTAGATCATTTATTTTACAAGATGTGGAAAATTGTGTTTTTACATCAAATAATACTGTTTCCGGGGTATAACCTTTTTTAAAGGCCTCTGCGTACACAAAAGGTTTAAATGTTGAACCAGGTTGTCTTTTAGCTAAAACAACATTAAAGGCACCATCTATTTCTTTATCAAAATAATTTCTAGATCCAACCATTGTTAAGATGTCACCATTTTTTGGATCTATTGCTATAAGTGAACCGTTTTCAGCATTAAATTTCTTTTTATTTTCTGTTGCATAATCAAAAACAGTTTTTTCTGCCACTTCTTGTAATTTATAATCAAGACTTGTTGTTATTTTAAGGCCTCCTTTTTTTATAAAATCTTCTCCATATTTTTTATTTAATATTTCTATAATATAAAATATAAAGTGTGGTGCTTTTATACTAAAATCTTTTTTATTTATAAAAACAACATTTTCTTTTTTGGCTTCTTCAAGTTCTTCTTCTGTTATGAAACCAGATTTAAACATTTCTTTTAATACCAGATTTTTTCTTTCATCTAATTTTTGTCTGTTTTTACCATAAGGAGAATAAAAACTAGGTGCTTTTGGTAATGCTGCTAAATAAGCAGCTTCTGCTAAAGAAACATTAGATGAGTCTTTGTTAAAAAAATTTTGACTAGCTTCTTCTACTCCATATATAACACCTCCATAAGGTATTTCATTTAGATACATCTCAAGAATTTGGTTTTTGTTTATAGTTTTTTCTAGTTTTATAGCAATAACCCACTCTTTTAATTTTCTCGATATTAATTTTTCACTTGTTAGTATAGAGTTTTTTACAACTTGTTGAGTTATTGTAGAACCACCTTGACTAAAATTTAGACTAAATAAATTTACTAATACTGCTCTTAAAAAAGATTTAGGTTTTATTCCTATATGTGTGTAAAATTCTTTATCTTCTATTGCTATAGTTGCATTTTTTATATAAGGAGATATTTCATCAATAGAAACAATACTTCTTCTTGTGTCTCCACCTGTATCATATAAAAGGAATTCTCCTGTTTTATCATAAATTTTTGTTGATTCTGATACTCGTCTCTCATTTACTGATTCTGGAGTTGGTATTTTAAATGTGCTTATCCAAAAAATAATAAACGATAATAATATTAAAAATATTGATGTAAAAAATATTATCAATGTTTTAAATAAATCTTTGTGTTTTTTTATAAAATAAATCATAAAGGTTTAGTACAATATATCACTTTTTGTGTTATAATTCTAGGAATTAAGAATTTTAAATATATGCAAACAAATACAGATCCAAAAAAAATAGAAGAATTACTTACAAGATCAGTAGATTCTATTTATCCCACAAAAGAGGCTCTGAAGACAATGCTTTTATCTGGTATGCAATTAAGGGTATATATGGGTATAGATCCAACAGCTACATATGTGCATCTAGGTCATGCTACAAATTATTTAATGTTTAAAAAATTTCATTCCCTCGGACATAAGGTGATAGTTTTGGTCGGAGATTTTACGGCTATGATAGGGGATCCTAGTGATAAATCATCTGCAAGAAAAAGATTAACAAAAGAAGATGTTTTAGAAAATTTGAAAACTTTTAAAAACCAAATAGGTAAAATATTAAATTTTGAGGATACAGAAAATCCAATAGAGTTTAGATTTAATTCAGAATGGTTATCAAAACTAAATTTTGAGGACATAGCAGATTTAGCGTCAAATTTTACAGTTCAACAAATGATAGAGAGAGATAATTTTCAAAAAAGACTTAAAGAAAACAAACCTCTTTATGTGCATGAGTTTCTGTATCCATTGATGCAGGGATATGATTCTGTTGCGCTTGATTGTGATATTGAAGTTGGTGGTACAGATCAGACATTTAATATGTTGGCTGGTAGAACATTATTAAAAAATTATAAAAACAAAGAAAAAGTTGTTATTACAACCACTTTGCTTGAAAATCCAAAAACTGGTGAGAAATTAATGAGTAAGAGTTTAGGAACAGGTGTTGGATTAGACCTTGATGCTAATAATATGTTTGCAAAGATTTTAGCATTACCAGATGAAGCAATAAATCAAATGTTTGTTGATTGTACAGAACTTTCGATAGAAGAAATAGATAAAATATTAAAAGATCTGGATAAAAATAAGAATTTTAAAGAAGTGAAAGTTTTGTTAGCAAAAGAAATTGTATCTATATATCATAACAAAGAACTAGCAGAAAAGGCAGAGGAAGCCTTCAACTCTGTTTTTAGAGACGGAGCAATACCAGAAGATGTTTTAGAAGTAGCAGGAGAAGGAAAGTTTTTAATGGATGTTTGTTTGGAAAATGGTTTAGTAGAGTCTAAAAGCGAGTTTAAAAGGCTTGTAGGGGAGGGTGCAGTGATAGATATGGAAAATAAAGAGAAAATAGAAAGTTTTGATTTTGTAGCAAAAAAAACAGTATATAAAATAGGAAAAAGGAGATTTATAAAAATGAGATAGAATAACATAAACAAAAAACACCTTCCGATGTTTTTTGTTTATGTTATTCTATCTCTCCTGATTCTTCATCATCTACAACATGCATATTGTTGTCTTCTAAACCATCTTCATCTTCACCAACCATATCATCATCTGGAATAATATGTGAAAAATCTTGTAGACCATCATCGTCTTTTATTTCATCGTCACTCATTTTTTTAAATAAATTATTTATAATTTACAGTTTAAAAACTGAATAAATAATTTTTAACATATTAAAATAATTTTGCAATATCTTATTGTTTAAATGTGGATATCTTATCTTTTATAAATAGCAAAATGAGTTAGTCCTATACCGATAGCATCAAACTCGTCATCAGAAGTTTTGTTTTTTTCCACTACAATAAGTCTCTTTACCATCTCTATAACTTGGGCTTTATCGCTCCTTCCATGACCTGTCACTGCTACCTTTACTTCAAGTGGTGTGTATTCAAATATTTTTAGATTGTTTTTTTCGGCTACATATATCAAAACCCCCCTTGCTTCTGCTACACCAATAATGGTTTTTTGATTTGTATTGAAAAATAATTTTTCAATAACAAAATGCTCGGGTTTGTATTTTTTAATAATCTCTTCTATTTTTTGTCCTATTAAAAATAATCTCTCTTGGTGGGGGAGTTTGGAGCTAGTTTTAAAACATTCAGAATAAACCAAAACTTCTTTTGCTTTGTGATGGCCTTGTGCGAAGGTGGGTTTACCTTTAGGTTCTTTTTCTATCACTGCGATGCCAAGTCGCTCATATCCTGGGTCGATGGAGAGGATTGTCATAATAATTTAAAATTCAAAAGTTAAAAGTCAAAATTACAATTTATAATTTTTTAATTTAATAACACCAGAGGCCAACATTTTCGAAATCTCTTCTGTTTCTTCTAATAATTCCTTCAATTCAATTTCTCTTATAAGACCAGAATCTTTTAATAAATTAAGCCAGTATTTAGTTTCGTTTGAACTTTTTAATGCTATTTCATAAAATTTTTTGAATTCTAATCTGGAACTAGAAGCTTTTCCTTCAACCAAATTTGCACCTATTGATGTAGAAGATCTTATTATTTGATCAGTTATTACCCATGCACTTCGTTTATTTGGAAGTGTGTTTGTTAAATTTATAATTTTTAAACCTAATAAATAAGCTCTTTGTATTAAATCAGTTTTAAATTTTATATTTTTATTATTTAACATTTATTAATTTTTAATTGCAATTTTGCCTTTTGACTTATAACTTTTGACTTTCTATTCCGTATTCGTATACACACTCTGCACCTCATCATTCTCTTCAAGTTCATCAACTAGGTTTGAAAGTAGCTCGCCATCTTCATCCGATAGGGGAATTGTGCTGTTTGGAGCCCATTCCATTTCAGCTGTTTTAGTAAAAGCCCAAGTGACAGAGCCAATCCCCGCCAAGGCAAAACCATTTTTAGATAAAATATGTTTAATCTCTTGTGCCGCTTTGTTTCTATTTTCTGTCAGAGCTTCTATAATCATAGCGCAACCTCCAGGACCATAGGCCTCATATACTATACTTTCCATCACAGCACCACTTTCGTTTGATTTCTTGATAGCTCTTTCTATGTTGTCATTTGGCACATTAGCTTCTCTTGCTTTTTCTATTGCATTTTTAAGTCCAGGAGATGACAGGTTTCCACCAGCTTTTTTGGCTTCCACAGTTATCATCCTCACAAGTTTGCCAAAAATCTTGGACTTTTGTCCATCAGTTTTTTCCTTTTGTCTTTTTATTTTTGACCATTTATTATGTCCTGCCATATGTAAATAGGATATATAAAATAGATAGAAGAATCAAGGTTGGTTATATGGAAAATAATAAACAAAATTTTGCAGGTACGACTTTAATTTAGGTTGTTATTTAGATATTGACATTATCAATCTAAAGTATATACTTTAGATATTACAATAGTATAGAAATATTATGCAAACAATGTTAAGTATAAAAATAGATAAAAAGCTAAAAGAAAAAGCTCAGGAAGTGGCTCGTTTGCTCGGAGTGTCTTTGAATGCAGTCGTTAATCAGAATATTAAAGAGTTTATAGATGCTCGACAGGTGACTTTTACCGAACATCCTGTGTTGAATAAAAAAAATCAAAAACTTCTTGATCGTCTCCTCTCTGATTCAAAAGCAAACAAGAATATTGTCGGACCATTTTACAGTGCGGAAGAGATGATTAAAAGTTTAAATTCCTAATATTATTACATGTATATTGATTTCCACAACCATTTTAAAAAGCGGTACAAAAAATTTCCGATTAAATTAAAAGATAAGTGTAATGAAAGGTTAATCATTTTTCAAAATAATCCATTTGCCCCTGAGCTCAATAATCACATATTACATGGCAAGTATTCTGGGTGCAGAAGCATCAATATAACAGGAGATTTACGCGCAATATATGAAGTAAAGGAAAATGGAGTCAGGTTTGTCAATATTGATACTCATAGCAATTTATACAAATAATTTTTTAAAATTTAAACCTAATTATTCTTTTTGGCAAAAATACCTAAAAGTATCATTACTATTAAAACGAATGCTCCTAAAGTATATACATCTATTAATTTTGTTTTCAGGTTGTTATTTAATTTTATAATTTCTGTAAAAATATTTCTATATTATCTTCTGGTTTAAATACAATCACATTCTCTGTTTCAGTTGGTATTTCTAGTTCTGCAACTGCTTGATCAAGGTATTCTTGTTTAACATTATGTCTTTTATTTGTAGAGAGATTTTTAATTTGGCGTTCTTTTTGAACTTCAATAGGGGTATCAAGGAAAATAACTTTTGTTGGAATACCTATTAATCTTGCAATATTTCTGATTTCTTCTCTATTTTTAAATCGGGTGTTAGTGTTATCAAACACAACAGATTTATTTTTACTTATATTTTCTTTAATTCTTTCTTTGCATATGTTTAAAATCATTTACCAATGTTCATCACTATCTAAATCAAGATTTAGCTTCTTCTCATTTTCAAAATATAAATCATCTTGGTTGATAAGTGTTGCGCCTATATATTCTGAAATTTTTTTAGCCAAAGTAGATTTACCAGAAAATCCAACTCCACACATAATATAAAGGGTTGTCATATTATATAATTAAAAAAGTTTATATATTTATATTTTAATATTACCATAATTAATCTTTAGAATAATAAAATAACCAATTTTTTTAATTTTTAAATTTGATTTGTTAAACCTGGTAATTTAAAGTAAAATACTAGTGTGTTTGAATCAATACCTCAGCCAATTAAATATCCAGAAAAACCAGGTGAACAGGTTTCTTCAGATTATTATTATCGTGTAATGGCTGGAATTTTTGAAAATATTGGTAAAGACAGCCCACTACACCAAATGGCTAGTGAATTATGTGATAAATTAAGTATTCCAAATGGTCCAACAAGCGCATTAACAACTAGGAGAAATTCAGATACAGGAGAAATGGTCGAGCGCACAGAAGAAGATAAAAAGAAGGATAGAATTATTGGCACAGTATTTAGAGATATCCCTGGTGTGTATGTTGGAATGGGAGAAAATGAAAATCATGATAAAGTTCCTGTGGTTACCATGGATATAAACAGAATATTGGATGTTTTGGAGGAAGGTAGAGAAGGTTTTGAATTTGGGTTTCAAGATTTTTTAAATTCATTACCAGAAAAAGATAGAAAAATAATAGAGGGCGAGAGATTATTTAGAGTAGAAAAAAAGAAACAATTCGGTAGAACAGAAAGTATAGTAGAAAAAAATAAACCTTTAGTATATTTCAGGCTTCCTGGTGGTGTTGGTGTATTTTTAAGAGGATATGTACACCATAAAACATGGCAAGAAAATTATGGAAATGATTTGGTGGATATATATGCTAAAGATTCTTCATTGGTAGTGGTCGAAGGTTTTGCTGATGTACCATTAGGTGAATCACTACCTATTCAATGGAAAGGAGAAAATCATGAGTATGATGATTTAATAAGGGGTATTGGTGAGAAAAATGGGGCTATATTGTTTGGAGAAGTAGATGGGAGAGATAAAAGTGTAGTTGAAATGGAAAGAGGTTATTACAATGGTTTCTTACACTTGCCACCAGAATTTTATAGTAACTTTTATTACTATCTTAATAAAATAAATCCTAAATTTACAGAGACAATAGAAAGCGTCTATGATTTAAAAGAATTATTAAAATTACAATCTAGCTCTGTTGAAGCCTTAATAATGAGTACTTTTTCAATAAAAGATAACATGAATGTTGAGATGTCTATTGATACAAAGATAGATAAAATAAGACAAGCTTTACCACATATGACAGGTTTTGAACTAGGAAGAAATATATATACAGATGCTTTGTCTGCAGTAAAATTACATTTGTTGGCTAAATTATCAAACGATGATAATTTACCAAATGGGCCAATCATTGACTTTCAAGGTAGTGGCCATATTTTTGGTAAGACATTTTTTATGCAATATCCACAATATGCACTAATGGTTGTTTTAATGAATATACATGAATTGATGGCTGGGCATGCTAAAAAAATTGGTTCCAATGATGATACTGTCCTTCAATATTCAAGAGAAATATTTTTAAATCCTAACTGGGAAGATGTTATAGGGGAAATATTAAAATTACCAATTTTTAGCATTGAAGTTGATCCTAGTAAAACTACACAAGTTGGAAAAAATCAAAAAGAATTGATTGATCAAAGCCCTGATTATGCTCTTATGTATGGTATAGATATTGCAACATTAGCACAGAAATTAAAAGATTTTTTTGAGTCTGAATATTAAAATTATAATTTAATCTAAAGAACTCCTCGATGCTCTGTTTTGGGGTTTTGATTATTCAGACCCCAACATATATTTTCCTATTATTTTTTGTGTTAATAAATTCCAAAATCAATCAAAGAGTTTTGGTGGGGTTTTGCCGAGGTGACGGTAGCCGTGCTCTGTTACTGTCCTGCCACGAGGGGTTCTCTCTAAAAAGCCAATTTGCATCAAATACGGCTCATTAAATTCTTCTATGGTTGCTTCTTCTTCGGAAAGTGAAGAGGCGATAGTGCCAAGACCAACTGGGCCACCAGAAAACTTTTCTATTATGGTTTCAAGTATCTCTCTATCAGCAATAGTCAGCCCCATATCGTCAACCCCAAGAAGTTTTATGGCTTCATCCACTACATCTTTACTTAAATCTTTTTTATTAACTTGTCCAAAGTCCCTTGCTCTTTTTAGAAAATAATTTGCAGTCCTTGGGGTGAATCTACTTCTTTTGGCAATCTCCATTGAACCATCACTGTGGACTGAAACTCCAAGTATTTTTGAAGACCTCTCAACTATTTTTTGGATTTCTTCCGGTGTGTAAAATTCTAGTTTAAATATTCCACCAGAAAATCTAGATCGGAGAGGGGAGGAAATCATAGCAATCCTTGTGGTTGCCCCTATCAAAGTAAAAGGAGGGAGCTCAAGTTGGATTGTCCTAGCACTCGGTCCTTTGCCAATAATAATATCCAAAGAACCAGATTCCATAGCAGGATAAAGTATCTCCTCTATGTTTTTATTTAGTCTATGTATCTCGTCTATAAAAAGAATATCGTGAGGGGAGAGGTTTGTAAGTATGGAAGCAAGGTCACCAACTTTCTCAATAGCTGGGCCTGAGGTGGTTTTCATCTGGACATTAAGCTCTTTTGCTATAAGGTGCGCCAAAGTGGTCTTGCCGAGCCCTGGGGGGCCATAAAATAGAATATGTTCTGGTGGATGTTCTCTTTCTTTGGCAGCTTGAAGGAGTATCCCTAGGTTTTTTTTGATATTTTCTTGACCAATATATTCTTCCCATACAGAAGGGCGGAGTGTGGTGTCTAAAAACATATTGTCTTCTGATTTTTTTTCCTTTTCTTTATTCATAATAAAATTATAACACTATTTGTTTTTTTAAATATTAGAGTTTTTCAAAAACTCCTGAACATTAGTATTTTTGTGCCTTGCGAGTCTCGATGGAGCGGAGCTACGCCGGAATTTTTCACCAGAAAAATATCCGTGATCCAAAAAGTTTTTGTTGAGAAAGACTTTTAAAAAAAAGCCTGTCGTAATTTGTGTAAAACCACTACAAAATACCTATTTTCCAACATATTTGACATAATATACTGAATATGATATACTCTAGGTATCAATTTGTTTATTGATTTAAAGATGTTTGCTTTTAGCAAATGTCTTTCATAAATGTATTTAGAGAGGTTTTAGGCCTTTTGTTTTTTGTTAGGGGTATAAATCTCTAAATAGCGATTTCTTTTTTAGAAATTTTGACATTAAATCAAGGAATTACCGGTGCCACTCTTTACGGGAGGTTTGCTAGTAATTTCCTCAGAATAATGTTTTGCTTGATACATAAATGTTTCAAGTGCTATTTAGAGATTTATACCTCTAATTTCGTACCTAAAATTTATTATTCACAAAAAAAAACTGCATTCAATCTTTTTTTGTGAATAACTTTTATATAATTTTTTATTTTGTACCAGTATTTATATATCTAAACCAACAACTCTTTCAACTTCATCAAGTGTTGTTATACCTTTAAGTACTTTAATGATTCCATCTTGTTGCATTGTTAAAATACCTTGCTCTTTGCTTGCATTTAACACCTCTCTTTCACTAGGATTGTCTTCAACTGTTTTTTCCACTTTTTCATCTATAAGTATTGCTTCATAAACACCTGTTCTACCTATAAAACCTGTGAAGTTGCACTTATCACAACCAACACCATATGATATATCTTTTAAATTTATATCTTTTATATAATTTTTATCAAAAATTGAATCTATTATTTTGTTTATTATTTCCAATTTACTACTTTCCAAAGTTGTTTGTTTTTTACAATAAGGACATATTTTTCTTACAAGTCTTTGTGCCATTGTTAGATTAATGGCAGAAGTGATGATTTTTGAATTTACTCCTAAATCTATAAGTCTTGCAAAAGTCCCATAAACATTATTTGTGTGTAGTGTAGAAAAAACTAAATGTCCTGTTAAAGAAGAATTTATGGCTATTTCAGCTGTTTCACTATCTCTTATTTCTCCTACCATGATTACATCAGGATCTTGTCTTAATGCACTCCTTAAACCTTCAAGGAATGTATAACCAGATTCTTCATCTGTTTGTGTTTGGACTATGCCTTTCAAGTGGTATTCGATAGGGTTTTCAATTGTTATAATTTTTATTTCAGGTGTATATATTTTTTTTAAAAAAGCATAAAGGGTTGTTGTTTTACCGCTACCAGTAGGACCTGTGTTTAATATCATTCCGTTTGGTTTTTTTAATTCTTTCTTTATTATATTTAAAAGTTTTTCATCAATACCTAAATCTTCAAGTGGTACAGATATAGATTCTGGATTCAAAACTCTAAGCACCACAGATTCCCCATAACCTTCTGGTAATAGGGAAGTTCTTACTTCTATTTCTGTATCATTTATTTTTATACTAAATCTACCATCCTGAGCTTTTTCTTTTGTATTTAGTTTTAAATTTGATACTAGTTTTATACGAGATAGAAGTAGGTTATATGTACTTGTGTCTATATTTAAAATGTCGTTTAAAACACCATCTAATCTGTATCTTATTCTAACAGAAGACTCTTCTGGCTCTATATGAACATCGGAAGCGTTTATTGATATTGCTCCTGCTAAAATAATTTCAAGTATTTTTGAAATTCTATAACTCTTTTTTTGACTAATAATAGTCTCTATCGATGTTTTTA
Organism: uncultured Candidatus Saccharibacteria bacterium; assembly: GCA_964519145.1. Classification (GTDB taxonomy): domain Bacteria; phylum Patescibacteriota; class Minisyncoccia; order Phycocordibacterales; family WO2-35-19; genus CAZFHL01. The sequence goes on from CAZFHL010000007.1 coordinate 15,374, forward strand.
TGTCAGATATATTTTTTATATCTTTTACTATTGTTTGTATATCTTCGTTTGCAATATCAATGGAACCACTTTGTGTTTCCATTGAATAGGACAAATCTTTGTATCTATTCCAAACTTTTTCTAGGCTTTGTTTTGATGCGATAAATAATTCGATAATATATCCTCTATCTTTAAGATTTTCCAATGTTTCTATTGTTTTTGGATTGTTTGGAGAATATATGGCAATAGATATTTTTTTGTTTATGATGTTAAATGGTGCCACTAAAGATTCTCTTGAATCTGCTTCTTTTATAATTCGTAAAGAATCTATATTTATAGGGTTTATAGATAGGTCTATATAAGGTAGGGTATACTTTTTGGCAATCATTTGAGCTAAACTCTCCTCCTCTTTTTCTTTTAATTGCTCTATTTTTTCTTTTTGTTTATTTTCATCAAAATGTATAGTCATAATATATATTTTACATTATATTTTATTTAATCAAAGTAAATACAGATTATATTATTTCAAAATTCTTCGAATACAAAACCTTTTTGGAGGTTAGCGAGCGCGGCTGGCGCAAGCTCGAGGAAAAATTTAGTAAAATTTTACCCGTGCTCCAAAAAGGTTTTGTATTCGAAGAATTTTTAGGAACAACAATATATTTGCTTTTTATATATTTTGTTGTATTGTATAAAAGGAGGAATAAATGAAAACATTAAAAGTATTTTGTTTTTTGTTGATTGCTTTTTTCTTGGCTTCTTGTACAACTTCAAAAAAAGTGGGCAATAGACATGAAGTATATATTCCAAAACAGACAAAACAAACAAAACCTGTAAGACAAGAAGAACCAAAAGAAGAAAAAAGTAAACTTGAAAAACAAATTGAAAAAAGAATAGCTGAACAAAATAAACGCAAAGCATTGCTAGGGCTAGATTGCCCGCTTGGCGGTTATGAAAAGGTGGGAATTTTCGGTTCACTTTCCGATGATGCGCATTATTTAGGTATTTCAAATTCTACTAAATTTATTTTTAGGAGAGATATTTTTGTTTTGTATGTTAAAAATACAGAAGATATTCTTATTCAAATTAAAGATCCGGATAGTGGTATTGTGGTTGAAAATTTTTGTATTGGTGGATCAATAACTTTGGTTAAAAGTATTCCACCTCTTTCAAATATTAGTAGAAATGTTTTTTGGGTTGCTGAAACTGTAAATAGATATGGTATAATTGGGCAACAGCAAAGTCCTATTGGAATTTTGTATAACAATAATGGTTCTTTTAGTTATAGACAAGATGGAATTTGGAATATTAAGTTAAATGTTATTGGGGGTACTTATAAAGAAAGTTTTGATAACATTCAAAAATAGATTGTCGATATTTTAAATAAATGAAATTTGATATAAAAGACGAGGAGCAATCCTCGTCTTTATGTTATTATTATACTATGTATGAGTATATTTCAAAAAGCGTAGATGATACTAAAAAGATAGCCGAACAAATAGCCTCTTCTTTAATAGAAGAGAAGCGCCAAAAAGCTTTGATAGTAGGTTTGTATGGAAATTTAGGAGCAGGCAAAACAACATTTACTAAATATTTTGGCAATTTTTTAGATATAAAAGAAATGATACAAAGCCCCACATTTGTCATACAAAAGATTTATAAAATAAATAAAAATCAATTTAAAAATTTTATTCATATAGATGCTTATAGAATAGAAAAAGATAGTGAAATGTTGAATATTGGTTGGAATGAAATTATACAAAAAAAAGAAAATCTTATTTTTATAGAATGGCCAGAAAATATTTTAAATATAATAAATGATCATATAAAAATATTTTTCGAACATATATCAGAAAATGAAAGAAAGATAATTTATAAAAATGACAGATAAAAACAAAAAAGAAAAAGTAGTTTTGCTTGATGCGCACGCTATTATACACAGGGCGTACCACGCTTTGCCAAATTTTGCTACAAGCAAAGGTGAGCCAACAGGAGCTTTATACGGGCTTATATTGATGATTTTAAAAATCATATCAGATTTAAAACCTGATTATATAATTGCTTGTTATGATTTGCCAAAACCAACATATAGACATGAGGTTTATGAAGGTTATAAAGCAGGCAGATCTAAAACAGATGATGAACTGGCTTTGCAATTAGAACAATCAAAAGAAGTTTGTGAAGCCTTTAATATTCCTATTTATTCAAAAGAAGGTTTTGAAGCAGATGATATGCTTGGAACAATCGTAGAACAATTAAAAAACAAAAAGTCTAGCATTGATATTATTATTGCTTCTGGAGATATGGATACAATGCAACTTATAGATCTTGATTTTGTAAAGGTTTATACTTTAAAAAAAGGAATCAAAGATACTATTTTATACAACGAAGAAAATGTTTTAAAAAGATTTGGTTTTGGTCCAAAACTTTTGCCGGATTTTAAAGGTTTGAGGGGTGATCCGTCTGACAATATTATTGGCATAAAAGGTATTGGAGAAAAAACAGCAACCGATTTGATTTTAAATTTTGGCACAATAGAAAATATATATAAAAATTTAAAAAATAATAAAGATAAGTTTGAAAAGGTGGGTATCAAAAAAAGGATAATAGAATTGTTAGAAAACGGGGAAGAGGAAGCTGTTTTTAGTAAAATGCTCGCGACAATAAGAAGAGATGCTCCTATTCATTTTGTATTACCAAAACAAAAATGGGTTGATTGTTTGGATATAAATAAAACAAATGAATTATTTAAAAAATTTGAATTCAGGTCTTTAAATGAAAAAATAAAAAGCATTTTAGAAAAATCAAGCAATTTAAGTCTTTTGCCAGAAAATAATAGTGATAAAAAAGAAATAGAAGAATCTGTTTTAAAAGAAACAGCTCTTGCTTTGTGGGTGGTAGATTCAAATTATACAAATCCAGATATTTCAGATATTTTAAATTTTTCTAATACAGACAATTTTGAAGATGCCAGAAAAAATATTTTTGAAGAGCTTAAAAAAAGAGGTGTTTTTAATATATATAATGATATAGAAAAACCGCTTATTTTAATCATTAACAAAATGCAAGAAAGAGGTATTTTGGTTGATAAAGATTTATTTATAAAAATAAATAAAAAATATTCTTTAGAATTAAAGGAGATAGAGAGAAATATATGGAAAGAAGCAGGTGTAGAATTTAATATAGCCTCTCCAAAACAACTTGGTGAAATTTTGTTTGATAAATTAAACATTACTGTTAAAAATCAAAAAAAGACAAGTACTGGTGCTAAATCAACCAAAGAATCAGAACTTTTAAAAATGAAAGATTTGCATCCAATTATTAATCACATTTTGGAATATAGAGAATTGTCAAAAATTTTGGGTACATATTTAGAACCAATACCAAAACTTTTGGATAAAGATAACAGACTACATTCTACTTTTGTTCAAACAGGTACTACTACAGGCAGGATGTCTTCAACTGATCCAAATTTGCAAAATATACCAATAAGTTCAGAAAAGGGCAGAGTCATAAGAGATGCTTTCATTGCTACACCAAAGTTTTCTTTTTGTGCTTTTGATTATTCTCAAATAGAACTTCGTATAGCTTCATTTTTATCAAAAGACCAAAAAATGATAGAAATTTTTAAGTCTGGAGAGGATATTCATACTAGTGTTGCTTCTTATGTTTTTGGTGTACAAAAAGATGATGTGACAAAAGAAATGCGCAGAAAAGCCAAGGTTATAAACTTCGGTATATTGTATGGTATGGGTATAAACGCTTTGATTACAAATTTAAATTCAGATAGAAAAACTGCTCAAGAATTTTACAATACATATTTTGAAAAATTTGATGGACTGGCAAAATATTTAGAAGACACTAAAAAATTTGCAGAAGAAAATGGATTTACAAAAACTTTTTTTGGCAGGAAAAGATATTTTGATGGTTTTAAATCTAAAATTCCATTTATAAAAGCTATGGCAGAAAGGATGGCTATAAACGCTCCAATACAAGGCACTCAAGCAGATATCATCAAGATTGCTATGAAAAAAATAGATAAATTTTTGATTGATAATAAATTAGATGAAAAAGTTTTTTTAATTTTACAAATACATGATGAGTTGATATACGAAATAGAAGATAGTTTGATAGATTTTGTTTACCCTAAAATTATTGATATTATGGAATCTGTATTAAGTATAAAAGAAACTAGTGGTGTACCGATAAAAGCCAATTTTCTTAAAGGCAAAAGTTGGGGTAATCTTATATAAATTTATATGGATCAAAATACATTATTTAAAGAATATAAAGGGGTTTTTGATACAGAAACAGATGAACTTTCAGTAAAAAAAGAATTTGTATATAGCTGGAGTCCTTTTGTTTTGCAAGATGCTGTTGGAGAAAAAGATATAAAAAAGATTTGGATAGAATATAGGAGAGTTTTGGATTCTGGTGTATCAACAGAAGAAATATTTCATAAAATAACATCTAAGGTTAGAGATATGCTGGGTATACTTCAAGGTCTTACAAAAGAAGATTTGGATATTAAAAGCGATTATCCTTATAATAAATCTAAACAACATTCAAAAAAATGGAGTTTGAAAGAACTAAAATATTTTTATCAAAAACTTGTATTTACTTATCATAAGGTTAGATTGCCAAAAGAGAGAGATAATTTAGACTATTTTTCAAATGATTTAGAGATTTCTTTAGAGATTTTGATATTAAGCCTTTGATTTTAATATAAATTGTAGTATATTCTTATATTATGCGCCCGTAGCTCAGTCGGTAGAGCAGCTCCCTTTTAAGGAGATGGTCGTAGGTTCGATTCCTACCGGGCGCACCAATAATTTAATAATATGGAGAAATTTAATATAGAAATAGAGACAAATATTGGTTGGGTTAGTTACCATCAAATAATGAGACCTGGCGAAGAAAGAGCTAGAGAAATAATGAAAGAGCTCCAAGAAAAGTTTCCTGATGCAAATTTTAGGATCATTAAATGGTCAGGTTTGGTTATTTAATTTATTTTGAAAAACACGTATAACAATTGTTTTTTTTGGTGTAATGCGTTATTGTTGTAAAAGAGGTGTTCAGTGAATTTTATATCAGCAATTGGTGAAGGTTTATCGACTCTATTTAAAATTGTATTTTTTGTTTGTATTGTCCTTATTTGTTGAATAACTATCATCTTTTGTTTTAAAAATCAGATATTAAATTTTATTGGGTGTTCTTAATTTAAGGGTAAGTAAGAAAAGGAGAAATCATGGAATTTTTAAAAGAAGTATTAAATCCAGGATGTCATTGGATAGGCATCTTTGCAATTGGTTGGTTTTATGTTGCAACATTTGTTGATTTTTTTAAAGATCCAAAAAAATAAGTAAATTCAAAACCAAAAAAGGAGATTGATTGTGTTGAATAATGTTTTCATTGCACTACTACTTTTGGTGTCATTGTCTATTGTTGGTTGTAACAATGTAAATGGAAATCAAGACTCTAAATCTTTTTCAAATCACATTATACAAAATATTCGTTATGTCAAAGATAATCGAACCAATATTTGTTTTGCTTTTTATCAAATTGCTACTGGTCCAGCTCTCGCGGCTGTTCCATGTGAGAATATTCCAAGCGAAATGTTGGCGGTGTCTAGTTTGTATGTGAATAAATAATTAAACTAATATAACCCTCGCTAGGCATTTGTCTAGCGAGGGTTTTCATTTTTTTTGTTTTTTTAAGTATTTATTTTATAAAGGCAAATCAAAAGCAAAAGCACCTGCTCCGCTTAATAACAAAGATATGGTGATTGATAAAACTAACATATAAAAAACCAGACTTCTTTTTATAATTTTTGAATTTTTGTATTCAAAAAATATTTCAATAAAAGTGATTATTGAAAGCATGAGAGCGCTAATTTGTGTGTAAAGACCGATTACAAGCAACAGACCAAAGATTATATGTAGACCTCCAAAAATTTTTATACAAAACTCTTTTTTAGGTATGTTTAAAAAAGTAAAAGTATTTATCCAATTATCTCTTTCTTTTTTAAATATTAAAAAACCAATATCTATAAACACAATACCAATAACCACTCTCAATATAAGGGGGGCTAAAAGGGAATAAACCAGCAATTCAGGAAAAGTATTTAACATATGAGTTTAATAAATATTATTTGTAATCTAAATCAAGTATAGTATATTCTAATATAATATTTATATCAATAAATGAATAGTAAAGAAGAAAAAGAATTAGTGGTTATATTAAACAACATAAGGAGCAACGAAAATGTTGGTTCAATTTTTCGTACATCTGACGCGGTTTCTGTAAAAGAAATAGTTTTATGTGGTTATACACCAACTCCAAAAGATCGTTTTAATAGGGTAAATAAGGGGTTTGTCAAAGCTTCTTTGGGGGCAGAAGAAACTGTGAAATGGTCAAAAGAAGAATATTTAGACAGTGCCGTTTTAAAATTAAAAGAAAAAGGTTTTGTGATTGTTGCGGTGGAACAAAATGCAAATTCAATAGATTATAAAGATGTTTTAAATAATGTAAACACAAATAAAATAGCTTTGGTTTTTGGCAACGAAGTTTCTGGATTGTCTCAAGTGGAATTGGGTTTATGTGATTTTATAGCAGAATTACCAATGAAAGGCAAAAAAGAATCTCTAAATGTAGCTGTTTGCGCAGGTATTGTTTTGTACAGTATTTTTTAATCATCAAACCTCTTCCAAAAGTCTTTCTTAGTGTAGTTTTTGATAGACACACATAAAAATCTGCTGATTTTTTGCTATGCTCGTCTCAGCCAGACTTGCGCAAGTC
>CAZFHL010000008.1:0-21829 GCA_964519145.1 uncultured Candidatus Saccharibacteria bacterium
ATCACACCTTTTTGAACCACGGATATTTTTTTGCTAAAAAATTCCTGCGAAGCTGTTTCAGTCAAACTCGCTAGGCTTCAAAAAGGTATGATTTCGACGAGTTTTGAAATTTAAGATTATAAAAAGCCACACTTGCGACGACTTTTGAAAGAGGTTCACTGCTAACATTTATTTGGTAAATGCATTTTGGAAACAATATCAAATGATACAGCAATGATTAATAGATTTTTTATTATATACTGCCCTTCTAATGTTGGTACAAAAATCCCCCGCCACGCCATATTTGGTATGAGTACGAGTGGCATAAACGTAGTTATCATATGGAACATAAGCATAGCAATAGAAATTCTTGTTAATTTTGGTATCAAAAAAGATAAACCAATAATCATTTCAAAAATTCCAAAAAATATAATAAATTGATCAAAAGATATAAAATATAAAGTTTTTTCCAAAAGTTCTTCAACAAGTTTGTTTGCTGGGCTTAATCCAAAAACTTTTAATATACCAAACCAAAAAAATACAATAAATAAAGATATTCTAGCAAATGGTAAACAACAGATTTTTGCTATTTTAATAAAAAGATTATCAAAGAAAAATAATACAGATTTCATATATTTAAATTATTATAAATAAAGGTGGCATTCAATATGGTTTTATTGTATCATTGTTTTGTAAACGGAGTGTAGTATAGTGGTAGTATAAATGCTTTGGGAGCATTAGGTCCGAGTTCGATTCTCGGCACTCCGACCAATATTTAATCTAAATTTAAACTAATTTTTATAAAAATTTAGTAGTTTTTATTTATCAAAATTATTTATAGAGAATGATATTTTTGTTGTTAAAGATTTTTCGATAAATTTCTGATTTCTTCTGATAAAGCTTCTAATCCTTTTTGATTTGCTTGGCATAAAGCATCTCTTAGTGTTTCATCTGCTAGATTGCTTCTATCTGTTATTATATAAATTTTAGCCAATTCTATTTGAAATTTCACCCTGTCTTCAATTGTTCCTCCAGGTTTATCATTTTCTTCAAATCTTTGATTATGCCAATCATCTATTTGTGCTAGTAATTCTGCAGAAAGACCTTCATTTTTAAAAAGTTCTGAAATTCTATTTCTAAAACTTTCAAAATTTTCTATATCATTTTGATTTTCCATATCTATAGTTTAGTTTAAATTTAAAGAAAAATAAAGCTTGAGGATAAAACTAAAATGTTTATTACAATTTTATATAAATACAAAAATGGGGCACCTGTGTGCCCCATTGACCGAACCGAACCTTACTCCTTGTCGCCTCGCGCGCGGTTTGCCGCCGCGCTGTGAATTCGAACGATTTCGCTCAAGGGCACATTGCCCAAGAGCAAGAACCGTCCCTCCTGCCCGAGTCGGCGCGCGGTGCGCGCCGACTCCACGACAATAGGCTGTCCTGGGCGCGCAGCACCCTGCGTGATAAAACTCTTCATTTCAATCTCCTCTCTCTGGACTACCCTCCAGAGTGGGTTGTTTCTAGGAATCGATGCGATTCCTCTTTTCAGCACAATTTTATGAATTGATGGTGCTGAAGAAGAGGAATAACATTAAATATCTAAAATTCTCTTTCTTTAAGAGAAGCGGGAGAGCAAGCTTTAAAATTATATATATTACTTTAGGTTGTTCCCGCGCTTCTTTCAAAGAATTTTATTTTAGAAAGACCCCTATTTATTTGTTAAAAAACTTTTGACCCCCTACCCTGCCACCTACAATCTTCTCTGTACTACTCTTTAACCTTACACATACAGTATAGCATTTATATGAAATTTTGTCAAGTATAATATGACAAAAACAGTTATTTATATTATAGTATCCTAAGATATGGCTCTAAATATAGATTTATATCAGACAGTAAAATGTCTTATATAATGACATTTATTGAATATGATAATATGTTTTGTGTTATACTAAATAATATTTAATATTAAATTATTAAAATAAGCACCTGTGGTGAAATGGATATCATACCGGTCTTCGGAACCGTTGTTCTAGGTTCAAGTCCTAGCAGGTGCACAAAACTTTTGATTTTTTATAAATAATCTTTTAAAAATATTGAACAGATTTATTCCAAAAGTCTTTCTTAGTATAGTTTTTGCTAGACACGCATAAAAATCTGCTGATTTTTTGCTATGCTCGTCTCGGTCAGACTTGCGCAAGTCTATCAAAAACTACACTTGCGACGACTTTTGGAATATGTTTAATAATACTAAAAACTATCTGAAATTTTGTTTTTTTGTTAAAATGCTATAAATGAATAATTTTAAAATAGAAAAATTTAATATACCAGAAGAGGTTTCATATGTAACAAATAAGCTTAAAGACGCAGGTTTTGAGGCTTATTTGGTTGGTGGTTGTGTTAGGGACTTATTTATGAATAAAAAACCTAAAGATTGGGATATAACAACAAATGCTTTGCCAGAAGAAATAATAAGCTTGTTTGAAAAAACTGTATACGAAAACTCCTTTGGTACGGTAGCTATAGTAAATGAAAATGTTTCTGATGAAACATTGAAGGTTATAGAAATAACTCCATATAGGTCTGAAAGCCTCTATTCTGACAATAGAAGGCCTGATAATGTTGTTTTCGGGCAAAGTATAGAGGAAGATTTAAAAAGGCGTGATTTCACAATAAATGCCATTGCTTATGACCCCATAAATTTAAATATTATAGATCCATATTTTGGTATGGCTGATATATTAAAATCAGTTATAAGAACTGTTGGTGACCCTTATGAAAGACTAAAAGAAGATGGTTTGAGGGTTTTTAGAGCTGTTAGGTTTCATGTGGAACTTGGCTTCCCTATCGATACGGAAACAGAAAAAGCTATTATTGAGAATAAAGATATATTAAAAAATATTTCTAAAGAAAGAATAAGAGATGAGTTTATTAATATAATAATGTCAAAAAGACCAATAGATGGAATGGTTTTGTTAAAAAAGCTGGGTCTGGTTTCTTTTATCGCCAAAGAACTTGAGGAATCTTTTGATATTGAACAAAATAAGGCTCATTCTTATGATGTTTGGACTCATTTAATAAAGACATTACAACACTCTGCCGATAAAGAGTACCCAATTCATTTAAGACTGGCTTCCCTATTTCATGACATATCTAAACCTAAAACAAGAAAATGGGATAATGATTCAAAACAATGGACTTTTTACGGTCATGAGGTGGTTGGTTCACGTGTAACCAAAAAAATACTAGAAAACCTAAAGTTTTCACGTGAAACAATAGACCGTGTTGTAAATTTGGTTAGGTGGCATATGTTTTTTTCTGATACTGAACAAATAACCATATCTGCTGTAAGGAGAATGATAGTTAATGTTGGAAAAGAAAATATTTGGGATTTAATGAATCTTCGTATTTGCGATAGGGTAGGTACTGGAAGGCCAAAAGAAGATCCTTATAGATTAAGGAAGTATTATTCTATGATTGAAGAGGCTATGAGAGACCCTATATCTGTTTCTATGCTTAAAATAAATGGTAATAGGCTTATGGATATGCTTGAAATAAAAGGTGGTCCGAAAATAGGTTATATATTAAATTCATTGTTAAATGAGGTATTGGATGATCCAGAAAAAAATAATGAAGATTATTTGGAAAATAGGTCTAAAGAATTATTTATGATGGATGATAAAGATTTAAGGAAACTTTCAGAAAAGGGTAAAGAGAATAGGGAAGAGAAAGACAATAAAATTGTTGAGGAAATAAGAAAAAGACATTTTGTTAAATAATTATTTTTCAACATAACAATAAGCCATGTGTTTAAAGATATCTTTAAATCTAAATATGCTTTTAAATATGAACTATTTATATAAGACTTATATAAATAAGACATTAAAATTAAAAATAAGACAGTTATCCACAACTAGTCCTTTACACTTTGTTTTAAAAGACATATAATGATATCAGACAGTTAGTATTGTAAAGTAAATTCTAACTATTGGTTCTTTAAAAAGTTCCTTTTGTTTTTAAAAAGAAAACTTGGTTAAGCAAAAGAATCAAGATATATACATCTCCTCAAAATAATATTTAAAAAATGTGAGATTATATCATTTCTTTTGAACGCGCTTCTTGACTGGGATTATCTTTTAAATAGATTCCCGGCTCCACCTGTGAATATAATAAAAATTGTATTTAGAAGTGGGGCTGGGTAGAGTGTGTCAAGCCACTTGTGTTTTAGCGAATCCTCCACCGCTAAAAATGGGTGGCTTTTTGTTTATCTTATTTTTAGATATAAACAATTTATTTTTGTTTTATTTTTAAAAAATTGTATAATTGAGAGTATTAGAAGTTAATATAAAATAAATATATGAAAAAGCTTCATGGTTTAACTTTCATTCTTCTTGTAATTGGAGGATTGAATTGGGGACTAGAATTTTTAGGGTGGGGTATTGGAAACTATATTCCATCTGGTATAGCTAGCTTGATTTATCTTTTGGTAGGTATTTCAGCTATTATTGAAATCTTTTCTCATAAATCAAACTGTAGATGCTGTGATAGCTCTAGTATGCCTAAACCAATGTAATATAGTTGGTTTTTTTGATTTCAAAAAATTACCGAGAGGTAATTTTTTGTTATAAATTGAGTCTTTTAGAGCCATTTGAGTGGTACTAGTATTTATGTGCCTAGCGAGCGCGACTGGCGCTGGCTTCGCAGGAATTTTTCACCAGAAAAATATCTGTGCACAGAAATACTAGTATCGGAAAAATGGTTTTAAAAAATCTATTATAAATCAATTTCTAAAATAATAGGGCAGTGGTCTGAACCCATTACATCTGATAAAATTTTGCTTGATTTTATTTTCTTTTTTAATTTTTCACTAATTATAAAATAGTCTATTCTCCAACCTATATTTCTAGCACGAGAATTTGCAAAGTTCGTCCACCAAGAGTAGTACCCTTTTCCCTCTGTAAACATTCTAAAACTATCTAAAAACCCAGCATTTAGTATTTTTTGGAAACCATCTCTTTCTTCTTTGGTAAATCCATGTTCACCTTCGTTTTGCTTTGGATTGGCAAGATCGTTTTCTGTGTGAGCTACATTTAGGTCTCCACAAAAAATCACAGGCTTTTCTTTTTCTAACTCTTTTATATATTCTAAAAATGCCGGATCCCAACCACTATGACGAAGGGGGAGTCTAGATAAATCTCCTTTTGAGTTTGGGGTATACACTGTCACTACAAAAAATTTTTCAAACTCTGCTGTTAAAACTCTGCCTTCTTTGTTTGGATTGCCATATTTATCTTTTTCTAAATTATATTTTTGAGCGATTTTTTCAGGTAAATCAAAAATAACTTTGAGAGGTTTAACTTTGCTCATTATGGCTGTCCCAGAATATCCAGCTTTTTCTGCACAGTTATAATATTCTTCATAATCTGGCAAGTCTATTTCTATCTGGTGTTTTTGAGCTTTGATTTCTTGAAGACAAACAATATCTGGTTTGTATTTTTCCAAAAATGGTAAAAATAAACCTTTGTTATTGATGGCTCTTATCCCGTTTACATTAAAAGATACAATTTGCATAAAGTTTTATTTTGATATATAATTTAACTATCAATACGAAAAAGGATCCGAAAGGTGTTTGTGCCTTAGGAGCCTTTTTCATTTTCTGATAATTTTACATAATTTTTGATATTTATTAAATAATCATAAAATTCTGAACCCAGTCTTTTATATAAAGAAGATGCAAATTTTTTATTTGGGAACATTATTTTTTTAAGTTTGTTTTTTGATATTAAATAATCAATTAATTTTTTATAATCACCGTCTCCTGAAACCAAAATAATTTTATTCAATTTTTCATCTTCTAGTAAGCTTTTCATGATTTCAAAAATAATATCGGTATCAACATTTCCTCTCTTTTTTTTAATGTATATTTATTGTGTTCTTTAAATAAAACAATAAAACCAGCTTTTTGTATGTTTTTGTATAGTTCTTCATTTTCTTCTTGTAAGTATCCTAGGAAATAATAAGCTTCAGAAACACAATATTTATCCTTTAAATAGATTCTAAATTTTTTTAAATCGATAAACCAATTATCCTGCTTTATCCCAAGGTATAAGTTTTGACCATCAATAAAAGCAAAATTGTTTTCTTTTTGCATAAAAAGATTTTAGCATTTATAGAGAAAAGGAGCTATTTTCTATAAAAGTGTATATTATTTTTTTATTTGCAATAGTTGGCGGTTAATTATATAGAAATATGAAAAACTTGATTTTATATAAATAATATGGTAATGTATTTTTGGAATGAAAAAACTAACCCTCTTACTCTGTTCTTGTGTTTTTACTTCTTTTGGAGAAGAAAACATCAAAAGGTCCGCTAATTTGGCTAATTTTAATTTTGATCAGCTTCATGCAGATCAGCTTTACCAGGATACAGAAAAGATGCCCCAGGCACCTATTGTTATTTCTTCTGAATCTGCGGAGGATTATTTTATTGTCAGATATAGATCTGTTGGTGAGCTTGAAAATGGCACAAAACTCATTCCACGAATGATTGTTGGTGATCAAATCACTGATTTAGGATCTGTGCTAGTCACTTCATCAAGTGGTTTTGGAAATGTGTTTGATGAACTTTGGAATGGACACATACCACTCGCTTTTTTGAAGAGTAAAATCACTTTTGGTATAGTCATGGTTCATTTAAGTGGGGAATCGAGTTATACTTCTGTTGTAATAAGTAGAAATAGTGGTATTGGTTTCAAAAGGCAACTTGCAGGCTTTAAGATCTCTGAAGGGGGAATATTCTTTAGATTGTTTGAAAATCAAAAAGAGCCCACAACTGTTTTTGTTTATTCAGATGGAAAGTCAGGTAAAGCTGTTGGTGTTCCTTTGCCTCAAAATTTTGTAGATTATTTCTTTCAAATGGATACTTCTGTCCCAAGAAGTATCACTATTTGTGCAGAGAGGGTTTGCAATACATATAAAATCTCTCCTGATTTTTTGGATTAGTTTCGTTTTTTATCAAAAATCGCTCCTCATTGGAGCGATTTTGTTTATAAATTAGACAATATATTTATTTGTTTACAATATTGACAACTTTTATATAAAGAAGTAGTTTGTTTTTGGATAGTAAAAATAGACCGGCCTACTGCGGATATAGTACAGAGGAGAAAGGTGATGTATGGAAATAATCCAAACATTGCTTGGTTATTGGGGTATTTTGGTAATGGCTAGTATTGCCATTATCTCAATATTCTCATATAAGTTGATATTGCGTCTTTTTGGGATTATCATTGTCCCAGATGACTCAATTGGTCTTGTTGTCAAGAAATTTGTCTTGTTTGGTAAAAATAAGATATTGCCGGACGGTAAAATTGTTGCTCTTAATGGAGAAGCTGGTATCCAAGCAGATACACTTGCTCCTGGTCTCCACTTTTTTCTTTGGCCTTGGCAATATGATATTCAAATTACAGGTTTTACTGTTATTCATCCTGGAAAGGTTGGAATAGTTGAGTCTTGTGATGGCAAACCTCTTCCTGATGGACGTATTTTTGGTTGCGATGTTGCTTGTGATAACTTTCAAGATGTAAGATCATTTCTTCAAAAAGCCGGTGAACGCGGACTTCAGATGGCTGTTATTCCTCCTGGGACGTGGCGTATCAATACAAATGTTTTCAGTGTAAAAAGTATAGATATGGTCGTTGTTCCTCAAGGCAAGATTGGTGTTGTCGATGCTCGTGATGGAAATGCATTGCCAAATGGTCGTGTGCTTGGTAGATATGTTGAGTGTGATTCTTTTCAAAATGCCAAGTTGTTTATGGATAATGGTGGTGAGCGTGGGCAACAAATGCGCGTCATTCCTCAGGGTCAATATAGGATCAATACACAATTTTTTAATGTAGTTTTGTATGATGTGACTGAAATTGCTGATGATAAAATTGGAATTGTGACTATTAAAGACGGTGCTGCGCTTGAAAGAGGTGAGATTGCTGGTAAGTTAATTTCCGGGCATGAAAGCTTTCAGAATCCCGATGCGTTCGTTAATAATGGCGGTTTTAGAGGTCTTCAAGAAGAGGTTTTGCGTGCCGGTCGTTATTTCTTAAATCCATATTTTGCAAGTATTGAAATTGTCGATATGGTTAAAGTACCCATTGCTCATGTTGGAGTAGTCATCTCTTATGTTGGTAAAGAAGGTCAGGATGTTACCGGAGATGCGTATAAGCATGGAAATTTTGTTTCTGTTGGAGAGAAGGGTGTGTGGGTAAAACCACTTGACCCTGGTAAGTACCCAATTAACCCACATACTCATAAGGTGGAATTGGTTCCAACAGCTAACATTGTGCTTAATTGGGCAGATGCTAAGACCGAATCACATAAACTTGATGCAAATTTGTCGACAATTACCGTCCGTTCTTCTGATGGTTTTAAATTCAATTTGGATGTCAGTCAGATTATTCATATTCCATCGCTCGAAGCACCTAAGGTAATTGGTCGTTTTGGATCGGTGGCAAATTTGGTAACTCAAGTTCTCGAGCCTACTATCGGTAATTATTTTAGAAGAGCAGCACAATCTTCAGATGCTATCTCATTTCTAAATGAGCGTGGTAAGAGGCAAGATGAAGCAAAATCTTCCATCGCCAAAGCGTTAGAAGAGTATAATGTTGTGGCTGTAGATACTCTTATTGGAGATATTACACCTCCAGAACAATTGATGAAGACGCTTACTGAGCGAAAAATTGCTGAACAAGAACGTGTTACTTTTGGAACTCAGATGGAAGCTGAAAATGTTCGTAAAGAATATGCTCAAGCTAAGGCAATGGCTGATACACAACCAGAAGTTGTGGCTGCTGAACGAAAGGTTGCGATCGCAGGATTTAATAAGGCTACCGCTATTACAACAGCGGAAGGTGAAGGTGAAGCTACAAAAATCAAAGCCAGGGCAGGAGCCGAAGCTGCTGTTGTGACAGGTGAGGCTCAAGCTAAGGTTACTATTATGACTGGTGATGCTGAGGCTAGCAAGACCAAGGCAACTGGTACAGCAGAAGCGAATGTTATCGAAATGAAGACTAAGGCTATGGATCAAGATAAGTATGCTTTGGTTGAAGTTGCGCGAGCTTTAGCTGCTTCTGGTCAGAAATGGGTACCAGAAATTGTTTCAGGTAATGGAGATAGTTCCAAACAAAATTCTCTCGTGGAAGTTTTGGTTGCACAACTTGTCGCAGCCAATGTAAATAAAAAGTAGTGTAAATAATAATCGGAACAGTGCCTTGGCACTGTTCCGATTTTCTTTTTGCATACATTTATTATTTTAGATTATATAAATACACTATAAAGTGTAAATAAAATCACTTCTTATTATGAAATTTTTTGTGGATTTCTCTTAAATGCTTGTCTGTGACATGAGTATAAATTTGGGTTGTGCCTATATTTGCATGACCTAAAAGGGCTTGAACACTTCTTAAATCAGCTCCATTTGATAGTAGGTCTGTGGCAAACATATGTCGCATGGTATGAGGTGTCACTCTTTTAGATATACCTGCTTTGATAGCACAGTTTTTTACTATTCTTTCTACTGATCTTTTGGTTAAAGCCAAACTTTTATTTCCATCTTTCTTATTTTTATTGTTTTTTGAAAATTGTATAAATAATGCATCGTCCAAATCTTTTCTCTTTGATAAATATTCCTTTAAAATTTTTTTTGCATATTCTGATATAAATACTACTCTTACTTTTCTACCTTTACCTATTACAGAAAGTTCATCTGTGGTTAAATCTATATCTCTTGTAAGAGAACAAAGCTCTGATACACGAAGCCCAGTAGAAAAAAGTAATTCTAAAATAGCTCTATCTCTCAAAGCAGACACATCATTGCCTTCTGGGGCGTTCAAAAGCCTTTTTAGTTCGGCATTTGTGATCAAATCAAGAGATTTTTCTGGTATTTTTGCGAGCTCAATTCTCTCTGGTGGCAATGTCTTTATTTCTTGTCTTGCTAGATATTTTAGAAAAGCTCTTATGGCGATAAGATAATAATTTTGAGTTTTTTTTGTTAGTGTCCTATCTGAACCAACAATTCCTCTTATTGTTTGTCTATTGAGCCAAAGGCGAAACTCTCTCATGGTCTCGTTTGTTATGTCTTCTGGTTTTGTGATTTTGATTTGTTCTATAAATACAGTTAAATAATGATTATAATTTTCAATTGTTTTAAGTGATCTGCCTTTTTCTATTTCTATATATTCAAGAAATCTTCTTTTTAATTCTGTTAAATCAAACATATCATCAATTATACATTTGAAATCTTGATGTCGCAAAATATTTTGATTTATTTCCTGGTTATTTTACTTAGATTTTTGGTTTATTTTTGTAGTTAGGGGTAGAATTCGGGTACGATATATTGACTTTTTTAATTAAATATTATACCATAATAAATGGAGGCAAGAAAAATGTTTCAATCTTTAGAAGAAAAAACAAGTGTGGTTGAAAAAATCTTTTCCGGTCTTAGTGTTTCTATTGCGTTGACCATCATTTATTTTTGGTCTACCTATAGTTGGATTGTTTATCCACATTTTGAATTCAGGGAAGGGTATACAATCCCATCTAGTATTGCATTAACAACATCTGATCCAAGAGTTGCTTATAATAATTTTGATAAAGCCTTGGCGTACATTGAACGAAAAGGTCTCAATAAAGGAACATCAAAAGTTGTATTTTATAGAGATCTTCCAGTTTACGATCTTGCTTCTTGGTATCAAAATCAAATGGATGCCAAAAAAATACTATTAGATGACAACCTTCCATATTCTGAAAGAATTATTTATTTCAGAAAAATGTATAGACCTTGTCCTAATAATATTATATACAATGCATCTCTTTCTTTTCTATATATTTGGCTTGGTTTATATTTTACTGTTTGGTTGATTAAGAGACACTTTTTCAGATATTTTTAGTTAATTTTTTATAAAAGTCGATACATATCGACTTTTATTTTTTTATGATGATATTTTAATACAATAAATTTCATTTCTTAAGGTTGGAATATTTAAATTTAATATAAATAATCAATAAGTTGCAATAAAATATAATATATGATATGCTTATTTGACAATGCTTACAAAGAATAAAAAACAAAGAATAATAAAAGAAGTAAAGGTTCATGACACTGATACAGGAAGTCCTGAAGTCCAAATAGCTATATTGTCTAGAAGAATAGATGATCTTTCTTCACATCTAAAGAAAAATAATAAAGATAAGCACTCAAGAAGAGGTCTTTTAAGTTTGGTGGCGGACAGAAAGGCTCATATGAAATATTTAGAAAAAAAGGATACTAAAAGATATAACTCTTTGATAAAAAAACTTGGTTTGAAAAAATAGTATACCAATTCTCCTTCAAAAGTCTTTCTTGTCTTAAATTACAAAACTCTTTCTCATCACACCTTTTTGAACCACGGATATTTTTTTGCTAAAAAATTCCTCGAGCTCGCTCCGTCGAGACTCGCTAGGCTTCAAAAAGCTATGATTTCGAAGAGTTTTGAAAGATGTTTACTTACCTTATCCCTACTATTTTTATTTTTTATTTTATATAATTACGAATAGATATTTTAATAATATTTATTTAATTTTTTAATTACTAATTTTTAATAATTTATTTATGGCAGTCATTAAACACTCAGAACAGCGTATAGGTGTATTTATTGATACTCAAAATTTGTATCATAGCGCAAAAAATATTTATAAGGCAAGGGTAAATTTTGGCAATGTGCTAGAAGACGTAGTAGCGAATCGTATTTTGGTAAGAGCTGTGGCTTATGTGGTGGCTACAGAAGGAGGTGAAGAGAAAAGTTTTTTTGAAGCTTTAGAAAAGTTTGGTATTGAAACTAAAACAAAAAATTTACAAGTTTTTGCAGGTGGAGCAAAAAAAGGGGATTGGGATGTTGGACTCGCTATTGATGCAATCAAATTTTCTTCCAAATTAGATGCCGTTATTTTGGTCACAGGAGACGGAGACTTTACACCACTAGTAGAATATTTAAAATCAAAAGGTTGTCAGGTAGAAATTGCTTCTTTTAGAAAATCATCATCTGCCAAATTGGTGGAGGTGGCAGATGACTTTATAGATTTAGACGAAAATCCTAGAAAATATCTGTTACAAAATACAAGAAATAGATCAAAATAATTTTTTATACACATAATTTAAAATTATAATTATTTTTTTTGATATAATTTTATTAAGATTTTAAATTATTATGCATGTAGAAGATTCTCAAATAAAAGATTTTATTATAGACGCAGGTCTCATATCTAGATCAGAGATTGATGAGGTTTGGTATGAAGCTAAAAACAATAAAAAGACTTTTGCTGAAATACTTGTCTCTAAGGGCAAATTTTCCGACGATGATTTAAGGAGAGTTCAAGCCTATATACTTGGAATACCATTTATAAATTTAAAAAATCAAGTTTTAAATAGAGATATTTTAAATTTGATACCAGAACCTATTGCAAGAAATCATAATATAGTAGCTTTTGATAAAAAAGATGACACACTAGAGGTGGCGATGCTTGATACAGATGATTTGCAGGCTTTAAATTCTATAAAAAAGAAGGTTGGTTTAAAGATTTTGCCCAGACTTACAGACACAGATTCTATGAGGAGTGCTCTAATACAATATCAAAAAAATTTGAAAGATGATTTTGGTGATTTGATTAAGAGTGATTCAAATGAAATAAAGGCTATAGCAGAAAAGATATCAAATGAAGATGCAAATGCTCATGATTTAAAAAAATTGGCAGAAGAATTGCCTGTGGTGCGTATTGTGGATACATTATTAAAACACGCCATCATACAAAATGCTTCTGATATTCATATGGAACCATTAGAGGATCAAATGCTTGTGAGGTATAGGATAGACGGTTTGCTCCATGATGCTATGGTTTTGCCTAAACACATTGCTCCATCTCTCGCTGCTAGGATAAAAGTGCTCTCTAGTCTTAAATTAGATGAAAAAAGATTACCACAAGACGGTAGATTTAAAATAGATATGAATGGAGAAAAAGTTTCTTTTCGTGTCTCTACTTTGCCAGTTTATTATGGAGAAAAGATTGTGATGAGGCTTTTAAGAGAATCTGTTTCAGGATTTACTCTAGAATCACTTGGCTTCCATGGCCAAGGGCTCGAATTGCTTCATAAATCTTTGCAAAGAACTACTGGTATGATACTAACTACAGGACCTACAGGAAGTGGTAAATCTACTACTTTATATACAATGCTTGATATTTTAAATACACCAGATGTAAATATTTCTACGATTGAAGATCCTGTGGAATATCAAATGAAAAGAGTCAACCAAACTCAAGTTAAACCAGAGATAGGGTTAACTTTTGCTTCAGGACTCCGTACTTTGGTTAGACAAGATCCAGATATTATCATGGTAGGAGAAATAAGGGATAGCGAAACAGCTTCTCTTGCTATAAATGCATCTTTAACTGGGCATTTAGTTCTCTCTACATTGCATACAAATTCTGCTTCAGGAGCTATACCTAGACTTATAGATATGAAAGTTGAACCATTTTTGATTATATCTACTATTGATGCGATTATTGCTCAAAGGCTTGTTAGAAAACTGGGAGATAAAAAAGAAAAATATATATTATCAAAAAAAGAAATTGAATCTATTTCAAAAGTTATAAATATGAATAGAGTGCTTGAAACATTGAGAAGTGAAAAAATAATAGGCAAAAAAGATGATTGGAAGGATATTTATTTTTATAGACCAAAAGAAAATACAGATGAAGAAGCTTTTAAAGGCAGGATAGGAATATATGAAGTTTTAAATGTGAGTAGTTCAATAAAAAATTTGATAATCAAAGGTTCAACAACAGAAGATATAGAGATTCAAGCTAAAAAAGAGGGTATGCTCACCATGCTTGAAGACGGTTTGTTTAAAGCTGCTCAAGGTTTGACTACAATAGAAGAAGTTTTGAGAGTAGTTTCAGAATAGTTTGATTTATTATAAATACTAGTATTTATAATACAAACAGAATAAGTGACACTTATTTATTAGATATGTTAAAATTGCATTATGAAATCAAAGATTGTTGCTTTGACTGATATTGAAACTAGCGGAGATGTGCCATCTATACATGAGATTTTAGAGATTGGTCTTGTGGTTTTTGATATAAATACTTTTAAGATTTTAGATACTCTTTCAGAAAAGGCTAAACCTGAAAATATTCAAACTGCTATTAAAGAGGCGATTGATTATAATGGTTATAATGAAAAAGATTGGAAAGATGCCAAAAAACTAGAAGAAGTAATGAAAATTTATCAACAAAAAACAGAAGGTTGTATTTTTTGTGCTTACAATGTCTCTTTTGATTGGGGATTTATCAATGAAGCGTTTTATAGATCTAAACTTTCAAATCCAATGAGTACCAAAGCAAATCACGATAGATTAGATCTTCTAACTTTGGCTTGGTATAAAGGTTTGAAAGATACAGAAAGTTTTTCTCTAAAAAATGCTTGTAAATTTTTTGGGGTAGAACCCGAACCAGAACCTCATAGTGCTTTAAATGGTGCAATGACAGGATATAATTTAATGAGAAAAATGTTAAATACTTAGATTACAGTTAGTTTTATCTTAAATTTTTAATGAGGGTTGCATATACAATAATAGTTGGTACTTGCTTGATCACACCAATTTGTACCAGCAGGAAAAGGTCTGCAGGTGCCAGAATAACCAACAGTGCTAGGAGCGGCTGATTCGAGTGTTGTCACCAGTATTGCACCTGGAGCGCTACCACTTAAGTAGTTGTAATAATTGTATGTATGATTTTGAGGAGCAACAGGTATACCAGCCAAGAAACCCTCGCTCACTAACTGTTGCGCCATACTGTTAAAGTTATCGACCCAAGGATTGCTATTGACAGAAACTTCATTTGGGTATCTGTTGTATTTATCATAATATAAAGTTAGTGCTGTTTTTACACTGTTAAACTCTTGTTTGACTTTAGCGTCTCTACTTTTTGCTCTAGCGGAATTTATATTTGTAAGGACAATGCTTGAAAGTACACCAATAATGGCTATCACAATCAAAAGTTCTATAAGTGTGAACCCTGATTTTATTTTAGGACGTGAATATTGCATTGCTTTTATGATAGCAATCTTTTTGTAGATTACAAATTAATTTGTGAGTATAAATAATACACAATTAATTATTTTTTTTATATAAAAATGATATAATTTTTATATATTTATGCCTAAATACAAATATAAAACTGTAAAAAATGGTTTAGAAATAGAAAACCAAATTGAATCTAAAGATAAAGCTACGCTATATAAAAATATAATAAAAGAAGGTGGAGCGGTAGTGTCTATATCTGAGATAAATGAAAGCAAAAAAGATTCATTTTTTACTTTTAAACAAATAAAAAATGAAGACAAAATTAATTTTGCTAAAAATTTATCTGTAATGATTGATGCCGGACTATCTGTTTCTAGAGCAATAGCTATTTTGCAAAAACAATCAACAAATAAAAAATTGTCTTCTTTATTTGAACAAATTGTTTTAAGTGTAAATAGTGGAAATACTTTTTCAAAATCATTAGAAATGTTTCCAAAAATATTTCCTGAATTGTTTGTATCTATGGTGAAAGCCGGAGAAGAATCAGGTCAACTTGCTTCTTCTTTAAAAATAGTGGCAGAACAGCTCGAAAAAAGTAATAATCTTACCAAAAAAATAAAAGGCGCAATGATATATCCTGCCATCATTATATTTATCATGATAATAATAGGTTTTGTTTTGATGGTTTATATGGTACCTATGCTTACCGAAACATTTAAAGGTTTAAATATAAATTTACCATTACCCACAAGGATTATTATCTCAATAAGTGATTTTATGATAAATAATATAATTTATTGTTTAGGAGGTCTTATTTTATTTATATTTAGCTTTGCTTATGTACTTAAAACCAAAAAAGGCAAATATTTTATTGATTATTTGGTATTAAAGATGCCAATCATTTCAAATATATCTAAACAAGTTAATACAGCAAGAACGGCTAGGACGCTCGCTTCTTTAATTTCTTCTGGAGTTAGTATTGTTTCAGCTATAGAAATAACAAGTAAAGTGGTACAAAACCATTATTTTAGAGATGTTTTACTTAATGCTTCTAAAAAAATTGAAACAGGAGATCAACTTTCGTCTGTTTTATCTCAAAATAGCAATCTTTATCCTATATTTATAAGTGAAATGCTCGCTGTCGGAGAAGAAACCGGGAAGCTCACTGATATGCTTTTAAATACAGCAAATTATTATGAATCTGAGGTAGATCAAAAAACAAAAGATTTATCCACAATAATAGAACCATTTCTTATGGTATTTATTGGTATTGCTGTCGGTTTATTTGCTGTGGCTATGATGTTGCCGACATATTCTTTGGTAGACGCAATTAAATAAATGAATTTTATTTTTAAAAATAAAGGAATAACTTTGATGGAATTGTTAATATCTATTTCCATTTTGTCTATTATATTTATAATGTCTCTATATTTTTTTTCAAAAACAAATAAAGCAGAGTCTTTGGAAAAAGATAAAGATGCTGTTGTCGCATTTTTGAGAGAAGCAAGAAATTTGGCATATTCTTCAAAAAATAGCTCTGACATTGGGGTTCATATAGAAACAGATAAATTAACAATATTTGAAGGAGGGAGTTTTGTTCAAAATAATAATCAAAAAAAATTATTTTTATCAAAATATACTTTAATTTCTAGTTCTACTTATGGAGATGTAATTTTCAATCATTTAAAAGGGGACACTTTAAACTTTGGTAATGTGGTTTTATCATTAAAAGATAATAGCACTTCAACTACTATTACAATACTTAAGTCTGGAGTGGTACAATAACAATATGAATAAAAATTTTGGTTTTAGTATATTAGAAGCCATAATATCAGTTTCTATTTTTACATTTTGCATTCTTTTTATTTGGAAAATTTATGTTTCTTATATCAAAATCTCTGTTTATGATCCAAAAGAATTGCAATCAGAGCTTTTGGTAGAAGAGGGTATAGAAGTTTTAAAATTTATGAGAGATGAAAATTGGAATAATATAAAAAATTTATCAACTACTACAGATTATTATCTTTCTTGGAATGGTTTAAGCTGGAGTACTACTACAAATAATGTTTTTATAGACGGAACTTTTGAAAGGAAAATTATGATTAGAGACGTATTTAGAGATTCTTCTCAAAATATAGTATCAAGTGGTACTTTTGATCCAAATTCAAGAAAAATTGTTTCAAAAGTTTCTTGGAGTAAAAATCTATCTACTACAAGTACAGAAATTATATATTATATTAGTGATATTTTTGATAATTGATAGGAATTTTAAGAATCAAGAAGGAATATCGTTGGTTGAAGTTATAATATATATCTTTATACTATCGCTGGTTTTGGGTATTATGGTGCAATCCTTTATTTCTTTAAATAGCGTTTATAGAAATATAAAATTAGAAAGAGAGCTTCAGAGTAGCGGTTTTAATATAGTTGAAAATATAAACAGGGAGATAAAATTGGCTACTAGTGTAAATTTCGAGCAAAGTTTGTTTGCCACAACAGCTGGAAAAATTGTTTTGTTAGGAAAAGAAGTTGATGAAAGTGATTATGAAATTATTTTTGATCTAAATATGGGAAATATAAGATATAATAAAAATAGCGAAGAATATTTATCGTTAAATTCCAATAAAACAATTATAGAATCTTTAGTTTTTTATTATTTAGTAAACAGTAATTCAAAAGCTATAAAAACTGAGCTCGTTATAAGAGCAACTGATAGAAATGTTGTTAAAATAAAAAAGTTTTATGGTTTTTCAGTTTTAAGAAACTCATATTAAATATGAAATATATAAAAATAAAAGAAAAAGGGAATGCTCTCATAATAAGCGTAATATTTTTTATTGTCATATCAACAACTATAATTTTTGGATTCACTAATCCAATAGTCTCTTATATATCTTCAGTTTCTGCTGTTAGTTCAACTAAAAAGAGCTTTTATGGTTCTGAGGCGCTACTAGAAGATGTTGTTTACAGGTTAAAATCTGGGCTTACTGTATCTTCACCGCAAAATATAACAATTGGAAGTACCACTGTCACTGCTGTTATTGGTGATGAATCAGGATATAAAACAATTGTATCTACTGGAAACAACAATAATTTTATAAGAAAAAATAAATCAAAATTAATTTTAGGAGAAGGGGTTGCTTTTAATTATGGTATTCAGGTTGGAGAAGGGGGGCTTGTATTACAAAATTCTTCTTCTATAACTGGAAATGTTTATTCAAATGGCACAATTTCTGGTAGCTCAAACTTAATTACAGGTTCTGTGGTTTCTGCTTCAAATATGGGGGTTGTAAATGGTATTAGGTCTACAGACTCTGTATATGCAAATAGTATACAAAATAGCATTATAGATAAAAACGCTTATTATACAAATATAATTAATTCAACTGTTTATGGTGTGTCTTATCCAAATAGTCCAAATCAGGGTACTACAACTTTTCCAATATCAAATACAAAAATAGATGAGTGGAAGGATGAGGCTTTGCAAGGTGGAATAATAAGCTCTCCTTGTCCGTATAGAATAAATTCTACAACTACTATTGGTCCTAAAAAAATAAATTGTGATTTAGAAATAAGTGGAAACAATATAACTGTATCTTTGGCTGGGCATGTTTGGGTTTCAGGAAATATAAAAATAAAAAATTCGCCAATTGTAAAAGTGGCTACAAGTTTAGGACAAAATAGTGTTGCTTTGATAGCAGATAATTTGTCCGATAGATTAAGTAGTGGTAAAGTAGAAATAGAAAATAGCACAACCTTCCAAGGTTCAGGTTCTTCAAATTCCTATGTTCTTGTTGTTTCAAACAACAATAGCGCAAAAAATGGTGGTTCTGTTAATGCTATTTTGATCAAAAATAGTGTTTCAGGTGCTTTGGTTTCTTATTCAAATGAAGGGGCTACTGTTATTGAAAACAGCGTTTCATTAAAAGAGATTACAAGTTATAAACTCACTCTCAAAAATACAGCCAATGTGGTTTATGAATCTGGTTTAGTGAATCTTATTTTTAATTCTGGTCCAAGTGGTGGTTTTGATATTTCAAATTGGGGGGAAGTGGAGTAATTGCAGAGTCTCATTACCTATTCCAAAAGTCTTTCTCATTTTCAATTTCAAAACTCTTTCTCATCACACCTTTTTGAACCACAGATACTATGTATCTCCAAAAAATCTTTTTTAGTATAGTTTTTGCTAGACACGCATAAAAATCTGCTGATTTTTTGCTATGCTCGGTTCAGTCAACCTTGCGCAAGTCTATCAAAAACTATACTAAAAAAGATTTTTTGGAAGGTGTTGTTGTTTAAATTTTACTTTATCAAAATATAAATTTTGATATAATGGGTAAATGATAAATAAACAAAAAGTGGGTAGGATTTTGGGAAAACAAATAGTAATTGCAAATTGGAAAATGAATCCTGTAAGTACTGAAGAAGCCAAAAAACTCTTTTTTTTAAACAAAAAATGGATAAATGATTTAAAAAATACAAGAGTAGTTGTTTGTCCACCTGTCATCTACTTAAACCAATTAAACAAGCTAAATAATGTAAAAAATCTATATCTGGGTGTCCAAAATATTGCAAACAAAGAAAAAGGTTCTCAAACAGGAGAAACTAGTGTATTGATGGCCAAAGACGCAGGAGCCACTTATTCTATAGTGGGTCATTCTGAAAGGAGGGAAATGGGAGAAAAATCTGGTTTAATAAGAGAAAAAATACTTTTGTCTTTGTTAAACAAAATAACACCAATTGTTTGTGTGGGTGAACAAAAGAGAGACATAGAGGGACATTATTTAAATTTTATAAAAGAAGATATTAAAAACATATTTACTGGATTAGATAAAAAAGATTTGCTAGATATATGTATAGCTTATGAGCCAGTTTGGGCAATTGGTGCACCTACCGCAATGGATCCTACAAGTATACATGAGATGGTTTTGTTTATAAGGAAAGTAATAGGAGAGTTGTTTGGTCAAAATATTGCAAATGGGGTAAAAATACTTTATGGAGGTGCTGTAGATAAGGGCAATGTTTTAGATATTATAAAAATAGGAAATGTTGATGGTTTTATAATAGGCAGAAGCTCTATTTCGCTAGATTTTGGTGAATTACTAAAAATAATAGAAAGTAAAAAATGATAAAATCTCTTTTAGATTTAAATTTTAAAGAAGGACAAAGGGTTATTTTAAGGACAGATTGGAATGTGCCTTTGCAAAATGACTTGATTTTAAATAATGCAAAAATTGATGCAAGTAGAGAAACTATAGATTTTTTGATTAAAAAAGGTTTAAAAATAATAATTTTAAATCATTTGAGTGATAAAAATCAAACAATTTTACCAATTTTCAATCATATACAAAAGTCTTTTTGGCCAAATAGTGTGTTTGTAGAAAACCCTTTTGATCAAATAGGCTTAGATATTTTAAATAGCCTTAAAAACGGAGAAATTGCTGTTGTAGAAAATATGAGATTTTGGAAAGAGGAAGAAGAAAATGACAATGATTTTGCTGAAAAACTCTCTAAAATGGGAGACTTTTATATAAATGATGCTTTTTCTGTTTCCCATAGAAAACACGCTTCTGTTGTAGGTATTCCAAATTTTTTACCAAAATGTGCTGGTTTTAGATTTTTTTATGAATATAACCATTTGTTGGAAGTGTTTAATCCTGAACACCCTTTTTTATTGATACTGGGTGGAGCAAAATTTGAGACTAAAATACCTCTTGTAAATAAATTTTTAAATATTGCAGATAGTATTTTTATAGGTGGTGCCAATGCTTTTTCTGCTTCTTTATCAGAAATTGCAAAAAATCCAAAAGTTATATTGCCGTCGGGGGATTTAAAAGTATTGGATTTAGATGATCAAAATTTAAATGTATTAAGTGAAATAATAAAAAAATCAAAATTTATATTATGGAATGGTCCTTTGGGTAAATATGAAGATGGTTTTATAGAAGGTACAAAAAAACTTATTAAAATTTTAGCAGAAAGTGGGGCAAAAGTTGTCATAGGAGGGGGAGATACTGAAGGTTTTTTGGGGGAGTATAAAAATTCTTTTCATTTCGTATCATTATCGGGAGGTGCAATGCTTGATTTTTTAGCAGAAGGAAATTTGGTTGGTATTGATGCACTGGAAGATGTGTAATAAAAATTAAGACCGTCTTTTTATAAAAATACGGTCTTAAAGGTGTTCAATATAAAAATTTACAAATTTTTAATTAATACATATAAACAAACAAAGTGAAAGAATTGGTCTATTACAACATAAATAATAGATCCAAAAGAAATATCTTTTGGATTATTGCTCGAAAACAGTTTGGCGCTACCATTTATCTGCATCCATTTATAAGCCAAAGAATTTCTATCAATAATCCAATGTGGTATACATGTCAGAGCCATAAATGTGAACGAAAAATTTTGTACAAACAAACTTACACATATTGTATAAATTAGACAATGGATAGAGCACCAAAATGTTCCTTGCGCACCTTTTTGGTACTTATTGTCGGCCATAACTTTGAATTGGAATATAAAATCCCCAACGATATGACCAATAAATATTCCTAGCCAAATATTTTCCATATATTGCTCCTTATTTCAATTTACTGTCCTATGCTAATTTAGCAAGATAGACAAATATGTTCAATGATGTATAATAACAACTAAACAACTATGAATAAAGAAGACATTAAAAAAATTTTAAAGGAGATAGGTTTTGCAGATAGTGAAATATTTGTATATATTGCTC
>CAZFHL010000009.1:0-21154 GCA_964519145.1 uncultured Candidatus Saccharibacteria bacterium
AGAGCGGTGATTATAAATGTATATATGTATTTTTTCCAGTCAAACATGGTTTTATTAGATTACTTTGAATTACAAAACTCTTTCTCATCATACCTTTTTGAACCACGGATAAATTTTTGCTAAAATTTTCCTCGAGCTCGTTTCAGTCAAACTCGCTAGGCTTCAAAAAGGTATGATTTCGACCAGTTTTGTAATTCAGTATAGATTACACAAATTTCCCAATAAAAGCAATTTTTAAGTATCTTTTTAAAGAAAACTATTATTTGAATGGTTTGGTTATATCTAATAATTTATTAAAAAATATGTGGCTTTTAGCCACATATTTGTAGTTTTGGTATCATTGTAGAACTTTGGAGCCAGAAGTCGGGCTCGAACCGACGACCACCCGTTTACAAAACGGGAGCTCTACCAACTGAGCTATTCTGGCTTATCTTTTTTAAATTATAGCATATTCAATCTTTTGTTCAATATATCCATCATTCAATAATATTTATTGAATCGTCTTCTATTTTTCCTTTGGTGGTATTTTTTTTATCTTCTGATATTTTTTTGAGATAAAATGAAGCAGAGTTTCTTTCTCCTATTTCTATTTTACCCATAATGTAGTCTTGTTTATTTCTGTATTCTGCTTCAAGACTTGCTTTAGTTTTGTGAAATATATTTTTAGAGACCTCTTTTATTTGGACTAATGCAACATAGCGTATAGTTTGCATTATTTGAAATGATCTAAATTTAAAAGCCTCAATTATTTTATGAGACTTATCGTCAAGAGAAGATATGAGTCTTAATATAAAATTCTTCTTTTCATACCTTAATTCAAATATTTTAATGACAATTAAGAGTATGGAGACAGAAAGAGAGATATAAAATATTATTATTATACTCATATTTTTGTTTAGTTGATTGAAAATCTTGAGAATCTTCCTATTTCTGTTCTTTCGCCAAATTTTTGAGTTGCTTCTTCTATCATATTTTTAATTTTGATGTCTGGATTTTTAATGAAAGGTTGTTCCATAAGCACTTTGTCGCTAAAATAAGCATTGAGTTTACCTTCTATTATTTTTTCTTTCATTTCTTCTGGTTTTCCCTCTGTCTCTTTTGCAAACAATTCTTTAGCTTTTATTTTATCTTCTTCTTTTATATCTTCACTTTTTAAATATTCTGGAGATTGTGCTGTGATATGCATTGCTATATCTTTTGCTAAACTTTTAAATTCCTCGTTTCTTGCTACAAAGTCCGTCTCACAAAGCAATTCTACTAATGTTCCTACCGTGCCATTACTGTGAATATAAGATAAAACCACACCTGCTCCAAGCACCCTGTCTGATTTTTTTAAAGCTGATTGACTACTGATTTTCCTGAGTATTATTTTTGCTTTTTCAATATCACCCCCTGCCTCTTCTAAAGCCTTTTTGCATTGCATTACAGATACTCCTGTTGAGTCTCTTAATTCTTTTATTTGTTCTGTGCTTATCATATATTTTTTTAATTACTAAATATGGTTTTTGATACGATTTTTTCTAAAAAATTTCTAATAAAAAACTATTAATGATATAATTTTATTATAAATACTTAAAATATCAAATTAATTTAGTATATTAAATTAATTTGCTTTTGGTTTTGATTCTATGTATTGGTTTGCTATTTTAGATACTATGTATCTGATGCTTTCTATATTCGAATCATTTGCTGTGATAGGATAATCTACTTTTTTAATATTATTATCTGATCCACAGAGAGCTATGATGGGAATATTTAAACTAAGCGCTTCTTTGAAAGCCGTTTCTTCGTATCTTGGATCAACTATAAATAAAGCTTTTGGTAAATTTGTCATATCTTTTATACCACTAAACATTGCTTCAAGTTTTTCTATTTTTCTATCTATAAGAAGTCTTTCTTTCTTTGTATATTTTGCTAATTCACCTTTTTCTTTTTGAGTTAAAAAATCAATCATTGTATCAACTCTTTTTCTTATTTCTTTAAAGTTTGTTAAAGTCCCTCCTATCCATCTGCTAGCTACAAAAGGAGTTTCTATGCTAGTGGCAATTTCTTTTATGATAGATTGTGCTTCATTTTTGCCACCAACAAAGAGTATTTTGCCACCTTTACTTGAAACTGATGATACAAAATCTAGAGCTTTTTTAAGCATTTCTTCTGTCTTTTCTAGATCAAATATGTCTAATCTGTTTTTAGAGCCAAATATTAAAGGTGATACACTAGGATGTCTCCTTGATTTGCTAAAACCAAAATGTGCCCCAACTTTAAATAGCGAGTTTATATTTTCAGATATTTTTTGTTTTGTTTCTGCCATATAGAATAAAAGGATACCAAATTATTAAATTTATGCAAGTTCTTTTAAGTCCTCTATTAAATTATCAAGGCCACCTTTTAAAATCGTTTCTATACCATGCCAATTTTTATTGATTCTATGGTCAGTTATTCTATCTTGAAGTATATTGTATGTCCTTATTTTTTCAGATCTATCTACCACTCCTATTTGTTCTTTTCTTTCACTTGCATATTTACTATCTTCTTCTGCTTTGTATCTTTCTTCTAGTTTAGCTGAAAGGATAGTCATTGCATGTTCTTTGTTTGCGCTTTGACTTCTTTCTGCCGTAGAGCGCACGGTTAAACCAGTAGGTTTGTGTGTGAGTCTAACAGCTGTCTCTACTTTGTTCACATTTTGGCCACCTTTTCCTCCTGCCCTAGAAAATTCTATTTCTAAATCAGCTGGATTTATCTCAAATTTTACTTTTTTTCTTATTGGTAAAATAGCCACAGAAGCTGTACTAGTGTGCACCCTTCCCATTTTTTCAGTGGCAGGTACTCTTTGTATTCTATGTATTCCTGTCTCGTATCTCATATCTTTATATACATCTATTCCTCTGATTTCAAATGAAGCCTCTTTATATCCACCAAGAGGAGACCAAGATTCATCTACTACAGAAACTCCCCAACCTCTTTTTTCTGCATATTTTCTGTACATATTTGCAAGTTCTTCTGCAAATAAAGCAGCTTCTTCTCCGCCAACCCCAGCTCTCACTTCAAGTACTATTTCATTTGGAAATTCTTCTATCTTTTCATCTTCTTTTAAAATTTCGTCCATTTGTGATATCAAAGTTTCTTTTTGTTCATTCAAACTTTTTAAATCAAGCATAGCTAGTTCCTTCATTGACAAGTCTTCTAACAAAGGCAAAAGCTCGGCTTCTTCTTTTATAAGTCTTTCTAAATTCAATGCTAAATATTGAGTTTTTTGATTTTGTTTATATTTTCCTATATCCATATTTTTAGTTAATTTTAATCAAGATTTATATACAATAGGTCTCTTTCAAAAGTCTTTCTTAGTATAGTTTTTGATAGACACGCATAAAAATCTGCTGATTTTTTGCTATGCTCGTCAGGGTCATCTTGCGCAAGTCTATCAAAAACTACACTTGCGACGACTTTTGAAAGAGATATAATATTTGAAATTGTATTATAAATCTAATAAAAATAACTATTTTTTACTTTTAGTAGATTTAGAAACAGCTTGTCTAGCTTTAAATTTCTCGACTCTTCCTGCAGAGTCTATAACTTTTTCATTTCCTGTAAAGAATGGGTGGCATTTGCTACAAATTTCAATATTTATATCTTTTTTTGTGCTACCGACAGAAAAACTATTACCACAAGAGCAAGTGATTTTTGAATTTATAAAATATTCTGGATGTATTTCTTTTTTCATGTTTTTATATTAAATCTTTCTGAAATGCTTTTCTATATTTAGAAAAGCTTTATTTTAGAAGTATAATTTATTATTGAAAAAAAGTCAAAATTTATTTTTTATAAAAGTGAAAGCCGGCGCCAAGAGGGTTGTTAGTCCTTGTTGGATACGCCGGCCTTGTTTTTCGTTAGTTGCACTAATGTGCAGAGCTAACGGTGGGGTCACTGCCCCTATTTTTTTCCAGTCTATTATTCACCATAGCCCACTGGAGTGGCGGTCTCTACCTTAACTCTGTTGTCCAGGCAGGTAGAGCAAAGTCGAAAAAATAATGACCGTCGCCGACTTTTTGTTCGGCATAATTCAGCTTTTTGACACTTAAGTCGTTGGACTGATCTGGCTCCTTGCCAAATCTACGTCCCAAAGCCTTTAATAACCCCCTCCTTTGGGTGGCGCCATTCCTGGCTAGTGTCATGCCTTTTCAGGACTTGGAGCATACTGTGCTCCTCAGTTTTTTTATAGAAGAACGACACCGCCCCTTTTCTTTTTCTATCGACTAGCCCAGTATAGCTCCCTTGATCTTGTCGCTCTACGCTTACAATCAAGTCATTTTCACTGGGGGCCAAGTTTTTTAACTCCTTAAATAATTATGGTAGATCAGGAAGTGCACATGCAAACTGCTCGACATCGAGGCATTTGCTTCGCGCCACATCCTTGATCACCGACCTTCTTTAATAAGTATATCATACTATAAGATTATGTCAAGCATTTCTATGTCAAAATTTAGTTTTATTTGCTATTTTTCAAAAATATATTTATTTTAAGCCATAATTTATTTATCAATTTTTAGATATGTTTTTGAAAAACTTTTATATTTCTAGATATTAAATCTACATCCATAATCTTTTTTAAAGTTTATTTAAAATCCTTCAAGAGGATCTATCATTTCAATTTGGATTTTTTGAGCTTTTGCCATTACTTGATCACCATAAAAAACATTTGAAGGTCTCCTATTTGGATTGCAAGATGATCCAGAATAATATTTACAAGAAGCATTTCTCTCTGCACTGTATCCTCCGTTTGAAGCCCCTAAATCTGCCATATAAATTGCCGTAGCTAGTATAGAATGCTCAGGATTCCAAGGATTTACATTGTCAGCTTCTATACCAAGTGTTAAACCTAATTTATTTTTAAACAATTCCCATGTAGATGGGATAAATTGTGATGGACCCATACCACCTCCATACCCTCTATTTGTTGTCCACTTTGCTCCTGGGGGGCAAGATACGGGTGTTAGTTTAGGATCTTTACCCAATCTTGATGTTATACTCTTAAATGGCTCTGTATCTCTTGGTGCTTTCATAACTTTTTCAAATAGTGTACCTGTATTTTTGCCAGCCCCGTCTCCAGTCTCAAGATCAGTCACAAGACAAGATCCTTGATTTTTTCCTAAATCAGATTCTTGAGTAAGTATTGCTAAAATAAGAGCGGGTCTAACTCCTGTTTTATTTGAAGCAAGTGTCGCATATTTTAAGGCATCTCCAAAAGCAATACCTTCTGTATCTCTAAGTGAAAATAGAGCGGCTCGAATTTGGGCAGCCTTTTTTTCTTTTTCTGCTATGACTTCTTCGTATGTTTTTTCTTGAGTTTTGTTTATTTTTATGAGAGCTTGTTTTTCTTTTTCATTTTGCTCCACTTTTCTTTTATCCTCTTCTATTTTTGCTTTTGTATCAACTTCTTTATTTCTTTTCTCATCCAATATTTTTCTTTCCTCATCTGTTTTTGCTTGTAAATATCTTATTTCTTCAAATTGGGTTTCCAAGGATTTTTTAATTGAATTGTAGGAATCAATATCTTCAAAAAAATCTGAAAGGTCTTTGTTTGAAAGAATTACTTCAACCAGTGTGAAAGATTCTATTTCATTACTTGATTTTAAAATAGAAGAAAGAGATTCTTTGCCTTTTTCTATTTTTCTTTCCAGTTCATTTATGGTTTTTGTTTTTAAACCTATATCTTTGGTCAATTTTTCTATTTCTATTTGTCTTTTTTTGATAAATGCTTTAGCTTCATTTATTTTTGCTTGGAGAATTGAGGCGTCTCTCTCTAAAGAAGCTGTACCTTTTTTTGTTTGATTTAATATCTCTTCCCATTTTGCAATATCCTTCTCCGTCTCTTCTAGTTCTTTGCGCCATCTTGTTTCTTGTTCTTCTATTTGAGATTGGCTCATTTGAGCAAATATAGTTTCATTTATATTAAAAAAAGAAAATATTAATATAGTAAATACCAAACCAATTTTAAGTTTTTTTCTAAAAATATTTTTCAGCAAAATCTTTTTAGAGCACGGATAAATTTTTGCTAAAATTTTCCTCGTGCTCGGCTCAGTCAGCCCCGCAAGCCTCCAAAAAGGTTTTGCTTTCAAATATTTTTGAAAAGCTATTATCAAGAATACTTTTTTTATAAAATTCATATAGTGTAAATTATATCAAATTTTTATGAAAAATTTAAATTATAAAATACCAATACCTGATCATCTTTCAAAAGTCGTCGCAAGTGTAGTTTTTGATAGACTTGCGCAAGATTGACTGAACCCTGCATAGCAAAAAATCAGCAGATTTTTATGTGTGTCTATCAAAAACTATACTAAGAAAGACTTTTGAAAGATTCTTATTCGTGATTCAAAAAGGTGTGATGAGAGAGAGTTTTGCAATTTAAAATAAGAAAGATTTTTGAAAGTCTTTTGTATAAATTATTTAGTTAGATTCAGCTTCTGCTGTTTCTTCATCTTTCTTGCCTTTCTTTTCTACTTCTATTTGAGATAGATCTATTGGAGCTGTTTCCACGACTTCTTCTTTTGGTACAGAGATTGAGGCCACCACTTCGTCCAAGTTTTCCATAAGTTCTACACCTTTAGGTAGAGTTATTTCTGATGCTAATATTTGGCTGTCTAAATTTATAAGCGTCGATATATCCACTAATATTTCATGAGGTAAGTTTGAAGGATCTGCTTTTATTTTTATTTCATGCATTACTTTTGTTAGTATTCCGCCAAGATCTTTTATAGCAGGAGAAACGCCTTGAAATTCGAGAGGTATAGAAATTTCTATTTTATGTCCTTTTTCAAATACATAAAAATCAGCATGGATTGGTTCACCTGTAATTGGATGTAAATCTACACTGTGTATGAGAGCATCCAAATCACCATTTTCTGTTTTTAGAGTTATAACACTTGATTCCCCTGCACTTTTCCAAGCTTTTATGAAATCAACTTTTTTTATTTTTAATGGAGTAGATTCTTTTTTGTGTCCATAGTAAACACAAGGAACAAAACCACTTTCTCTAAGCGCATCCAGTTTTCCTATTTCACTTCTATTTTCTGTTTTTAAATCTATTGTCATATGCAGAGTATCATAGCAAGATATTTATTTTTTGGCAATATGGCTCAATATATATTCTTTTGAGCCAATTTTTTTGTTTATACTTGGAGTTTTTTTGCCTGGGTTAAATATCTCTAATGGGTCAAATATATTTTTAGTTTCTTTAAACAAAGAGATTATTTTTTCATTATACATTATGTTTAGATAAGGTGTCCTTATGATTCCATCATTATGTTCAGCTGTGATGGTGCCTTCATATTGTTTAACTATTTTATATATCTTTTCAGAAATTATAGGTATTAAAGATCTTTCATGTTGATCTCCCAAATTCATAAGAGGAATTATATGAAAATTTCCATTTCCTGCATGCCCAGCAATAGTATAATTGATTTTATATTGGTCTAGCACTTTTTTTATTTCAGGTATAAATGTCGGTAAATGTTTTGGTAAAACACAGATATCGTCTATAAACGGCGCAGTCTTTTTATTTCTTATATGTTTTCGGAGTAGATTAAAACTCTCTCTTCTTATACTCCAATATTTCTCTATTTCCTTTTCGCTACTTGCTACTTTGGTTTTAAAATTAAAATCTTTTATATTTTCTTGTAAATTCTTTATCTTTAAATTTATCTCGCTTTCATTATTCGAAGCAAATTCGACAATAATGACCATTTTGGGCAAACCACCTTTTAAAAACATTATTATCTCTGGTATGAATGAAATAAACAATTTTATGAAATTTTTTTTCATTAGAGAGATCATTTCTGGTAAAAATTTTATAGCAAGTCTAAAAGTTGAGTCGTCGTAAGATTCAATGCTTTCTGGATTGTATTCTAAAATTTTATTTACCAGTTCTCCAATCTTATCTATTTTGTTCATAAAAATGACCAGTAATTTATTTTTATTTTTTATTGGCACTAATTTTATTTTTGCTTTTGTTATTATACCAAGTGTTCCTTGTGATCCTACTATTATTTTGGTTAAATCTATCATTGCATTTCTCTCTATATTCCATAAATAGTATCCGGCAGAATTTTTGGATACTTTTGGTTTTGCCTTGTTTATAATATCCCTATTCTTGTCTATCAATCTTAAAATTTTTTCATAAACCGCTCCTTCGAAATGAGGTTCGTGTGATTTTTTGAGTGCTTCTATTCTAGAAATCGCTTTAAATTTGTATTCGTTGCCATCTGCCAATATGACGGATAATTCTTCCACGAAATTTTCCATTTTCCCGTATTGTAAAGTTTTTTCCCCTGCACAATTGTTGGCTATCATTCCACCCAAAGCGCATATATTTTTTGATGCAGTATAGCAAGGCAGTATTAAATTGTGTTTTTTTGTTTCTTCTTCAAAATCACGATAAAAAACTCCTGGTTCTACCATAGCAGTCATATAATCTTTATGAACATCAAATTTATTTAAATATTCTACCATGTCTAAAATTATAGATTCGTTTAAAGATCCGCCGGACATACAAGTTCCAGCAGATCTAACAGTGATAGACAAATTTTCGTATTTCGAAGGCTCTTTTTCTTTTTTATTTCTTACAAAATTTACAAGCTTTTTTATATCATTTATATTTTTAGGCCAGACCACGATTTTGGGCATTACTTCAAAAATAGAAGCATCCCTGCTATATTTTTTTAGAGTTTCTAAATCATCAAAAACAATACCATCCAATATATCTTCAAGTTCTTCTTTGATATCTTTATAATCAAACATATTTTTAAATGGATTTTTATATTCCATTAAATAAAGCCAATCTTTTTTCTATTGTATTTTGCATTTCTTGCATACCAGCTCTCAAATATTTATATGGAGCTATTTCCTCTCCAAATTCATTAAAATATTTTTGTATACCTTGTTTGTATGCAAGTCTAAGTTCTGTATTTATATGTATTATAGTTATGCCAGCATTTATGGCTTCTTTAAATTCTATATCTGTTATACCTGAACCTCCATGTAGTACCAATGGTACTTTCACGACTTCTTTTATCTCTTTAATTTTTTCTATCCTTAATTTTGGATTACCATCTCTTATCATTCCATGGATATTTCCTACAGCAGGAGCAAATAAATCTATTTTAGTGTTTTCTACAAAATACAAAGCTTCTTCTTTATTTGTTAGAGATTGATCCTCTAAATTTATATCTGAAGGCAAAGAGTCTAAAACTTTAGATGATTTACCTATAAATCCAAGCTCTCCTTCTATTAAAATATTTTTATTTTGTGTATTTTTATAATCAACAACAGCTTTTGTTAATTTCAGATTTTCTTCTGTTGTTTTTTCTGCGCCATCTATTATGACTGAATCAAAATTTAAATCTATAACGGTTTGACATTTTTCCAAAGAATAAGTGTGATCTGCATTTAAAAATATTGGCAACCTTTCTTCTTGAAATATCTCAATCAATCTTTTTACTTGTTTTATTCCTATAAATTCTCTCTCTCCTTCAGATACTCCGACTATAACAGGCACATTTAATTTTTTAGAAGCATTTACAATTGCCCACAATCCATCAACGCTAGAAATATTAAAATGCCCTATTGCTACCTTTTTTTCTTCAGCCTCTTTTATGTATTCTATAAGTGTTTTCATAGATAAAATAATAACATATTACTTTAGATTACAAAACTCTTTCTCATCATACCTTTTTGAACCACGGATATTTTTTTGCTAAAAAATTCCTGCGAAGCTGTTTCGTCAAAATCACTAGGCTTCAAAAAGGTATGATTTCGATGAGTTTTATAATTCACAAATATTAACAATTATATTTAAACAATTTATTTATATTGGTGTATAATTTGTATAACTTTTAATAAAAATAAAATGTCTATTTTTTCTTCAAACAAAAATTTCGATTTAATAGCTATAGGAGATACTGCTGTGGATGCCTTTATTAAATTAAATGAAGCAAAAACTAAATGTGATGATAAAGGTAGAAAATGTGAATTGTCTTTAAAATTTGGAGATAAAATATCTTATGAATCTATGCAAGAAATAAAAGCTGTTGGAAATTCTGCCAATGCTTCTGTTTGTGCTTCAAGATTGGGACTTAAATCTGCTTTAGTCACAAATTTGGGTGGAGACAGGTATGGTGAAGAGAGTCTACTTATTTTAAAAGACGCAGGAGTTTCTACAAAATTTGTCAATATTCAAAAAAATAAAAAAACAAATTATCATTTTGTTTTATGGTTTCAAGATGACCGTACAATCCTAGTAAAACATCAAAAATATGATTATGAATTTGAAAATATAGGAAATCCTAAATGGGTGTATTTATCATCTCTAGGAGAAGGAACTATTGATTATCACAAACAAATTGCAAATCATTTAAGAAATAATAGAGATATAAAATTAGCCTTTCAACCAGGCACATTTCAAATGAAAATGGGTTTAAAAGTTCTCGGAGACATTTATTTATTATCAAATATCTTATTTTGTAATGTAGAAGAAGCTAAAACAATATTAGACAAACCAAACGAAAAAGATATTAAGGTTTTATTAAAATCTCTTCACAATATAGGACCTCAAATAGTGGTTATCACAGATGGGCCAAAAGGGGCTTATGGTTATGATGGATATGAGGGTTTTTATATGCCTATTTACCCAGATGTTAGACCGCCGTTTGAGAGGACGGGTGCAGGAGATGCTTTTGCCTCTACTGTAGTTTCAGCTATCTCTATGGGTAAATCTTTATTTGATGCATTTATGTGGGCACCTATAAATTCAATGTCTGTTGTTCAATATGTTGGAGCACAAAAAGGCTTGCTCACTAAAGAAGAAATATTGAAATTTTTATCAAAAGCTCCCAGAAATTATTATCCTGAAAAAATAATTTAGTCTAGTATAAATACTTTTTATGATTTATTTCAAAAATATACTGAATTAATTTTTTCGTTTTAAAACTTTTTCGACAGCTTTTATTATAGCTTTTTCTCCTAAACCATAATGCTCTAAAAGCTCAGAGGGTGTACCAGATTGACCAAATTTATTGTCTATACCGACAAATTCTATTGGCACAGGAAAATTTTTTGATAATGTTTGAGACACGACAGACCCAAGGCCACCTGTTATTTGGTGTTCTTCTACTACTACAATAGCTCTTGTTTCTTTAGCTAAATTTATGATTGCTGTTGTGTCTAGAGGTTTTATGGTAGATAAATTCAATACTTTTATTGGTAATTTTTCTTCTGTCATCTTTTCTGCAACTAACAGAGCGTTATAAATTATTGGTCCAGTAGAGATTATACCTACCACAGCTTTTTCTTTTGGTTCAAAAAATATTTCCCCTCTTCCTATTGTAAAAGGAGTGTCTTCTGTGGTGATTACAGGAGTCTTTTCTCTACAGAGTCTTAAATAACAAGGTTTATTTATTTTAGCAATTGCCATAGTGGCCTTTTTTGCTTCTATTGAATCGCAAGGCGAAACTACTATCATATTTGGCAATACTTGCATTAAAGCAATATCTTCTATTGCTTGATGAGTTCCACCATCTGGTCCAACAGAAATTCCTGCATGACTACCTATTATTTTTACAGGCAAGTCGTTATAGCAAATGGTTGTTCTTATTTGCTCCCAATTTCTTCCAGGAGAAAACATTGCATAAGAACTTGTGAAAGGTATTTTGCCCATTTTTGCCATACCGCTTGCTACCGTCACTAAATTTTGTTCAGCTACCCCTATTTGTACAAATCTTTCTGGATATTTTTTTGCAAAAAAGTGCATTTGAGTACTTTCTGTAAGATCTGCACAAAGGGCTACAATATTTTTATCTTTGTCCCCCGCAATAAGCAGTCCTTCACCAAAACCTTTTCTATTTGGTACTTGTTCTGCCGATTTTTCAAACAAGTCTTTATTCAATTTTAATTTTGCATTTAACATTTTTTAGTTTTTTATTCATTTTCGCTTGTTATTTTACCTTGAAGTGTTCGCAATTCTTTTAAAGCTTTTTTGCTTTGAAATTCTCTTGGCACAACATCTTCTGGACCTTTACCAGGAGGCACCCCATGCCATTCATATTTTCTTTCCA
This sequence comes from uncultured Candidatus Saccharibacteria bacterium, assembly GCA_964519145.1. Classification (GTDB taxonomy): domain Bacteria; phylum Patescibacteriota; class Minisyncoccia; order Phycocordibacterales; family WO2-35-19; genus CAZFHL01. The sequence continues at coordinate 12,108 of CAZFHL010000009.1, forward strand.
TAAAAGAAACTCCTTTACCTGGTATTGTGTTTGCAATAATTATAGATGGTCTATCAAAAACAGAATGTGCTTCTCCTACGGCTTGTACAATTGAAGTAAAATTATGTCCATCAATTACTTGAGTATGCCAATTAAATGCTTCTAGTTTCTGTCTCAATGGCTCAAGAGGCATTATTGTTTCTGTATATCCTTCAATCTGAATATTATTTCTATCTATTATTGCTGTGAGATTTTGAAGTCTTTCTTTGCCTCCAAACATAAGTGCTTCCCATGTGTTTCCTTCTTGCATTTCTCCATCACTCATTATGCAATAAAATTGTTTTCCTGAAGAATTTCCATTATCTATTTTGTCGGCCAAAGACATACCGCAAGCTTGTGATAATCCAGAACCTAATGGCCCAGAACTTGTTTCAACAAAAGGTAAAAATTCTCTATGCGGATGTCCTTGCAATCTTGAACCAAATTTTCTGAGTGTTGCTAATTCTTTTAAATCAAAATATCCACTATGGGCTAAAGTGGCATAAAGCACAGGGACAATATGTCCGTTTGATAAAACTAAAATATCTCTATTTTTTAGATTTGGTTTTGATGGATCATGTTTTAATATATGAAAATAGAGAGCAGTAAATATGTCGGCCATACCAAGAGGTCCAGCAGAATGTCCGCTACCTGCTTTTATAAGCATTTCTATAATAGACTCTCTTATTTTGTTAGCTTTTTTTTCTAACCATATTATTTTTTCATCTGTAAGATCTAACATAATATTATTTTACATTAAATAAAATAAATTGTTAATTATTTGTGTGTAAATAAATTCTATTTTTATAAATTTTGAAATTTTTTTAAATTAGAAATTATATCTTCAGAATTAAATATTGCTGATCCTGATATAAACATAGAAACTCCTACTTCTTTAAGTTTTGGTATTGTTTCTTCGTCTACACCTATATCTATTTGTATTTTTGTTTCTGGATTTTTAGTGTAAAAATTGTTTATTTTTTCATATATATTTGTGTCAATCTTTATACCATTTTGACCAACAATGTCATTTCCCATAAATTGAATGAAATCTATTTGATTTAAATAATTTTTTATATTTTCTAAATTTGTACTAGGTTTTACACCTATACCAATATTTAAATTTGATTTTTTAATTAAATTTATACAATCTGTGATATTTGACGTAGAATCCAAATGAACAATAAAACTTTTAGCACCAATTTCTATAAATTGCTCTATTATTTGGATAGGATTCTTTATTAATAAATCAATTTCTACAAGAAAATCATTTATAAAAGGAAATTCTATTTCTTTGTTTAGTATTTTTCGAAAATCAAGATCTTCACTTTCTATAAAAGGCCAAGTTTTAATATTTGTATATGAACCGTCAGATAAGTCTATTTGTATTTTTGAAACTAAACTTTTTAAATCAACGAATCTATTTTTTATTGATTCAAAATCTTTTGGTATGATTGCTGGAACTATTTCAATCATTTTATATTTTATTATTTATATCTGCTATTCTTCTTATATGTCTCTCTTCTCCACTAAAAGGTGTTTGTAGCCAAAGTCTTACAGCCTCTTTTGCTTCTTCTGTTGTTAAAAACCTTGCTCCAAGTGATAAAATGTTTGAATCGTTGTGCTCTCTTGAAAGCAATATAATATCTAAATTTCCTCCATAATATTCAGCAGATCTAACATTTTCAAATTTGTCTGCTACCATATCTTCTCCTTGTCCTGTACCTCCAATGATAATAGCTTTTGAATTTATTGGATCTTTAGAAACTTCAATTGCCGCTTTTTTTATAAATTCAGGATAATCATCTTCTAAATTTAGTTTATATGCACCACAATCAATTACGTCAAAATCCAGTCTTTTTACAAAACTGATTAATTCCTCCTTCAATTCAAAACCAGCATGATCTGACGCCAAATATATTTTCATACTTTGATTATACAGATTATATATAAACTTGGCAACTTTATAATTTTATGTTATGTTTTTTAAAGGTGAAGGGGTGTCAATAGAAGAAAAGGGGTTTTTACTATGGATCTAAAAAGAATTTGTGATTTTAACTATGCCGCAAAGATTATAGAATCTGATGGAGTAGAAGGAATACATACGGCCATTAGGTTTGCTGGTGAAGATGTGGCATTTGCTTTGCTCATAGCGCATCTCCGTATTCAATGCGGTTCTAAAACAAGTTTTCCTCCTCCAGATGATGTCTATGACCAAGTTAAGAAAATATTAGAAGATCATCATCTGTTAGATAAATAATATTTTAAATAAATTCTAAAATATAGGTAAAAAATAAAAAAGCTTCCCCAAAAACAAAGGGAAGCTTTTTATGTACCAATTGATTGAAAAGATTTCGTTTATTTTGTCAAACAAAACAAAATATCCTTTAATTAATAAAGGAACCCGTTTTTATGACATGCTCTATCAGTGAATAAGTATACCCCATTTCATTGTCATACCAAACCATCACCTTTACTAAATTTCCATCAACCACTCTTGTAAGTCCAAGGTCTGCAATAGAAGCAAATGGTAATCCTAAAATATCGGAAGATACCACCTGATCTTCTACTACTGTAAATATTTTATTCCAATGCTTATCTTTTGAAGCATCTTTCAAAATTTGATTAACCTCTTCTACTGTTGTATTTCTTTTTGCAATAAAAGTGATGTCTGCAATTGAACCAGCAATGACAGGTACACGAATGGAAATCCCGTCAAACTTTCCTTTAAATTCTGGTATTACTTTGCCAATTGCTTTTGCTGCGCCAGTTGAAGTTGGAATCATATTAAATGCTCCAGCTCTACCCTCTTTAAAATCTTTTGGATTTGGAGAGTCTACGATAGATTGACTTGCTGTGTAAGCATGAGTTGTATTTAATATTGCTTTTTCAATACCAATAGTTTTTTCAAGTATTGAAATGACAGGAGAAGCTGAGTTTGTGGTACAAGATGCATTTGAGGTGACTTGTTTTTCTTTAAGAGTATCACAATTTATTCCCATAAGTATCATGCCATCACTGTCTTTGCTCGGTTCATCTTTTGCTGGAGCAGAAATAACTACTTTTTTTGCTCCTGCTTCTATATGAGCTCTTGCACTCTCATAACTTGTGAAAAATCCAGTGGACTCAACACAAACATCTACACCCAAATCTCTCCACGGTAAATTTTTTGGATCTTTCTCAGACAAATACTTTACTTCTCTGCCATTTATAATAAAAGATTTTTTATCTTCCGTTGCTTTTACATCAAGTTCACTTCTACCATAAGCACTATCGTATTTTAAAAGATAAGCAATATTGTCTATACTAGTAAGGTCATTTAATGCCACTACTTCTAAATCATCTCTTTCTTCAGCAAGTTTGAGAAAAGCTCTTCCTATCCTCCCACAACCATTTATTGAAACTTTTATTTTTTTCATTGTTTTTAAAAAATTATTTTAAAATATAATGTAATTATATCAATTTTAATAAAATAAAAAAGAATAAAAATCTACTGATTTTTGAATATTAACTTTTCTTTGTTTCCCCTGCTTTACCGTCAACTTCGTAGCTAGTATTTTGTGCCTCAAAAAAGTTTACAAGTTCAAAAACATCTGTAGCCCCAGCCATCCATTTTGCTGGATTTGTGGAATTGTAATATTTAGGAAGACCTAATTCTTCAAGTCTTCTATCTGCTACATACTCCACGTATTGATTTACATAATCTGCATTTAAACCAAGTATTCCATTTGGAAATAAATCTTTGTTGTAAGCAACTTCCAAATTTACTCCTTCAACAATGATATCTCTTATTTCTGATGCAAATTCTTCTGTCAACAATTCGCTATTTTCTTCTAATACATTTTGAATCAAATTTATACCAAATTTTAGGTGTAAACTCTCGTCCCTCAATACCCAATTTATCATTGAACCAAAATTCCTTAATTGATTTCTCTGTCTAAATGAAAGCGCAACCATAAATCCGGAATAAAACCATATTCCTTCCATCACAATATTTGTGGCAACTAAATTTCTAATAAAATTCTTTTTTCCGTCTATACTTGTGATATCTAAAGTCTCTTCAGTCATTCTTTTCATATATTTATTTATATAAGCCTCTTTAGCTTGCATAGAAGGTATTTGTAAATGAAGGTCAAATATTTTTTCTCTATCAAAAGGGAATGTTTCTAAAACATATTCAAAAGCTACACAGTGATTGGCTTCTTCCCACATTTGTTTTGCAAGGTAAAGATGGCATTCTGGAGATTTTAGATATGGATATATACCAAGTGCAATTGATCTATTGACTATCAATTCGGCTGGATTGAAAAATGCCATCAAAAATTTCACAGCATGTCTTTCATCTTCTGTCATTTTTGAAAAATCTTCAAGATCTTCCTTTAATGCAATTTCATGTGGAAACCAAGTGTTTCGAACCGCTTGATTGTATAAATCATAGGCCCATTTATATCTTATTGGGTGTAAACTCATATCTTCAGGCGATGCTTTTCCTATTAGTGACATATTTTTATTTTTTATTAGATTCTTTTAATTTTTCTATATTAACTTCTCAAATATTTATTGGCAACTATCACATTGAGCTCTTTCTGCTGGGTCGATTGGACAAATTTTTGGTGACGATTTTGCAAAAATTGGCTCTTTTTCTTCTATTTCTATTCCAATATCTAAGTCTTCTATCTTAATCTCTTTTTTTTCCTCAGTTAAAATGATATTTCCAGTTCTTATGTGTATGTTGTTTTTATCAGTTTCTGTCTCAGTTATGGTATATTCCTCTTTTATATCAAAAGTTTTTTGTAAAGGAAGATCAAAAGGTGCAACAGGGGCAGAAATATTTTCTGAAACTTCTTTTTTGTTTAGATTCATAGATACTTTTGCAAAACCAAATTTACCCATTTGTTCCGCTTTATTTACTCTTACTGTTGATTGCTCTGCTGTATGTCTAGGCTTCATGTGTAAATAATACGTAGTCTTAACCCCTTTCTCCCAAGCTGTTTTATATATATTTATTGTTTCGTCTATATCTCTTGTCTCTAAATACATATTTCTTGATAATCCTTGATCTACCCATTTTTGAGCTCTAGCCGCTACTTCTATAAATGAATATGGAGATGTTGTAAATGAGGTTTTATAAATATTTCTTATGTGCTCAGGTATTTCTTCTATAGAAGAAATATCGCCTTGGTTTTCAAGTATTTGACCTTTGACTTTTTCCCATATGCCCATGTTTTTCAAATCTTTTACTAAATTATGATTTATATCTACATATTTACCAGATATTTTATTTCTAGAAAATATTTGAGCGAAACGAGGATCTATTCCTGGAGTTGTACCTGCAACTAAGCCAATATTTGCATTTGGTGCAACCGCAAGAAGTGTTGCATTTCTCATTCCTTGCTTTACTTTGTTTCTTAATATATCCCAATTTAGACCTTTGTGTTTACTTTCTTTGTCTACAGTTAATTTAAAACCCCTTTCTTCTTCTAGTTTATTTATTGTATCTATTGGAACCATACCTTTTGACCACATAGACCCTTCAAAATTTTTATATGAGCCTCTTATTTGAGCTAAATTTGCACTTTCATCTATCGCCATGTAGCTTATAAACTCAAATATCCTATCTGCAAAATCTGCAACAAAAGGAGAATCGTAAGACATACCAAACTGCTCTATGGTATCAGCAAAACCCATCACCCCTAGTCCTATAGCTCGATTTTCTTTGTCAGATTTTTCTGCTTCTTTTATTGGTAATTTATTTATATCTATCAAATTATCTAACTGTCTTATTGCTAGACGAACAGATTCTTCTAATTTACCCCATTTAACTTCTTTGTTTTGTATATGGGCACTTAAATTTATTGATGCTAAATTACAAACAGCTACATTATCTCTATCTTGAGGTAGACATATCTCTGTACAAAGATTTGACATGTGTATTGTTCCTGTATTGTTGTTCAATGCCCTCAAATTTATAGCATCTTTCCAAGTTAACCAGGGGTGAGATGTTGTTTGTAGTGCAACTAATATTTGTCTAAATTGTTCTCTAGCTGGGACTTTTTTAAACACACGCATTTCACCTTTTTCTGCTTTTTCTACATATTCATTATACTTTTTAGAAAATTCTTTTCCGTACAATTCATCAAGTCCTAAAACATCTGCTGGATCAAACATATACCAATCTTCTCCTTTTTCTACTCTTTTCATAAATTCATCAGACATAAACACAGCAGTATTAGCTGTTCTCATTCTTAAATAATCGTCCCCTGCATTATGCTTCCAATCTATGTATTCAGGAAAATCTAAATGCCAATTTTCCATATAAAAACAAAGAGCGCCTTTCTTTTTTCCACCTCGCTGTATTGCTCTTATAGCTGTATCTATTACTTTTGCGAATGTTGTTGGACCAGTAGAAACACCACCAAAATTTGATTTTAAAGGAGAGCCAGCTGCTCTAAGTTTTGTGACTGAAGCGCCTAAACCACCAGAACCTTTAGATAAAAGCATTACATCAGAGACAGATTTTGCTATATGTTCCATATCATCGTGAATTTCAAGTAAAAAACAGTTAGATAGAGCTGGTCTTGTTGTCCCTGCACCTAGATTTGTAGACCCACCAGCTATATATTCATGTTTAGACATTTTATTATAAAATTTTATAGCCCAATCTGTAGGATTGCTTTCGTTGTATGATAGTCCCATAGCAATACGCATAAATAGGTATTGAGGTGTTTCAAGAGGCTCTTGCTTCATGTTCTTTATAGAATATCTATTTATGAGGCCATCTAATCCAGAGTACATAAATATATCATCTCTTTCTAAAACTAAAGAATCTGCTAATCTTTCTAAATCAAATTTAGATTCCATATCACTATGTAGTCTATTCTCTGTTATACCTTTTTTTATATAATTTATAAATTCATCTCTATGCTTTTTTTTCAATTCTTCTACATTGTCTAAATTGTAATCCCCTAACACTTTTTTATATACTGTTTTTAAGAGTAACCTTACTGCTACTTTGTCATATTCAATATCGTTTTGAATATTTTGGACAGTAGCATTTATAGTGGCTTTATCCATTTCTTCTGTTGTTATTCCATCATATAAAGTAAGTCTCGTATCGTTTGCTATCTGAATAACCATAGATACTGGGTCTGATAAGTCTCTACAAGCTCTTTCTATTGAACGATTTATCTTATCAGCATTGAAAATTTCTTTGCTTCCATCTCTTTTGGTTATAAAAATATTCATTTTTTTAAATTATTTAATAATTTTTATTGAAATTTTAATAAAATTGATGTTTTTTTCTTAAATTTGTTTAAATTTAGTCAAAAAAATCCAATTTTAATTTAAATTTGTTTAAAATCGGTTTAAATATTTTACAATTTTATTTATAAAAATTTTAAAAAAAGTGTGGATAAAAGAATAAAAAACCACATATCAAAATATATGTGTCAAAGTGTAAAAGGTATGGTCAAATAATCTTTTGTTGTGGCTATATTTAATTTAATTTTTAATAAAAAATTAAATTATCTTATTTCCGATAAATAATTCCCTGTTTCTAAATTTAATTTTTCTGAATCGAAAGCATTTACTTCTATGACATATAAAATAGGTTCTGGTGGAAAAAATACTTGAGGATAGGTTTCTTGATTTATATTTTTATCTATAGCTACAATTTTTTTATCTTTATTTATCCAAATTATATCGATTGCAAATCTCATATCTTTCATCCAAAAACCATAAAAACTTTCTTTTTCAAAAATAAAAAGCATTCCTTTTATCAAATTCTCTGTATTTACAAAAGGATCTCTATTTGATAAACCAAGAGTTCTTTTTTCTTTAGTGTCTGCAATTTCCAAATATAATTTTTTATTATTTAAAATTAAAATATTCTTTTCTTTTTTTGTTAGCAAGGTGTTTATCTTGGCATAATCTTCTATCAAAATCTGTTGATCATTTGTATAGCTCGTTCCCGCTTTAATTTCATAGTTTATAGTTTCTTTCTTATTATAAAAAACAATTGATATAAATATTACTATAATAATTACCAGTGTATTTTTCTTAATATTTGTATGTGTATTGTGTGAATCTTTTAAATACATTTTATAATTTTAACACTTACTAAAAAACAAACCCAGTTTTTACTCTGGGTTTGTTTTTTAAGAATAGCAGAATTATCTTCTGTTATCTCTGCGAGGTTCTTGAGGGCGAGCTTCATTTACTGTGAGCGCTCTACCTTCAATATCTTTGCCGTTCCACATTTCTATGGCGGCATCCGCTTCAGCATCATTTGCAAAAGTTACGAAACCGAAACCTTTAGAGATACCACCTCTTGTTTTATCTGTGATTACCACAGCTTCAGAGATTTCTCCTGCTTTGGAGAACATATCAGCTAAATCAGCATCAGTAACTTTAAAAGGCAAATTGCCTACGAAAAGCTTCTTCATTGTGCGTGCTTTTATATTATTGCGATTAAAACGACCAAGCTAGTTCGCTTTGTTGTCCGCAAACAAAAGTTACGCAAAACAAACATTAGAACTTGACTTACCCTACTATTGTATCACCTTTACCCCCATTAAGTCAAGTCTTATTTCCACAGCATCCCTTATAGCTTTATCTCCCAGATTTTTAAAAAATGAATTTGAACCAAATTTTATTTCCCAATCTGCTCTATTTATAGCAAAAGAGCCAGATGCTTTTATAGTATTATCTTCTGTTTTCATATCAACTACAAAAGATATTGGTTTTATTATATTTTTTATGACCAAATCCCCTTCCACTATATATTTATTTACACTATCATTTGATGCGAGTTTGATATTTTTAATAACAAATTTTGCTTCTGGAAATTTTTCTACACTAAAAAAGTCTTCACTTTTTAGATGAGCTACTAATTGATCAGGTGTGCTATTTATTGTATTCATATCTATAACAAATTCCCCACTCGCCACATCTTTTGATAAATTTAAATATCCATTTTTGATTTTTAAAGTACCTTCATGATTTGCTCCTGTTATTTTTTCTCCTTTCCA
>CAZFHL010000010.1:0-18748 GCA_964519145.1 uncultured Candidatus Saccharibacteria bacterium
TCCACAAGTTCAAACTTCACATAAACAGAAATATCTGTTATATCTTTATATCCTTGATTCACTTCAAAATTTGAAAGTGTAGTTTCGCACCTAGGACAGAGATGCATTGATTTAAAACCTTTGTATGCAAGATTTTTATTATAAAGTTCTTTAAATGACCACCAAACACTTTCTGTATAAGTCTTATCCATAGTCCTATAATCATTTTCCATATCGACAAACCTCCCCGCCCTATGAATAACTTTTTCCCAAATATCTGCATATCTTAAAACAGCTTCTCTAGCTTTTTGGTTAAATTTATCTAATCCATAATCCAAAATATCTTTTTTAGTTGTTAGATTTAATTCTTTTTCAATAATATTTTCCAAAGGCAATCCGTGACAATCCCACCCCCACCTTCTCAAAACTCTCTTTCCTTGCATTGTTTGATACCTGGGTATTGCATCTTTTATACTACTAGCCAAGAGATGTCCGTAGTGAGGCTCACCGGTCGCAAAAGGTGGTCCATCATAAAAAACAAAGTTGCCATTTGGTGCATCTTTTTCTAAAGACTTTTCAAAAATTTTATTGTCATTCCAAAAATTCAAAATTTCTTCCTCTTTTTTTGCCAAATCATTTATACTATTTTGTTCTTCTTGCATATAACACATATTATCATTTTTATTTTTTTTTAAAAGAAACAAAAAACACCTTATTCAGATGTTTTGGTATTATCATTTTTTTCTATTTTTTCAGTAAAACCACTATCAATAGGAGCTAAACATTTTGGACAAGAAGGTTTTCTTTTATTTAAATTTGTTGACCCATAAAACACACCGTGAAAATGGCAATAACCCTTTTTTATCCCTGTATAATTTGCCAATCTTCTCTTACTCCTTATTCTCATAAATATTCCTCCTCAAAGTAGAATCTATGCATATTTTACAGTAAAAAAAGTATTTATCAATTAATTAAAATTAAAAATATTTGGTAGTGGAGAAACTATTTCAATTGAAACATTATTTGGTAATCTAAATTTAACAGAAAGAGCGTGGAGAGCTAATCTATCAAACCCAAAACATAGATCTTTATTGCAAACATTTTTGGAATAGAGTAAATCACAAACAACAGGATGTCCTATCGATTTTAAATGGACTCTAATCTGATGAGTTCTACCGGTTTTTGGATAAACTTCTAAATAAGCTTTTTCTTCATCTTGATACAATATTTTATATAAAGTAAGAGCCTCTCTTAATTCCCCTTTTGCCCCAAATTCAGCCGACCACTTTCTAAAATCACTAGCGCTTCTCCCTATTGGTTTATCTATTGTAAATATTTTATTATTTAAATCGTTTGTATCAATTTTAAACTTTCCCCAAACAACAGCTCTATAAATTTTTTGAATTTCTTTTTTTTGAAATTGTTCTTTTATGAAAGCAAAAGATTCCTCAGTTTTTGGTATAAGTATCACACCGCTCGTATCTTTGTCTAACCTATGTACTATACCAGGTCTTTCTATAACCTCCCCATTTTGAGATTTAGCATCCTCTCCCACACCAATAACTTCTGGTCTATTTGTTATAATCCAATCCGTTAGTGAATATTCGTCTGTTCTTCCGTCTTTATGCACAATCAAACCAGATGGCTTGTCTAAAGCAATTACATATTCATCTTCATATAATACATTTATATCCATAAATAAAATATAGCACAGTAAATTATAATTTGAATTTATACCTGATTTAATGTATAAATATTATATGCGCGATTAGCTCAGTTGGTAGAGCAGGTCATTTACACTGACAAGGTCGGGGGTTCAAGTCCCTCATCGCGCACCAGAATAGAACTTAAAGGTTTTGAAAATCAAAATACAAGAGTACAAAAATAGTATGTTATTTTTAGCAAAATAACAACCTACATACTAAAAATAGACAAACTTAAGTATTTGTGATATATTTCAGACAGAAAGTTGAACATGAATTGACAATAAAGGAGAGTGGTGATGCTTTCATTCGAAGAAATGAGTGCGCGCAGAGATTTCTATACAAAAATTTTTGGAAAAAATCGGCTTGAAAACGATGTTATGATTGATCGTTATCTTTGGCCAATTGAAGCCTACGGGAAAAAAATCTCATGGCTTGAGGAGCGAGGCTTCAAAGATCCACGAAAAATGATTGCTTCATTCCCCGCTATACTCAGCTACACATTCGATAATATCGATGGGAAGATTGTAGGACTAAAGGATAGAGGTTTCAAAGATCCACAAAAGATGATCGCTTCATTGCCTACTATCTTCAGTCTCTCGTTTGAAAATATCGACAATAAGATTGCTGGGCTGGAGGAGCGAGGCTTCAAAGATCCACAAAAGATGATCGCTTCATCGCCTGCTATACTCACTTACTCATTTGATAATATTGATAAAAAAATTGCAGGATTGAGGAAGCGAGGCTTCAAAGATCCACGAAAAATGATTGCTTCATCGCCTACCACTTTAAACCTCTCGTTTGAAAATATCGACAATAAGATTGCAGGACTAAAGGATAGAGGTTTCAAAGATCCACGAAAGATGATTACTTCATTCCCCGCTATACTCACTTACTCATTTGATAATATTGACCGAAAGTTAAAACTGTGTAGGCGATTAGGGATCGATGCAAAAACATTCATTGCGCATGGAACTATTTTTATTGGAATGTCCTCTAAGCACTATATTCCAATTGCCCGAAAGCTTAGGACCGATAACAAGGAACCATTGCCAAAATATGTTTTGGCCATCTACAGAAATAAAACATTTTAAGACAAAGTAGCCATCAAGAAAAGTCATTCCGGACTTCGAGATGGCTTTTCTTTTTTATATTAATAGTTTTTATTTTCTATAATTTCTTTTAAAATAGTTAAAGTGGTCAGATGTATATAGAAAATCAATCATAACACGAAGCATTTACAATATTGTTTATCTTGAAAGTAGTACAAACTTAGTACAATAAAAAACTAGAACGGAACAATCTTAAAACACACTATTAAAAAAATATTAAAAACTTGACAATATTAGTATATAGTATTAAAATACATAAAGATTTTCAAATCAGGAAAGATAGAGGAGTTTTTGTGAAAACAAATCATCGAAGAGGGTTCATAGATCCCGGTTCATTCCGTGATCGTTCTTGTAAAAGAGTTGCTGGTTCAAAAATTTCTGGAGCAGCAGCCGGTATTAGCAATGATTTCACAAATGGACATCGTGGACAAGCAAAAGCAAAGAGAGGAGCCAAAAAGTTTGTCCGCGTGATGGACCGTCTTTATTTAAAAAGAGAACTTGAAAAAATTGAAAAAGAATTTGAATAGAGTTTTTCTGATGAGCCACGACAATCGTGGCTCATTATTTTAAATAAAAAATATTTTAACTTGTTACGACTTTTGAAAAAGATCTATTCTTTAAAAAATAAAAATTAACTTGACTCCAATATAATTTATTAGTAACATCATAATATTGTCATAAAATAATTTTGTTTTAAAACAAAAATGCTCCCGTAGTTCAATGGATAGAACAGAGCTCTTCTAAGGCTTTGATGTAGGTTCGATTCCTGCCGGGAGCACAGCATAAAAAATATTATAATATCAAACCTATATAATTAGACCACCTGTTTATTTACACTAATTTAAAAAATCCATACATATCAAATTAATGTTTGAGTATATTTACAATAATTTTAAAAATGCAATAATCATACAAGAGGTACAAAATGAAGATTTTAGGTATCATTCTAATTTTTACTTTTTTTGGTCATAGTCAAAATAATGATGAAAAGAAAATTGATTACGATATAGAAAACGATGTAATTGCAGAATCTTATTATAAAAAAGCGAAAAATATGCAATCTGATGCAGGTTTTATATATCAAGGTATAAACGAGAAAACTATTTGCACGCTAATTGTTGGTTATGAAAATATGGGTTGGGTAGAAAAATATTCAGCCAAAAGAAGTGAGACTTTGGGTAAAAGGGGTATAAATCCAAAATCATCTCGAAAAATAAGAGACCAATTTGCTATTGCTTTTGCAAATGATTTATATCAAAGAATAAAAGAGGAAAATTCTTCTGAGATCATTTGTAGTTTTCATTATGGAGGAGGTGGAGAAGTATCTCAAAGTTCAGCAATTCAATTAAAAAATATAGATGAAATAATTTTTTATTTAGAAAATATCTTGTTCAGAATACCAGAAAATGAAACTCCAGATATAGACAGGGAGTTTGTGGCAAAATTATGGAAAGAATCTGTTATCAAAGTAATGCCAGAAACATCTAAAAAATGTGAAAATGACTTAACTAAACACCGTGTAATAATTGCCATTATGCAACCACATTGCTTAATGATATACAAAGCATTAAAAAAGGAAATGACACCAAAAGAACTAAATATAGACCCAGAACTTGCTTCTCGTGTAAAAAAAACATATGACGATTTTATGAAAAAATGACTTAAAAATTTTTATTAAAATACAAATTTTAAAATAGAGCATTTTGCTCTATTTTTTGATTGTATTTACATAAATCAAAATAAAAGTTAGACTAATTTTAGACGCAATTTACACAAGGGGTTTAGTATGAAGCTACCGATACTCTTATTAATACTGTTGGGGCAGGTAAATGCTCAGTATAAATCTGAGTTACAAGAACCTATAACACCGATAACAGAGGATGAATATCAAAAAGAGAAAGACAAACTAAATAATGAATACGCCCATGGTATATATGAAGATAATCATAAATTTATATCTAAAAAAGATATAGAGAGAAAAATATTTAATGAAAATAAAATATGTGATTTAATTTGGAGATATGAGAGTGTACATTTTTTAATAGATAGAATAAAAAAAGATAAATTTTTTTTCTTATCTGGTGGTATTTCAAATAGTTCAGTTAATACTTTAAAAGATAGTATGAGTTATATATTAATAAATAATCTATACAAGTATGCAATAAGAAACAAACCTTTGAAAAAGGGTTCTTGCAGTTTCTGTGTTGGGATAGGAGATATTAGTGGTATATCTTCTATAGAGCTAAATCCTGCATATAAATTAGTTCAATATATAGAATATGTTCTTGATGAAAATCCAAATTTAAGAGCATATCTTGATAGAGAAATTCTAACAAAAACATGGAGAAAATCCGTCTTAGCAAACACTAAAAAAATATCTGAGAAGTGCAATAGAGATTTAGAATATATCGAAAATTACCCAGAAATACTTAAAGACAAGGATATAGATTTTAGAGATTATATGAGAGGATGCAAAATAATAAATAGAGCTTTAGGAGAAGGTTTACAACCGAATGATTTGCAAATTACATCAGAAACAGCTGTTAAATTGTTTGAATTATATAGTAAATAATATAAATGAGGCTAACAGGCCTCATTTAATTTATATCAATTTTTGATAATCAAATTTGGCTCTGGTATGTTTGGTATAATTTTATTAACAAAATCTTCCCTCTTTTTAACTAAATTGTTTATTCTTTCTATATTTATAATTTTATCTAAAATAACATCTTCATTTTTTCTATACTCTTCTTTGTAAACATAAAAAAATAATTTTGCACTAAATACAAAAAGAAAAACAAGCAAGACGAAGCAAAATACCAGAAACATAATCCAATACTTTTTGTCATTAAAAATATCAGAATTTATATCTTCTAAAGAAACTATTTTTTTTCTAAATTTTAAAAAATTAATATTCATTTTAATTTTGTTTAAAAACAATAAAACCTATTTTCAAATTCCATTTATCTTCATCTAAAAATAATTGGGAACTATCCACAGACACACCAACATCAAGTCTTTCTAGTTTATGTAAAAACTTTATAATATTACCCCAATCACCTTTAGAAATAATGTTTATTACTACACCCTCTTTACCTCCTCCAATATCTTTTGTATCTATACTATTTATTTCCATTTCCAAATTATTTAAAACAGCAAAATCTTCTAAAGATTCAATGAAAGAAACCTCTTCTCCTTTTTTAAGGAAAAAATTATCTAGTTTAAGTAAATTGTCTTGGTTGTTTAAAACAATAGACTTTATTTTCAGAGCTTTTTCTTTTTTAAACAAATCAGACCCAGTATCTCCATAAACATTTTGAACTTTTTTAAAATTACTCAAAACAACAGAGAGGATATAAAAGTAAACACTTAAACAAACAATTAGGAGCAAAATGAATGATATTATTTTTTTATAACTTGGTATCCAGTGCTTCATATTATTTAAGTATAAATATATTAATAGAAAAAGGTATATCTTTATCCTTTTTAAAACTAGAAAATGGTAAATCTACATTTGTAAATAAATCATTTGTTTTTAACAAATCAACAAACTTAACAAGATTTTCTCTGTTTGAGGATAGTCCTTTAATAAATAAATTCATACCCTCTTGTTCTTTATAAACAGCTGTTCTGTCAAAATTTATTGATTCAATAAAAGCTAAATTTTTAGCTTTTTCTAAAATAAAATAATTCAAATCTGTTATTTTGATTTCATTTATATTTAATTGAAAATCTTTTGTTTGTTTTTCTATCTTTTTTGGTATTTCAATCATATCAATCATTTTTTTATCTAAAGAATTATTATCTTTATCTAAAATAGAAATATGCTCTCTTATTAAAAGATACGTTGGTATGAGAGAGAAAATAGCGAATAAAAAACACAAAGATAGCCCTGAAATAACGAGAATTGAAAACCTCTTTTGAAAACCTTTTTTTATTATTTTTTTGTATTCTTCTGATAAAATATTCATATTCTTAATTTATATTTGAGAGCACAGCACCAATTGGACCAGAAAACATTAATGAATCTTCAAATTTTATATCCGGAGTATTACTTTCTATATTTAAAACATTTGACCAAACATTTGCTAATTTTATTTTATTTTTATCTACTTCTAATTTTTCTAAAAAGGAAACGGCTTTGACAGCTATATCATACTCTCCACATATAAATATATTTTTGGCTATATTTTTATCATCTTTATTATATTTTATACAATAATCTATAAATTTAGAATATTCATCTTTTAATGATGATTCAAAATCATCTGTTGTTTCTATTGATCTTACTGTAGAAAAATGTACGGAATTATTTTTTATTAAATATATACCAATTCTATTTTCTCTTGTATGTAAAATATAGTATGTATTTAAATCTCCTGATTCAACAACAGATCTTGCTACCAAATCTGATTCACTAGAACATCCAACAACATCAAACTCTGCTTTATTTAAAATATTTATAAATTTTTCTACTTGGCTTTTGACACATACGCTTACCAAACAATTTAACAGAGTGTCTTTGTTTTCATTTTTATTTAAACCTATAGCTTTAAAATCAAAAATTGCATCATCTATACTAATTGGCACATTTTCTTCTATTGTATAAGATATATTTTCTCTCACATCCATACCTTGAATGTAAGGTATGGATAAATTGTAAATATAAGAAGATTCATCTGGAACAGCGAAAAAAACAAAATTTGATTTAAAAAAACTTTTCACTTTTTTTAAACCTTCAAGTAATGCATTTTCATCTAAAATATTTCCATTTTCTATAACACCTCTATCTATTGGTACAATTAGACTTTTCAAGTTTAAATTTAATCCAGATTTATTAAAGTGAATTGCTTTTATGTTTTTATCAGAAAAAGACACACCAGTATGATGTGGGTTTAAAAATTTAGGAGGGGGAAAATATTTTGATATAAAATTCAAGAACATATTAAAATTATATCATTTATAATATTTTTTAAAATATCTCACCTTATAGATGACCCGTTTTCTACACCTAGTGGAATTTTGATCAGAGAAAAATTATCTCCATCGCCTATCGCAAGCAACATTCCCTCACTTTTAAAACCCATCATTTCTCTTGGTTCCAAATTAAAAACAAAAAGACATTTTATTCCTACCAAATCTTGTTCATTTGTAAAAAATTTTCTAATGCCAGAAAGAATGGTTCTCTCTCCAAACTCTCCAAAAGACACAGAGAGTCTCAAAAGCTTTTCCGAACCTTCTATTAAAAAGACCTCCTTTATCTCCCCTACTTTTATATCCACCTTTTTTAAATAATCTAAATTTATGTGTTCCATAATAATTCAAAAGTCAAAATTTCAATTTATAATTTTTTAATTTAATAATTTTTACTTGAAATTTTGACTTTTGGCTTTTTAATTTTAACCTCTTTCTGCATCCAAAAAGCTCTGCAAAATCAAAGCCGAAGCTGAAGCGTCTAACATATCATTTTTACCAAAATTTTTTTCAACCTGCAATGAAGTTAAAAATTCTGGGTGAAAAAAGATTGTAAAACCCAGAGTCTCTAAATCTTTTTTTAGTTCCCTAACTTTTGGCATTATAGTATTGTCTTGACCACTAAAATCTTTTGACTCGCCAAGCACAATATTTTTCACATTATTTTCTTTGCATATTTTTTCAATCTCCAAAACGAGTTTTTGTGCCAAACTTTCAGAGTTTTGCAAAACCACCAAAGGAAAAGCTACTTTCTGATCTTCATCAGAAACAGAAATCCCCACCCTCTTTGTCCCAAAATCAATTCCTAAATACTTCATATAGCATAATTATACAAAATTTGTTATTATTTTGCTTGTCATATAATATATGAAATAAGGAGGAGTGGCAGAGTGGTTGAATGCACCGGTCTTGAAAACCGGAATATCCGAAAGGGTATCGTGAGTTCGAATCTCACCTCCTCCGCCAAATAAAAAAGGCCGACATCTGTCGGTTCTTTATTATTACAAAAAGTGATACAAAATACGAAGTTCGGATAAATAGAACTTTCTTTGTATAATATGATTATGGAAATCCCAGAAGCAAAAATGAAAAGAGCAAAGGAACTAATTCAAACAAGTAGGCATATTTCACTTGCTACCACAAATATAGACGGCTCACCCCACAATAGTCCTGTTAAATTTTATTTTGATGAGAAACTTGAAAACTTATATTGGAGTTCGAATGTAGAAGCGCTGCATTCTCAAAACATAATAAGGACAGGTCAGATATTTGCAGTTATATTTGATAGGATAGAAGTAGGTGGAATTTATATAAAATGTGAAGGCGGTCATATACTTGATGGAAAAGAATTAGAAGTTGGATTGGAGATTACTAACATTTCTAGAGAAAAAGAGGGTCAACAAAAAATTAGTTTGGATTATTATTCAGGAGCAAGCGTTCAAAAACTGTGGTCAGCAAAAATTACTAATCTTTGGATAAATATGCCAGTGAGAGATGAGGATGGTCGCATACTAAGAGATGAGAGGGTAGAATTAGAAAGAAATCTTTTATTAAAAACTATTTAAACAAGGGAAGATATAAACATCATACCCTGTTTCACTTCTCTCCAATTAACAGTTCTGAACGCATCTAACCACTCCCGCAGTCAGTATTTATTATCGGTAGTATGCCGAGGCTCTTTATTCTATATTTATATCGTCATACGAGCTTTAATCACATTACTCATATAAGTAACCATATCCTTATACGATAAAGTTGTGGTATCAAATTCTCTCTCAATTATATTTTTGGTACCCAATAATGCTTTTAATTTGGATTCCATTTTGTTGAATACCAACTCGCCCGGGAAACGATTTTTTATTTCATCTGGATTTTCCCTTTGTTTCGCTTGAGATTCGTGCCTTTCCAGACGAGTGTTGTATGGTGCCGTTAGGTACCAAATCAAGTCATACTTTGGAATCTTATTTTTTATTATAAACATAATGAGAATACGCAGATATTTTTTATTAACAAAAGCATAAGACCAATTTCTCATTGGAGAAGAAATCTGTATTACGACCTCTGAAGTGAAGTTTTCATACCATTTACGATCCCCGATACCATCGAATGCATATACTATCGATCTAACAAATTTTGGAAATCTATACAGACTCACGAGTCGAGATATTGATCTGTAAATTTTTGATTTTAACGGACCAATATTGATGACGCAGGAAATACCATCTTCAATAAGTTTGCTTTGTAAAAGTCTTGCCGTAGTCTTTTTACCTGAGCAATCGAGGCCCTCGATTAATACAAGGATAGGCTTTTTCCCCAGATCGATCTTCTTACTGGTTTTTGTTTCTTTCCACTGTTCATTTTCTTCAAATTTAAACAATGATTCGATTCTAAATTGTAACTTGGCTACTTTTCTCACAAAAAGCAAAAACGCCCATAAAAATATATTTTTTGTCGGCTCTTTTATTAAATTTTTCCAAAGAAATGAACGATTAACCTGATCCGGTGGCAAGTATTTGAAATCAGGGAACAAAGCAAAACATTTATTTATTTCTAAACTTCTTCTACGGAAGGCTTTGTAAAAATCGGTATATGAAGAAACTTGATTAAAACTTACCTTTGCCGTCTGAATCTTTTTTATACTTCCACACCCGAAATTTTTTAGGAGATAGAAAGATAAATATATATCATCGGCGATCAGTCTCGGACTTGTTTTTGGTATATTCCACGCATCTGTCTTTATCATAAAGGCTCTTCCATGAAGATGTTTTCTTTCGGAAAAAATACCGGAAGATGTGTCGTATAGATTTAGGGATTTTTCTACCAAACTCTGGTTTTTTCTTTGAATAGGGATTGATACTGCATATGATGCTTTGATTTTGTCATCAACTGAATTTTTTACAAGCTCTTTTAAGCAATTTTTATCCAGGATAATATCTGCATCTAAAAATATAATGCTTTCAAACCCTGATTTTCTTGATTCTTCGACAATTACCCTTTGTGACTCTATTAAATTTGCCTCATTTAAAACAAACAAACTTGAAGGAACTGCATAATTTTTTGCTTGCCAAGCTTGTAATAAAGGAATCGTTTGATCATTACACCCATTTGCACAAACAAATATGTGAAATTCAATTCCATTCGGGTCTTTTAAAACCGACGGCATCAAAGAATCCAGCATGGGGATAATGGATGACTCTTCGTTTCTGGCACAAATACCTATGGCAATTTTCATTTTAATCTTTTTAAAAATTCAACTTCCCATTCTTTAGCCAATTGTTCAAAGTTCATGTTAGTACTTGAATCCAAAGCACTTTTGGAAAAAGCTGATTTCATATTTTGATTTTCAAAAAAACCACAAGCTTTATCTATGAACTCTTTTCTATAGTCAGAACTTTTGTATGGAAAATCAATAAGGAAACCGTTTTTACCAGATTCAACCCTTTCAATCATGGCTGCCTTTTTTGAGCTTATAATCGGAGTGCCGACAGCGAAACATTCCAGTGCGCTGATACAAAACATCTCGTTAAAATCTGTCGGGTACAACATTGCCTCGCTTTCTGCCTGAAGCTTGACCAGTTCTTGTTTGGACAATCGTTGAAAGACAGTAACATCTTTTAGTTTGGAAATTTTGTTGTAAATTTCTCCAAAAATTCTATTGTTTTCTTCATCGGAAACTCCCCACAACGCAAAACTTCCAGTAACCGTCAATTTCGAGTCGGGTACTCTTTCTTTTATTTCTGGCCACATATCTAAAAGATACTCCAATCCTCTGTCTGGAGCACTACAGTATATAGCTTGGTTTTTGATTTTATTTATCTGTCTTAGAGAATTTGTATAAATTTCTTCATCAAAAGAATTTCTTGTTATAAACCAGTTTTCGGATTTTATGATTTCTTTTTTTTCAATAAATTTTTTCTGGGTATCGGAAACAGTAATCCACATATTTACTTCTCCACTTTTATCCAATTGGCTTGCACCCTGTAAGGCCTCATCATGTATCCATACGGCTTTAATTTCAGAATTAAATTTGTATTCTTTAAATGTTTCCAGTAGGCGTAGTGAAATTACGACATCAAACTTTTTGTCTTGATCGATAGCCCAAAGAGATTTCCATGACACACCATCATAAATTCCATCCCTAAAGCAACAATTATAAACTTCAACATTATGACCTAACTTTGCCAGAGCTTTGGCGAGCAATACCAAAGTACTTTCCGTACCACCCAAACCTCTACCCAGATAATCTGGCGGATAAAACGAGTATCTCTTCGGATATATAAATGCTATAGAAAGTTTTTTTGACATGAATTTAATTATTTATAAGTTTATCATAAATCTCATTGTATATCCCGTCTTCCTTGTTTATATCAACCAAAATTGTTGATAGACCGAGAGATTCTGCCGGTGTCATATCATTCTCAATACTATCACCAACCATTACCATGTTTTTGTAATCAGTTTTGTAGTAATCTTTGATAACCTCCCAACATTTTATGTCTGGTTTAACTAACCCATTTTTATAGGAAAGAAACTGATAATCGAAAATGTTCAATAAATCCTTAAATGGAAAATTTTCATGGCCGTATTTATCGATATTGGTCAAAAGGCAAAGTTTATACCCTCGGTTTTTTAATCTCTCAAGCATAACTTCCGATCCATCAATCAAAAAGCTCTTCTTGATCATTTCTTTCCAAATAGAAACCGAGAACGCTAATTTTTCTTTATTGTAAATGTTCAAATCCAATAAGAGACCTTTTAAGCCTTCATCAAGTGATATATCTTTCAAATATAATTCAGATTTAAACAATATTCTCAAAAAATCTTTTTTTGATACTGTATTATCAAGTTCAAACAAGCTATCAAATAAGTCCGACGGTTTTGAACCGGAATCGGCAAATGTTTGCCATAAGTCGAATATTATTATTTTATTTTTTGAATCCATATAGCGAAAGAGAGCCACACCATTTTATTGATATAAGCTCTCTTGATTAAAACCTGATACCAAGACCTTCTATCAATTGAATCTGGTTACCGTCAAGAACAATCGACAGACCCCGTTTACTCCTTTCAACCGAATTGGGAACATGAAGGATATCTCGAGCAAACATCTCCAAGTCGATAGCTTCAAGGTTCGCCAATGTGCCGCTAAACCAATCAGCCAACTCTTCGGGAGTAAGTTTGGTATACCGAGTGTAATACTTTCCCCGAATACCGCCTTTACCCGGCCTACCTTTGGATTGCTGGTATCTTTGATGAATACCGGGTTCTCCGATAAACGCCAAATGTTCCGTTTCCCTGGTTGTGAAGTAGTGAAAGACTGCCTTTTTTGCTCTCTCGTTATCGAAGTCGAAATAAATCTCCGATATTTGAGCGAGGCTCAAAATCAGTCTTTTTGCTGCGACCAGTTTGCCTCCGATACCGAGCAATTCGGAGAGAATGACATCTCTCATTCCGAATTCCAAAGTATCGGGCTTTAACATCACGTGAACAATCTCTTGGTCCATCTCCAACTCCTTTCCGGTTAGAGTTTAGTTAATCTGCTCTATATATTAAACAATTATATGAGAATGTCAAGGCCTCGTTTTATTTCAAGAGTTCCAAAGCCCTTGTCACTATCCTGTCTCCGATTTCGCCCCAATCGAAATATCGCTTGTAATATTTCGGATCAATTAGTTTTATCTCGGTTATTTTTCCATCCGGATCTCCCGTAAACTCTCCGTAGGGCTCTACATTGCAGGCATATCGTAACTGATAAATGATTTTATCTCCGGTTTGAACTTCCTGGTATCCAATAGGTTTGAAATCCAGAACTTTCATATTTGATTCTTCCTGAATTTCTCTTTTCAAGCAGTCCTCGAGAGATTCACCGGGCTCTATACTTCCGCCTACAAGGGTCCAGTCTTTTCTTTTGCTATGAAATACAATGACCATTTTCCCGTCAAAAATACATACGGCGTAAGTTTGTTTTATTTTATTAAAATCAAGTGATTCAAAAGAATTAGCATCTTCGTAGGTAACAACAGACACGGTACCATCGGGGTTATCAAATCTGGTTTTTATTTGCATAGATATATTTTATATAAACTTATAACTCCTAAACAATAACACAAATTTTAAATTTTTGTGATGTTTTTATATGTGTCCTGCCAAAGCTGGATGGCTTGCGACTCCAAAGTTTTAATGGTTTTAGATAACTTGCATAATGTAGGATGCTTATCGGTTTGGACCCATCTTCAATTGAATAACCGAAAGACTTATTATATTCATCAAGAAGATAATGAATTATGTTGTATTTGTGATCCAATTGTAATTCTTTTTTGCTTGGCCAGTCAGGATAATATGCATTCAAAAAATCTTGATCACTTCCGTGTATTGGCTTATCAATACTGCCTCCGGACTCCAACTTTTCGATCTTGCCAATTTTATCAATCATATCTTCAAATAATTCATGAGATGGCTCAAGGACAAACATTCCACTGTTTAAGTGCTCGCGTATTGATTTTCCAAGTAGCATGCCACGCTATTACAGAGGACATGTGAGGATATTTAAACAACTCGTCAATGTTTCTCAAAATAAGCATATCGGCATCGAGATAAACAACTTTGTCGTACTGAATTTGGTCAAAAACATTCAATTTTGAGTAAGTGGGAAACCACCTGTGGCTCTGATCGACGTTTGTCGGGTTGTTAATTTTAGTTTTAACAATTTTATAAGGTATATGATGTTTATCCAATATGGAAATTGTATTAATCGAGATGTCTTCTGTTAAAAGTACCAAAAAAGGATACTGTGTGTTTGTGTCTATAAGAGATTTGTGTAATACCAACAATCCCGGCAAATAGTCATCGCTGGTTATAATTGATACAAAAGCGTAGTTATCTTTTTTATTACTGCTCAAATTCATGTATCTTTTTAATCAGAGTAAAATAGTGTGAAGTAGACATATCATTTTGATAGTATTGTTCCGTATACCAAAATTTTTCTATCTCAAAATTTTTAAACAAATTCTCAATATCTTTTTTATTTGCATAGAAGTGAGGAATGCCTGATTCTTGTCCCGAGGTCTTCATAATTATGTTATCAGAAATAAAATTATCGGAATTTTTGAAAGACCAACTATTTTTTGAGTTAAATGTTATTAAAGCCTCACCTCCAATTTTCAGTACTCTGTTTATATTATCTAACACCTTTTTAATTCCATCGTCGTCAGTGTGGTAAATTGATCTAAAGGCAATAATTGCATCAAACTGTTCCGGATCATATGGAATATCTAACATATCAGAAACCATGGTTTGAAAGGTACCCCATTCTTAGGACAACTATTCCGGAAATTATTTCAATTCTAACTCAACAAGTTTTTTTGCAAATTCTTTTGGTGATATTTTAAGTTTGGTATGTATTCTAGTGGTGTTGTAGATGTATATTGTTCTATGTATCTCATAAACAAGTTCTCCTAGTGTATCAAATCTATTTGGATCACCTAAATCAACCTTAAACTTGTCATAAAAACTTTCTTGATAACCATTCTGCCAAGGACTACCTTTTTTAGACATAGATAGTGTAATACCAGATGAGATACAGAAATCAGTATATATTGCACCTGTATACTCACTACCTTGATCAGAGTGGATGATATCTGGTTTTGGATGATCCATTAGAGCTGATAGTAAAGCTTGGATGACAAGAGAACTTGAGTGATTGGTTAACACACACTCCCACTACTTCACGATTGTATATATCTATCACAGTAGCTACATAGATGAATCTATTTTTGTACCAGATATATGTAAAGTCTGTAACCCAGATTTGGTTGATTTTAAGACAGGGTGTCATTACAAGAAGATTTGGATATTTAGTATCTACACTTGTTTTGCATCGTTTAAATGGTTTTCTTCGTCTTCTATATGGCAACAGACTAAACTTTTTCATTACTCTAAGTATTTTCTTTTTGTTTAGTTTTAACTCCATAGCGAGTCTTTTGTGTCCATAACTAGGATAATCACTCCAGACTTTTTCAATTTTTTCTTTTACTCTTAAATCTTCTTCATATTTCTTACTTTTGTAATACAGTGAGCTTCTACTAACTTTGAATACTTGATGGAGTTTCTTATGTCTTATTGCTACCACTTTTTTTGGGCAATACCTAACTGTACTGTCAGCTCACCTATGATTTGTTTTAACTCCCTATTCTCTCTTTCTAACTTAATTACATCTCTTTGTGGTGCTTCTCCTGTACTTTCTCGTAACCATTCATAGATGGTTGTTTTACCTATACCATGTTCTTCTGATATTTCTGCTATGAATTTACCACTTGTTTTAACTCTCTCTAATATCTGATTCTTTAGATCCTTAGATATCTTATTATATGGTTTAGACATATTCTTTGGCAATGTTATTAATCTAATATACTCGACTATTATATTACTAATCTTACCGGAAAATGTGTCCAAGATTTGGGGTACCTTACAAAGAAAACTTAGTATCGGCATGACCCATATGCCTCAAAACATGGAAAACTTCCCAAATCCACAAAACAATACTTACGAAAGCGTTCCTGCTTCCAAGGTAGAAATTGAAACTGGATTTGCCGAATTTATACCACAGGAATTCCTTGATGACCCTGCGGGATATTTTGAACGAGAAGGAAAGAATATAAAGAAGGGAGAAATTAAATATGATGAATCGGGCGCAGTTTTAGAAGACCCAACCGCCGTAAAAGACTTGCCCGTTTGGAAAAATGCAGAAGGTGCAGAAATCCAGACTGTCGGACGGCGTGTAAATACCGCTAAGGGTGTCGTTAGAGAATCAGGTGATCCGTTCCATGAGTACAAAATCCTTGAACGGCTTGCTCAAATAGGGTTGCCTGCAGCTAAACCTATCGCTAAAGTAGAACAGGCTGGTACATATATTATCGTAATGGAACGTATCCCAGGACTTCGTTGGTCTGAAAAAGACAGCCTTAACCTCAAAGAGAAAGGATATTCTGATGAAGACATCGCTGCTCTTATGGCCGAGGCGGAACAAAAGATGAGTGAACTTAAGGCTCAATTCGATGAAGCTAGAGTAATACGAGGATGGAAGTTGAAAGATATGGTTTTTGAAGTAGATATTGAAAACAAGAAGATCACCTCAATGGTACCGACAGATTGGGAGAGAACCAAGATTGTTGAGAAAGCATAAAAGAGGTAGTGACCCACATACCTCGTTCAAACTCCCCAAATGATGCTAAAATACCTTTACAGTGTCTCATTACTCTGGTACTTAACCCACATGGCCCGCCAAAATTGAATTATTTAGTAAATATGCTACATTTCTGATAGAGTATGTATAATATAAAATCAACAAATAATTAAAGGAGATAAAATGTCATTACAAATACCAAACAAAGCACCAAAAACAGGTTTTTATTACCATTATAAACACAACCCCGACGGATTGTTAAATAATTATGCATATGAAGTATTGGGTATAGGTTTTCACACAGAAGATGACGTACGAGAGGGTGAAAACCATTTTATAATTTACCGCCCTTTATATGAAGCATCGGTTTATAAAGCATCAAAAAAACTTAGTATACCTTGTTTTGACAACAGACCACTTGAAATGTTTATGGAAAATGTAGAAAAAGATGGTATCGTATTCCCCCGATTTCAAAAAATCACTGATCCTAAAATTATTCATGAATTAGAAAAAATTCGTGACGAAATGTACCCATAACCAATCTAAATTCCATATATGAAAATATATGGGATTTTATTTAAAAATCATAATATTGCTTTTTTGTTTAAAAAAAGTAATCTATATTTAGAATAAGTATTTGAAAGGAATAATATGAAAAAAGGTGTTGATTATACAGGTATCACAATCACCTATTTTTGCCACGATGGCAATGGTAGATTTTTGATGAATTTCAGAAACAAAAATTGTCGAGATGAACAAGAAAGATGGGATATTGGTTCGGGCGCACTTGAATTCGGTGATAGTGTAGAAGCTACTCTTCGTAGAGAAATCAAAGAGGAATATTGTACAGACGTACTTGATTTTCAATTTATGGGCTTCAGAGAGCTTCATAGAGAGCATGATGGCCAAAAAACTCACTGGATTGCTTTAGATTATAAAGTCTTGATTGACCCTACAAAAGTAGCAAACGGTGAACCTCATAAATTTGATAAAATTGGTTGGTTTACTTTAGACAGTTTACCCACACCTCTGCATTCAGGAGTAGAAACCTTTTTTGTCAAAAATAAACCTTTTAGCAAACCATTATTTGTTTTGATTTTCTAAATGTAATCTGGTAAACAAAAACTTAAACAAAAATGTTTAAGTTTTTTTATAATAAAAAATAACTTGAAAGATTGTTTTGTTTGAGAAAATACATTTTTTAATATTAAATAAAATTAGTATAATAAAGTAAACGATAATTATTTTTATATTTGTTCAAAGTTAATACTTTTTTCGTTCACTTCTTTTCAAAACAAATAAAAACAATATGTTATTATAATATATATGAAAGATGAACCTATTTTAAGCTGGCAGTCCCCTGAACACCATTTTGATAAAAAAGAAAATGGTTGGTATTTTAGACTAGCTATCATAACAGGAGGAATAGTTTTTTTGGCTTTTTATTTTGAAAATATGCTTTTTGGAATATTTGCACTCATAAGTGGTGCAATAATTTCTTTTTTATCTTACAAAGAAACAAAAGTGTTGCCTATCAAAATTACTCACAGAGGAATTGTTTTTGGTCATCATTTATATAAATGGGATTCTTATTATTATTTTTGGATAGAAGACGAACATATACATGGCCCAAGGATATTGCTCTACCCTGTGAGTAATTATTTACCAGTATCGATTATACCTATAAACATAGAAGAAGTGGATTTAAATGAATTAAGAGAAACAATGATGGAATTTATGGAAGAAGAATTTATAGAAGAATCTTTTATACATAAAATATTTGATAAAATAATTTCTTT
>CAZFHL010000011.1:0-15130 GCA_964519145.1 uncultured Candidatus Saccharibacteria bacterium
ATTTTTTCATGTTTTTCATTTTAGCAGATGATGCAGTTCAGAGTTTAATTCAGGTTTGATAAGACTTGCGATTGGTCATAGCGAAAAGTGGCTTAAAAGTAGGCCATTCCTCGCTATGACCACACAGGCCATGATTCCTCCTCGGATTAGAGGAAAACGAAAAGGGCAAATTAGCCCAGGAGACAAAATAATGAGCACAGAATTCGCATCCGCCGGTCAACTCGACGCCATCGTCAAGAAGCTCGGTGGCCACGACATGGCGCTCCGTTTTCTCCGCGACGAACTCTCGGTTTCCGAACCGACACGTTCGTGGCGCGAGGAAAATGGCGTCGTCTACTTCTCGGTCACCAGCGACGGCACGACCGGCGAGGACTGGATCACCCGGCTCGAAAGCAAAGGCTTCCGCATGGGTGACTACGCGAAGCAGGTGCTCCGAACGCCCTACTTCAAACCGACGAGCGGCGTGACGACCGAAGTCGCCGTTCTCAAGGGTATGCTCTTCGAGGACAACGACCGGATCACGAATAAGATTCGCGCAGAGGCCGACAAGCGCAATCTGTCAAAGCCGAACGCCGAACTGGCCTGCCTCATCCGTCAGAAGTTCACGGACAAGGAGATCGAAGCCATGGGTCTGTGGTACATCGTTGCCATGCACGAACCCATCAACGACTCCGGCGGCTATCCGCTCTTGCTGGACGCGAACCGTGACAACGATGGTCGCTGGCTCAGCGCGTACTACGACAGGCCTGTCTTTTGGTGGAATCGTGGCCTCGGTTTCGCGTTCGCCGTGTCGCAAGTCGGTTCTCAAACCTAAGACTCTCGGGACTTCAGTCCCTTTGAGCTTAGCCCTTAGCCCTGTTCCCATCAGTCGGAGCAGGGCTAAATTTTTGCTAAAAACTAATTATAACTGTCCTACTTCAAAGGTATCTAGGAGGGTAAAAATTAGAAAAAGGAGACATTTTATATGTACACAGAATTGACAGAAGATGATCTTACTCAGGGTCAGATTAAAGAGGTTATTGCAAAATTCGGTGGGTATGATGGGGTGATTAAATTTCTTAATGGTCAAAAAACAGTTGAAAAAGCCAAGCGGTTTTGGCAAGAGCACGATGGGATCATTTATTTAGACGTTACTTCAAGTGGTAGAACTGGCCCAGAATGGGTCACACATCTAAGAAATAAAGGTTTTAGAATTGATCAATCTGCTTTAGACATATTAAATTCTCCATGTTTTAAAGCAACATGCAGGGTCAGAGCAAGGTTGGCTATTTTGAAAGGAATGCTTTTTAATGACGATGAGAGAATCGCTTCTAATATTGTTCGTAAGGTTCAAAGTCATCGACCTGATGATAATTATTTAGAAATATCAGATGTAGAAGTAATGTTGCTTCTTATTGATATGTTGACAGAACAAGATATGGAAGAGATGGGCCTATTTTTTATTGTCGGTATGCATCGACCAATCTTCGATCACGGTAGATTGATTGGTGTTGATTGTCATAAAAGAATCAACGGATATGGTCTTATGGTTACAGATAGCGCCTTATTGCCAGTTGAAACAGGTTTTCTTTTTATTATTTATGCGAAATATTTTTAATTTTTAAAATCAAAAACTGCCCTGATTAATTATTTAAGCAAAGCAGTTTTATTATTTATTTGAAAGATATTTAAATTTAACTCAATTCTTGAAATATCTTGTCTCTGGCTTCTTTTAGCTTATTATAAACAAGCACGCTTTCAGGATCACCATTATCAGCAGCACCTAGCACTGAATCTAAAACTTGAAGTCTTCCGATTTTATTTATATCCATAAATATCCTTAGAAATAATCTTAAATCATCAGGTTCTTTCATTTTTTTGATATTATTTATAAAATCATTTTGTTTTACTATATCTATTAATTCTTTTCTTGTCTCTGTTTTTTTGTAAAATGTAAATGTTGATATTGTGTATATTTAAAAATATTTTAATTTAAACCATTTCAAAAGTATCCCCAGATATAAATTGTAAAGTTTTGTCTTTTTTAAGATAATATAAGTATGAAAGATAAACTAGATTATAAACAAATATTGACTGAAATTATCAAAAAACAATCTGTGATACTTGGCCCGCAAATGGCGGTGATGAAAGCTAGGAATGTGGCAGGTATAAAAGTTTCTGATAGTGGGGAAGTGACAGAAATATTTGGCCAAGATCAAGATGTGCTACAAAAACTTATAGATCAATATGTTGCTTTATCTGGAGAAATAGTAAAAAATGCAGTAAATTCTATATTCGAAAAATACCCTTCAATTAAAGAAAATTAATTTATAAAATATAAAAATATGACACAATTTGAAGAAGTAAATATAACAAATATTGGAGATGATGGGGTGGCATACGCATCTATGTTTTTTGATAATTTTTCAATGCTCCTCTCTGTCCTTATAGGTATAATAGCTACAATTTTGGTTTTGAGATCTGCTTCAAAAATGGGTGGAGGATTGTTCGGAATAGTTTTAAATTATATAGGCATAGGTATGTTATTTGTATCTTTGGGTGCAATTTCTATAATACTTGATTATTGGATTGTTGGGATTTGGATAAATATAATGAACACAGTTTGTTTTGCTCTAGGCTTTATATTTATGGTTATTGGTGCCAATAAACTTATTAAAGGTATAATGACTAATTAAAATTATGATTGCGCTTATTTTCAGCGCCATATTTTTTCTTTCAATAATTGTGTATACAATTAAGTATATACAGTTAAAAAATAATTACTCTCTTACTAAAGAAGAGTTTGACAGAAGAATATATGAAATTTCTATTTTAAAAGAAATTGGAGACAGAACAGGTTATTCTTTGAATATTGATGAAATACTCCAGATTATCACAGGCTCACTGCGTCAATTTATAGATTATACAGCTGTGGGCTATGCTGTGGTTTTATCAGATAAGATGAAAATCAATATTCATCTAGAAGAATCTGTAAATGATCTGTTTATTTCTGATATGAAAAAGAGAATGTTGGATTCCATATCTGCTTTAGCTAATAAAAATTTTGATGATAAACATATTGAAGACATTCTCTCTGGAGCTTTGATAAATAAAGATTCTAACTTAAATATTGGTTCTTTTTTTAATATACCTATTGTTATAAGTGGCGCCGTAGCGGGTGTGCTAATTGTTACTCATACAAAGTCTGGTTTATATAAAGAAAAAGATATGACTTTGCTCTATAAAATTACAAAGCAAGCTTCAGAAGCCGTTGAAAAATTAGAAGAATTTATAAAAGCAGAAGAAAGCAGATTAAACTCTATGGTGCTTAGTATGAGAGACGGGGTGCTTATGGTGGATTCAAATTATAGAGTAGTTGTTTCCAACCCTGTAGTCAATAATTTAATTGGAAAAGAGCTTTTAGATAACATAACCATTTTTGATTTAATAGATAAAATTTCTTTGAAATTTGATATAAGAGGTAAGTTAGAAGAAGCGATTACAAAAGGAGAAAATTTTATTTCTGAAAAAATTCAAATTAAAAATATTTTTTTTGAAATAGGTGTTTATCCTGTTTTTAATAATTTATCAAAAGATACAAAAAGTATTATTGGAGGAGTTATTATTTTCCATGATGTAAGTAGGGATGTAGAATTAGAAAAAGTGAGAGAAGAGTTTACTCATATGATTGTTCATGAATTGAGATCTCCTATAGACGGTATTAAGAAAATATTAGAATTGATTATTGGGGGTAATCTCAAAAAAGATTCCAAAGAGTTTCTAGATTATATAAATTTGGGTTATCAAAGTTCTTCTGACATGTTAGAGCTTGTAAATGATATTTTGGATTTATCAAAATTGCAGGCTGGAAAATTTATTTTAAATAAAGAACCTTTCGACATAAGAGAGATAGTAGATAACCGAGTTTCCTTTTATACTTTACTCGCTAATAGTAGAGGTATTTCGTTGTTTAAATTTGTAGATTCATCTGTGCCATTCGATTTAAATTTAGATAGTAGGGCAATAAGTCAAGTTATTAGTAATTTTATTTCAAACTCTATAAAATTTACAAAATCAGAGGGTCGTATTTTTATAAATACTTTTGTTGTTGAACCCAAAAGTGAAATTTTGGATACAATTTTAGAAAATATTAATAAAAATAATCTTGTATTTCCTTCAAAAAAAGATATTAAAATAAAAGCAAAATCTTTGTGTGTGGTAGTTTCTGATAATGGAATTGGTATCCCAGAAAATAGTATTAAAGATTTGTTTAAGCCGTATAATCAAGCAAAATTGGCTCCTGTAGATAAAGACTCAAAAAGTACAGGACTTGGACTCGTCATTGCCAAAGGTATCGTAGAAGCACATAATGGTAGTATAGGTGTTGTTTCAAGAGAAAATATTGGAACAAGTTTTTGGTTTACGATACCAATAAATTGATATTATTAAAATAAATTTAAATTTATGAAAAAAATACTTATAGTAGACGATGATCAATTTTTTCCGAAAACATTAGGTTCAATGCTTGATCCAAAAAAATATGAAATAGTTTATGCACCAGACGGAGAAATTGGTTTGGAAATGTTAAAAACAGAAAAGCCAGATTTGGTGGTTTTGGATTTGATGATGCCAAAACTTGATGGCGCTTCATTTCTGAAAAAAATATCAGAAAATAAAGAGTATCCAAAAACTCCAGTTTTAGTTTCTTCAAATTTGGCTACCACCAAAAAGATTAGTGATGTGATGGCTTTGGGGGCGGTTGGCTATGTTATTAAATCTGAAGAGAGCTTGCCTTCAATAGTTTCTGATATTGAAAGAATATTAACTAGTTGATACTAATAGTATCTTTCAAAACTCGTCGAAATCATACCTTTTTGAAGCCTAGCGAGCGCGACTGGCGCAGCTTCGCAGGAATTTTTTAGCAAAAAAATATCCGTGGTTCAAAAAGGTATGATGAGAGAGAGTTTTGAAAGAGGTTTAATATAAGGGATATTTTCCGTGTTTATATCTTAAAAGATTTTTGAAATTAATTCTCCAAAATATACAGCTATAAAAGTGCTTGGTAACAGGCCAATGATTGTGCCGACCACATAAACTTTTATTTTTATTTTAGATACTCCCATTATTATATTTAATATATTGAATGGCATAATAGGGGCAATACGCAATAAGATAAGGTCAAGTAAACCACTATTTTCTAATCTTGAATTGTATCTTTCTATATGACGCATATATTTATGTTTTAAAATTTTATCAACTAATTTTTTACCTAAAGCTCTAGAAACATAAAACATTATTACTGCACTCAATAGATTTCCGATTGCACTATAAAGCATGCCATATTTGAAACCAAAAATTACTCCGGCTATAGCCATAAACGGACTTGATGGACTAAATGTTGTAATAAATACATATATACATAAAAAAATAATTGGAGACCAAATACCGTAGCCTAATATTTTTTCCTGCATATCTTCTAAAGAAACGGAATTACCTTTATTGTAAAGTGCGACTATAAAAATTATAGACATAACAACTAACAAAATAGATATGTATTTTTGAATTTTTTGCCAATTCATTTTTATTATTATAACATAAGAATAAATTAATTTAATTTTTATTTATGACAAATATATTGTACGGATTGCCTGTAAGAGAGAAAATAAAAGAAAAAATTTTGAATAAATTGTCAAATATTCAAATAAAACCAAAAATGGTCATTTTGCAGATTGGTGATAGAGAAGATTCAAATATTTATATTGAACAAAAAATAAAGTTTGGAGAAGAGGTAGGTATAGATGTTTTGTTAAAAAAATATGATGAAGATATACAAGAAGAGAAAATTATTTATGATATTTTAAATTTAAATAATGATCAGTCAGTTTCGGGGATTGTTGTACAATTGCCCCTGCCAAACTTTTTAAATAAAGATAGGATTTTAAATAGTATAAGTATAAAAAAAGATGTTGACGGGCTATCTTTAGATGGTGATATTGCTAAAAAGATATTGCCAGCAACCCCAAGAGCTTGTTTAGAGATTTTTGATTTTTATAACATTGATTTTACAAATAAAACGGTCGTCATTTTCGGTAGGTCAAATTTGGTAGGCAAACCTATTGCGGATTATTTTATAAATAAAAAAATAAAAACTTTTATCATTAATAGTCAAACAGAAAATCCAAAAGAAATTTCTAAAAATGCTAATATTTTAATTTCCGCTATCGGTAAACCAAAATATATAGATAAAAGTTTTATTGATGCAAACAAAAAGCCTGTAATTATTGATGTAGGTATAAATAGAATTTTGGAAGATAGCAAGTCAAAAATAGTAGGTGATGTTGATTTTGATAGTGTAAAAGATTTTGTATCAGCCATAACGCCTGTACCAAAAGGAGTTGGTCCAATAACAGTAGCTTGTTTGTTTTTAAATTTGTTGGACTTGATTGAGGATAGATGATGGATTTTTAAATACTATAATAATTAGATATTTTTCAAAAATCTTTCTCAATAAAACCTTTTTGAACCACGGATATTTTTCTGGTGAAAAATTCCTGCGAAGCTGCGCCAGTCGCGCTCGCTAGGCTCCAAAAAGGTTTTATATTCGACAATTTTTGAAAAAAAGACTTTTGTATTTGTTTGTTTATAATATTTGTTTATAATATAGGTAAATTATTAATTAAGTATAAAAATATGTTTGAACAATTTTTTCCAGCAGATGATGCAAAAAAGGTCTTAAAATGGGTTGGGGCAGTGCTTATTTTCTTATCTTTGTTTTTATTAGTAAGAGTTATTTCTGATATTAAAAGGTTATCAAATATAAGCAAAGAAGTTTATCCTCAATCTACAATTATGGTGATGGGTGAGGGTGAATCTTTCGCTATTCCAGATGTGGCTTCATTTAATTTCGGTGTATTAGAATCTAGTGAGTCTGTAGAAAGTGCTCAAACTATTTTAGATGAAAAAATAGCTAAAGCATTAGTCATTTTGAAAGAAGTTGGTATTGAAGATAGAGATATAAAAACTACAAGTTATAATGTTTATCCAAAATACAATTGGAAACAAGCGCCTTGTCCTTATTACTCTGTCGTGCCTTGTGATACAGGAACAAACGAATTGATTGGTTATGATGTTAGTCAAAATATTACAGTTAAAGTTAGAGATACAAAAAAAGCAGGAGAGATTGTAAGCAAAATAGGGGCATTAAATGTTTCAAATATTAGTGGGCTTGAATTTACAGTAGATGAAAGAGAAAAATATGTATCTGAGGCAAGGGAAGAAGCAATAAAGAAAGCCAAAAAAGAAGCTAAAGAATTGGCAAAGCAATTAGGGGTAAAACTTGGCAAAATGATTTATTTCAACGAAACAGGAAATTATATGCCTTATGACATGTACGGTCATTCAGATGTTGGCGGTGGAGCAGATATGATGCTTAAGAGAACAGAAGCTTCTTTGCCCCAAGGAGAAACAAAAATCACAGCGCAGGTCAATTTAACTTACGAGATAAAATAAAAATTTATGGAAGGAGTAGATGTTCCAGAAGTTAGTGAGGAAATATTAAAAACCATAAGAGGAGATTTGTTGTTAGAGTTGGAAGATGGATATACTAGCCAAAGTAATAGTGCTGGTGTTACGCAAAAAGACCTAGAAGATTTAAACAATGGTTTACAAATTCGATTTACTAAACCATATAGAGAATTAATGATAAGACTTTGTGAAAACAGAGGATTATCGCGGTCACAAACAGACTATGTGATTTATAAGTTATTTATAATTGAAAATCCAAATGGTGCAGGTCCTAAAATACCAAATGAGGCTATTGTTATGCCTGAAGATTTGGGATCTCTTTTGGATTGGATTAAGTCCCGTTTTGATGATTATAAGTTTCAATGGGGTTTACCTGAAGAACAAGAGTTTAGACTTAGACTTTACGATTCTAATTTGAGTATTGAAGATAATGTCGCTAAATTATTATCTGGTTTAGACAATCCAAGTAATGTACGAATTCATCCTATGTTGATAGATAACACTATAATTTGGCTTGGGTCAGAAATAGCTAATATGATTGAATCATGGTTAAGGAAAATATTTAGAGAAAACCCTAATGCTATTATGTATCTACCAGAAGAATATCTTTGGTTAAAAAAATTGATATATCAAGATGATAGGTATTCGGAAGTATATGATCCAAATAAGTTTTTAAGAGAATATTATGGTAGTCATATATATTCTCGCACTGGTGCGTTCATATTTAAATTTTGTAAAGGTATTCACAAGTCAGAAGAAGCTGTTGAAAAAATTAATGAGAGAAGGTCTGTCTGTTTATTTCATCCATCTTTTATTTTAGCAGAAAGACCTTCTCATCCGTATACTGGACCATCACCATCACTCACTGATGATTCAGATATTCCTTTAGGGGGAACAAATGCGTATATGTATTTTAAAGAATATAAAGGGTTCTTAGAAGATGTTCGAGACGGTCTGATTACTAAAATAGATAAATCTTTTCCTTTAAGTAAAAAAGCTATTAAAGCTCAAGAGAAACTTGTTGAAAAAGATATGGCCTCAAAAGAAGTTTATGAAGCAAGAGACAGGTCTTTAGATGGCTTAGTTTTAAAGATGGTAAATAATTCCTATGGATATAATACAATGATAGTAAAAATTGAAAATGGTCAAGTTGTAAGTATGACAAATACTGGCAAATCAGCAAATACACCAGTCGATATTACACAAAATAGGTGGGAGAGAATAGTTTTTCAAGGTAAAAGAGTGTTTATTAAAAGTGGAGGTGGTAATATTTGCAGAGCTGTAGATTTGCCAGATAATGGTCTTGTGCTCCTTGATCATAAAGGAAAAGATACATTGGAGGTTGCTAAATGTAAAGAACCGCCATATTTTTTTGGTCTAAGAAAAATAAAAGCTTTTGATTTAGAAAACAGTTTGAAAGATGATGCTGAAGATGCGGGTACACACAATCCATTTGCGGATTTATTGAAGAAAAAATAGTTAGACTCATATGTTATTTGACAAGTTTTTTAAATTTGTTAAAATATATGGTAATTAACGAAAAGCCCCTAAAGGGGTTTTTTGATAGGAGCAAAAAGATGTATAATATTATTATTCTTTAAATTAAAAAATATGTCACTTGTAAATTATTTAAAAGAAACAAAAGCTGAGCTTGTAAATGTAAATTGGTTAAATAAAAAACAATCATTGATTTTTACATCTGTTATTATTTTGGTGTCTGTTTTGGTGGCTTTGTTTTTAGGCTTTTTTGATTTTATTTTTTCAAAATTATTAAATTTTATTATTAGCAATTAATATAAAACTCCATAAAAATATGAGTAAACAACAAATAGAAGAGGGTCGTAATTGGTATGCCATACACACCTATTCTGGTTATGAAAATGCAGTGATGAGAAATTTAAAACAGCGTATAGAATCTTTAGGTATGGAAGACAGAATATTTAATGTATTAGTACCTACAGAAAAGAAAATAAAAATTAAAGCAAATAAGAGGGTGGAAGAAGAGGAAAAAATTTATCCAGGGTATGTTTTGGTAGATATGGTGGTTACAGATGATTCTTGGTATGTGGTGAGAAATACTCCTCGTGTGACAGGATTTGTTGGTTCTGGAGTTTTTCCTGTGCCACTTGATCCAAAAGAAGTAGAAAGTTTATTTAAGAGAATGAATAGTGATACTCCTAAACATAATATAGATTTGGCAATGGACGATGCTGTAAAAATAGTAGATGGACCATTTAAAGATCTTGAAGGTAAAGTGGGTGGAGTGGACGAATCTAGAGGAAAGATAAAGGTTTTGGTGCCTATGTTTGGTAGAGAAACACCAGTTGAACTAGACTTTCTACAAGTAAAGAAAATTTAAAAATATCAGCCTATTGAAAATATTTTAGTTTTGATGTAGACTGTGTTTTCTCGCGCTTCTCGGGAAATTCAATAAAATAAAGATTTACTTTAATTAGATAATAAATAATATGGCTAAAAAAATAACAAAAAAAATAAAATTAGTGATTGCTGCCGGTAAGGCAACTCCTGCTCCACCTGTTGGAACAGCTCTTGGTCCTGCTGGTATCAACATTGGTGAATTTGTAACCAAATTTAATGAAGCTACAAGAGAAATGGCTGGCTCTCTCGTACCTGCTGAAATAAATGTTTATGAAGATAGGACTTTTGATTTTGTACTAAAAACTCCTCCTGCTTCAAACCTTATAATGAAAGCTCTTGGTATTGAAAAAGGTTCTGGTAAAGCTCCAGCTCAAAAAGTAGGGTCTATAACAAGAAAACAACTTGAAGAAATTGCACAAAAAAAGATGGTTGATTTGAATGCAAATGATCTTGAAGCTGCTGTGAAAATCATCGCTGGTACTTGTCGCTCAATGGGGGTTGAAGTGCGTTAAATCATACTTCAACCAACTGGAGGCTGACGATCTTATATGTAAAGTAAATTTTACAAAAATTCAAAAAAATAAAATAGATTCTTTCGCTCGATACAGAAATTTTTTGCTAAAAATTTCTTTGTCCTCAGCTCTTCACGGCTTGCAGAATCTCGCTCAAGAACTATTTTATTTTTTTGAAAAAACTACAAAACAAAAAAGACTTTTTACAAGTCTTTTTTGTTTTCTTAAAATGATTAAACTTTAGAAAGAAAGGATCTTCAAATATGAAATATGGTGGCGCTTTACCAAGTCAATTAATCCAAGAGCTTATCTTAGGGAATTTTGTTATTAATTCAAATGAAGCAAATATCAGACCAAGCTCTCTCGACCCTTCTTTAACATTGCATGGTTATAGGGTGAACGGAGCTTTTCTTCCTTATTATGATGAAACTGTTTTTCAAGCTATAGAGAGGGTTGGAGGTATCCCTGTTAAAGGAGACAAAATCATTTTAGAGCGGGGCGTTTGTTATGCCTTTAGGCTAAATGAATCTATAAGAGAATTACCTGATGATGTTTATGCATATGCAAATTCAAAATCTTCAAGCGGACGTGTAGATCTGCATGTTCGTATGTTAGCAGATAAGGTTTCTCGATATGATGTTATACCAACAAATTATTCTGGACCACTTTGGCTACTTATTACACCAAAAACTTTTCCAGTAATTATCTATTCAGGTTTGACTTTAAATCAGATAAGATTTTTTAATCAAGACACTCGTCTTGATGAACTTAGATTACAAACATCTTTTGAAATAAGCGGAGGTCTGTTGTTTGATAATTTGGGTAATAAAATTTTATTTAAAGAAATAAAGCATTCTGATAGAGATGGGTCACTGCTTTTATCTTTGGGACTTGATTTTGAAATTCCTGGATTTGAGGCTATTGAAAATGGTGAAGCAATTGATCTTTCTTTAAAAATGCATTATGAACCTAGATATTTTTTTAGACCAGTTTCTATATTTAATAAATCCATTGCATTAAAAAGCAACACTTTTTATATTTTATCTACAAAGGAATTCGTTAGAGTACCACCAAGTCTTGCCTGTGAGATGAAACCTATGGATGAGAGAAGTGGTGATCTTAGATCACATTATGCTGGCTATATAGATGCAGGTTGGGGAGTTGGATTAAATAACGATGCGTGCGGTAGGCCACTTACTCTTGAAGTCCGTTCTTTTGATAATGGTTTATTGATCAGAGATGGCCAACCAATTGCCAAAGTTTGTTATGAAAAAATGATTATTGAACCAACAGAACATTACGATCAAATGAATCCAACTTATGGAACACAAATTGGTCCAAAGCTCGGTAAGTATTTCAAAGAATGGAGATAAAAAATTGCCCCGCAGTGGTCGTAGACCACTGCGGGGACTTTTATTATTCTTTTTTTACGATGTCATGTCGACCGCGAGCGGTAGTCCATTCATCTGCTCCCATATCACAGTGTATCTGCATAAAAGGTATAATTTCTTTCAAAGATTTTCCCATTTTTTGAGCTATGTTGCGTAATGTTGGATGAACTGTTTGTCCTGAACGAAGTTCTGCTATATATAAAGCAGATGGTAGTCCAGCAGTTAATTCACAAGCAACATTAAAGCCCATGGCAATATAATATTGGCGAATATATATATCTTGAATTTTATCGACAGCTTCTTGTTGGACTTTTATTGTTTTTAGCACCATATCAACCAAATTATCTGGAAGTTGGTCAATGTACCAATTATTGAACCCATGATAAGTGGTAAGTAAAGGCATTATTTGAGTACAACTCCTATGCCTTTGAATATCACGAAAAGATCCAAAATCTAAAAGAAAACGAAATTGAATTTGACCATAACGATTGAACCAGTCTGGCAATTCTGTTTTTGGTGGACGATCTAATAATAACCTAACCATTTTTTCATCAATCTTTATATTGGTATGTGAATATGAAAATTCTGTCGATAATTTTAAATTTTCATAAACATACTTTGAACACATTTCCATATAGTCATATTGTTCTTTTGTTGTTTTAAATGAAAAACTACTAGGATATCTATCAGAAAGATTAGATAATATTTCTTTAGCTGTACCCCTTACTTCTTGAAGTGGGTGGAATGATAAATCTCTTAAATGATCCCATGCTTGTCTTAAATTTGTATGCCAACCAACAAAAGTAAGACATCCTGCCGGTAAAAATCCTCTAGCAATATCAAAAGCTTTTGCTTTAATGGCTTTTTGATATATGCTTGGTTTGTCTTCAGCAAGCATTGGATATTTTTCTGTCAAATAAGGCACTAATATTTGGAGGGTATTTGCATAAAGTTCCATCCAAATGGCTTGGATCCGTTCCCCCTCAGGTGTGTTTAATGGATTTAAAACACCCACTTCCATCATATCTAAATATCGTGTACTGGCTTCTTGTCCGTTATACAACGGGTTTTGTTGTATGGCTTTTGCATTTAACATACTAACTAGCTCTGCACAAATAGTGGTAGAACCACAATCACCAATTGATTTGTGTCCATATCCAACATAATAAGTTGCCATAAATCTTTCTGGTCCAACTTGTTTAACTTTGTCTAAATGAACAGTGATTGATTGTGGATCACGCGAATACATAGCTAAAGCCATCGCGGCTGCTTCTGGTGGCAATTCATCAAATAAGATTATTTTCTGGTTAGGTACACCTATTATTTTCATTGTTAAAAACTCCTTCTCTATTTTTTATACTCTTTTATATATTTATGTCAATCTTGTTTTTGTTTATATCAATTTATATTATTTACTTAGAGGTGTTATGACAAAAGAAAGATTTGGCAAATTTATTGTTATTGAAGGTGGAGATGGTGCAGGTAAAACATCTGTTATCAATGGCTTGAAAGATCATTTTTCAGCTTCAAATTTTGTTTTCACAAAAGAACCAGGAGGTAATGATATCTCGGATAAAATCAGGTCTGTTATTTTAGGATCTGATTGGTCTCAAATTTCAGCCGATCCGTTATTTTTACTTTTTTGGTCTTCGAGGATTACAAATTTAGAAACAGTAGTTTGGCCTGCAGTTAAAAGAGGGAATAATGTTATTTGTGACAGATTTGATGCTTCTACATTTGCTTATCAAATAAGAGGGCAAAAGAATACACATTTGATGGATCTTTTTGAAAGATTTAGAAGAGATTTTGTATCGATGCTCGCACCATCATTATATATATATTTAGATGTTGATCCTAAAATCGGAAGAAAGCGAGCACTATCTTCTAGGGGTCAAGATACAAATTATTTTGATGAAAAAGATTTGGATTTTTATAATTTGGTTAGAGCAGGTTATTTTGAATTTTTCAGGACATATGCTCAAAATAAATATAGAGTAGTTGATGCGAATAGACCATTTGATGAAGTTTTGAAAGAGGTCGTTGGTTTAGTTGGTAAAAATTTAGAATGTTAGTGTGTTTAAGACCTTTTTATTTTATAAAAAGGTCTTTGTTTTTATCATGCAATTCATGCTATATTCATATTAATGAAAGATAAACAGATAAAAAAACTAATAGATTTGGAGAAAAAGAGGCAAAAAACGTTTATAAATTTAATTGCTTCTGAAAATTATGTATCAAAAGATGTGTTAGAAGCTTTGGGGAGCGAGTTTACGAACAAATATGCAGAAGGTTATGCGGGGGCTAGATATTATGGCGGCAACGAGGTTGTTGATAAACTAGAAAATATTTGTAAAGATAGAGCTTTGAAATTGTTTAAACTAAATAAAGATGATTGGTCTGTTAATGTTCAGCCATTATCAGGATCGCCTGCAAATTTGGCAGTTTATTTGGGCTTGGTACCGCAAGGTGGAAAGATAATGGGGATGTCTTTAGACCACGGTGGGCATTTGACCCACGGGCATAGAGTTTCTATTACAGGTAAATTTTGGAATCAAGTTTCCTATGGTGTAAATAAACAAACAGAACAGATTGATTATAAAGAAATAGAAAATATAGCTTTAAAAGAAGAACCAAATTTAATCGTAGCCGGGTTTACTGCATATCCTCGATTTATTGATTTTAAAAAAATGCGAGAGATAGCTGATTTGGTAGATGCATATTTAATGGTGGATATGTCTCATTTTGCTGGACTTGTGGCTGGGGGAGTTTATGAATCTCCTTTTTTATATGCAGATGTCGTCACTACTACCACTCATAAAACTTTAAGAGGTCCTAGAGGAGCTATTATTTTTACAAATAAAAAAAGCAAAATAGCTTTATCTAAAAATATTGATATTGAAAAAGTGATAGATAAAGCAGTTTTTCCGGGGATTCAGGGTGGTCCTCATATAAACAACATAGCATCAGTAGGAGTGGCTTTACTAGAAGCAAATACTTTAAATTTTAAAAAATATGCAAAACAAATTTTAAAAAATGCCAAAACTTTATCTTACGAATTGCAAAAATTAGGTTGGAGGATTATTTCTGGTGGGACAGATACACATTTAATTTTGATGGATACTTTTATGAATGGTAAAGGTCTTTCTGGTAAAATAGCTAGTGAACTTTTAGAAAAAAATAATATTATTGTAAATAAAAATACAATACCTTTTGATACACGAAGCCCAATGGATCCTTCTGGCATAAGGGTTGGCACTCCTGCGGAAACAACTAGAGGCAAAAAAGAAAAAGATTTTTTGTTAATCGCCAAAAAAATTGATAAAATATTAAAGTCTAATATATAAA